>JARGPD010000024.1:0-8975 GCA_029212845.1 Planctomycetota bacterium
GCTCTGAACTTGCCTCCGGAGGGTGGCGGCCGGACCACCAAGGACCACCAAGGACTCCCCTCCTGCCCCTCCCGCAGCCAAGCCCCACTTCCCTTGCGACTGAGGGCCCCGAGTCGCGTCGGGCGTCGGCTCAGGCGGCTTCCTGGGGCCACCAGGGGCGCTCGGCGACGAGTTTGGGGTGGTAGCGGTGGAGGGACTTGAACCCCCGACACGCGGATTATGATTCCGCTGCTCTAACCAGCTGAGCTACACCGCCGCCTTGGAGGGGCCGGAGATTACGACCATGCGGGCTCCCGGTCAAGCCTGAGCGGGGCATCGGGGGGGACAAAAATTGTCCGGCGGACCGGGATTCTGGGGGGCAAGGGGCTCAAGGATCTCCCCCACATGTCGATGTAGGGGTGTCCCATGAACTCCCCCAAAGACGAGAGCACCCTGAGCCGCGCGATCGACCTGCTGCTCGATTGTGGGTCGCCGACTGCCAGGGCCGGGATCCTGCTGGATGCCGTGCTGAAGGCTGGCCTGGCCCAGGCCGGCTCCTTGTGGCGCCGGGTCGGGACGGGCGAGGTGCGCGCCTGGCACCCCCTGCTCTCCCGCGGTGAGGCCGCCTGCCTGCCCACCCTGGCCCAGGTCGAAGCGGTCACCAGCGGCGAGCTGGACAAGGAACTCGGCGCCCGCCGCCTGGTCCTGACCCCCGTCGACGACCAGGACTTCGCCCTGGCGCTGGGCGAGGTCGACGGCGGCGAGTGGGACCTGTCCGAGCTCGAGGCCCTGCTCGCGATCTGGTCCGCCATCGAGCGCGCCGAGGACCTCGGCACGCCGAGCCTCCTGGACGCCCTGCCCGGGCCCAGCCCCAAGGATGCCCAGCCTGCACCCGACGAGCTGACCGCGATGCTGGCCGAAGCCCTGGACCCCCAGACCTTCGCCGAGTTCTTCGGGCCCCTCGACCCCAGCCCGACCGCCTTCGAAGAGATCCTCGAGTTCGAGGTCGCGCGCCTCTTGGGCCCCGACACGCAGCTCGACTTCCAGGTCGACCAGACCCCCCAGCTCGCCCTGGACGAAGAGGCCCTCGAGGACCTCGTCCGCAACCTGCTCGAGGGGCTCGACGACAGCACCCGCCGGATCCGCATCCAGCTGTCCGCCTCGGACCAGGTGATGCCCGGCGCCCTCTTGGTGATCGAGTCCGACAGCGGCTGGCCGCCCAGCCTCGGTGGTCTCAGCCGGGGTCGCAGCCAGGGTAGCGGCCGCGAGCTCGCCGGGCTCTCCCTGGCCGTCGCTGACCTGCACCGCTGTGGTGGCTCGATGCGCCTCGAGCGCAGCACCTGGGGTGGCCTGCAGACCACCTGCTGGCTGCCTGCTAGCGGCTCCTAACCGATCCGACCGGGGCCGCGCCACGGCCCCAACCGCAGGCTCGGTGACACGCATCTGATAGCATTGTTATGCCTGGTTTACATGATCCAGGAAACCACCGAAAATCCAGCAGCACCGTGAGCGCGGCGACACCTGAACGACTATGATTCGGTCTGTGGAGGTTGCGAGCCCTCCACGCGAGAGTCCTGAGCCTGACGGCGAGGTTTGCGAGCCCCTCTCCGTCACTACAGGCAAGGGAATCCCTCTCGCCGGTAGTGCTTCGGCACTGCCACCTTCGAAATGTGTTTCTGCGAGCCTCACATTTCGAGGGACTCTCTCCCTCGGGCCGATGATCGCAAGATCATCGGCCCTTTTCGTGCCTACATTTCTCTCCGGTGCCGCGGCACGGAGCCCGCGCCCCCCCCAAGCGAAGGAGCGGGGCGGCGCAGCATGCACCACCCCGCTCCTTGCGGTCGCCCTCGGGCGCGGTCGGGCTCCGTCTCAGGGAGCGACGGACCAGATCACGGGCGTGGTGCCCGCGCGCATCTCGAGGGTCAGCTCCGAGGTCGCCGGATCGTGGCTCCAGTTCGTCGAAGGCTGGCCACCGAACAGCACCTGGCTTGGCGCCGAGGCGATCCCGCCCAGCACCAGCTGATCGCCGGTGCCATCGGCCGAGCCCCAGGTGCCGACCAGGAACTGCGACGTGTTGAGGCCCATCCCCACGAGGTCCAGGAACAGCACGTCGAGCTCGTTGGTCTCGGTCACCTCGATCGTCGCCGAAGCGAGGTCGACGGCGATCTCGAAGGAGGCGACGCGCTTGTCGGTCTTCGCGCGCACGGTCGTGTGGAAGTACTTGGACTCCGTGTCGGCGAAGACCGGGGAGTCCGTGGGCAGGTCCGGCAGGCTGTAGTGCTCGAGCCAGTCGAGCGCCGTCGCCATGTCGAGCGTGCTCCAGGCATGCTGGGACCCGGCGTGGTTCGTCACCTGGTTCAGGTTGACGCCCTGGGACAGCAGGTAGCTGCCCACCGCGAGGTTGTCGTTGACCAGGTTGACCTGGGGGTCGTCGAGGTTGACGTACTGAAAGATCGGCAGGTGGCTGAGGTTGCGCACCGGCGCCCGCATCGGGTCCACGGCCGTACCGTTGAGCACGACCGGGCTGACCCGCTCGTAGGGGAAGGCCGAGTCCGCGTCCCCGGGATGGGTGCCGAAGTGGTCGCTGTCGGCCATCAGCAGCTTGAGCGCCGTGGTCCCGTCGTTGTAGGTCCCGAGCAGATCCATCGTGCCGGTGTGGTTGATCAGACCGGCGATGCGCCGACGCCCGTCGTCCTGGCGACGCATGGCATAGCTGATCGCCGCGCCCCCACCCATGGAGAAGCCCGCCGCATAGACGCGCTTCTCGTCCCAGTCGAAGAAGGCGTCGACCAGCTCGAGCACCTTGTCGAGGCTGGCCTGGCTCGGCAGGTTGCCGTAGTGGGTGTCGGTCAGGCCGTAGGGCGCCACCAGGATGTAGCCGCGCTGGGCGCACAGCTGCGGCAGCTGGGTGTTGACGAAGATGTCCTTCTCCGAGACGCCGAAGCCGTGGAAGGCCAGGACCATCGCGCCCGAGCCGCGGATCTTGCCGGGGTCCATCGGGAACTGGATCGTGATGCGCTCCGCCTTGGTCGGGTGGCCCGAGGCCGGCGGATAGAAGATCACCTCCATCGTCGGGTCGGTGCTGACGCTGGGGATCATCCGCGCCTGGAAGTTCAGCCCGATGAAGTGCTTCCACCCGAACTGGCCTGGGAAGGGCACCTTGACGGCACCCAGGCCCGCGCTGGTCGTCCACTGGAAGGGCGTCGCAGGCACGACCAGCGGGTGCTGGGTCATCGGTCCCTGGTAGACCCCAGGCTGACCGCCGCCCACCGACGGCGTGACCTGGGCGGCCGCGCTTCCGGCTGCCAGCAGCAGACCAAGCCCAGGCAGGGCGCAGGCCCTAGCCAGGGTGGCCAGGGGCCTTTGGATGACATCGAACATGAGTGGGTTCCGAGGGGGGGACGAGAGGAAGGCGGATTCCGGTTCCAAGGAAATCTTATCCCGCCTGGGCTGGCTGGGATAGGGAGGATGCCCCAGGGCGCGAATTGACGGGACGTTTGGTCTATCGGCAACGACCTTAGGCCGTCTGGAGCCTGGTTGGAGACACCGCTCCGGACCCCGTCAGCGCCCTAGGGCTCGATCCTCCAGAGGTGGGGGCTCGGGTCGCTCTCCTGCAGCTCCAGAACCCCCGACACGGGGTCCCAGGTCCAGGCCAGGGTCGCCAGCCCGTCGCGCAGAACGACCGTCGGCGAGGCCGTGAAGCCGGGCAGGGCGACCGTCTCGGCCGACCCATCAGCCGCAGCGAGGCCGACCTCGAGGGGCACCGCCGGATCGAGCCCGGCCCCCACCACGTCCACGCTGACCCGCTTGAGGTTCTCGCTCGCCCCCAGCTCGACCCGGTTGGCCACGGGGTCCAGGGCCCAGGCCAGCCGCGTGAAGGCCCCGCCCGCATCCTGCTCGAGGTCGCACCAGACCCAGCGGCCACCCGCGTCCGCCAGGGTCGTGCCGGACAGGGGCAGCGCGCGCTTCGTCCCGGACAGGAAGTCGCAGGCGGCGCGCTCGTCGAGGCTGCTCCACTCGTGGCCGAGGAAGGGCACCTCCTCGTACAAGAGCGTGCCCCCCAGGGAGAGCATGAAGTCCTTGAAGACCTTGGTCTGGGTCACCAGGTAGCCCAGGGGATCGGCCGAGGCATGCACCACGTACAGGGGCATGTGCACCAGGTTGACGCCCATGCTGACCGAGGCGTCCGGCGCCAAGCTGACCGGATCGAAGGAGACCGCTGAGCTGCGCTGGTAGCCGAAGGGCGCGGACGTCGGCGTGCCACCGGCCCAGAACTCGAGGAAGGTCCGCACGGGCGCGTCGTGGAGCCAGGTGTCCTCGAGGGCCACGCCGCCCGTGTGGTTGACCGCGGCCGCCAGCATGGGACCGCTCGGGTCCTGGTGGCGCGCCGCCCAATTCACGACCGAGCCCCCGCCCATCGAGAAGCCGACCCCGTACTGGCGCTCGGGGTCGATCGCGCCGCCGGTGAAGGCCATCACCCAGTCCCAGACCGCCTCGCGGTTGGCCTGGCCCGGCAGGCAGGAGAAGCTCTTCTTCGTCGCGCCGAGGGAGCTCAGGTAGAACCAGCCGCGGCGCGCGCACTCGTAGGGGAAGGTCGTGTGCAGGTAGCCGTCGTTGGCCTTCGAGCCGTACTTGTGGAACAGCATCAAGAGCGGCACCGGGCCGCCGCCCTGCTTGAGCGGTAGCTGCAGGTAGAACTGCTCCTGGTAGCCGGTGCCGAGGCCGGTCAGCACCACGTCAAGCACGTCGGGACGGCCGCCTAGCTGCCAGCCGATCGACACCGGGGCGACCACGGTCACGCCGAAGGGCTGGCCCGGCAGGATCGTCATCGGCAGGGCACCGAGGCTGTGCGGGTCGTCGCCGGGCTCGGCCGTGTCGGCCAGCGAGGTGATCGGCCGCTCGGGCCCAGCCTGGGTCGGCACGCGGCCCGGGGCCGACCCCCCCGCCGGAGAGGCGGGGACCTGCAACAGGACAGCCAGGACGAGGGTCAAGATCATGGGCGGGAGGCTCGTTGGTCGACCGGCGGCGGAGGTGGAGGACCAGCCGCGGCGGCTCCGATCAACCCTACACCAACCCCAGCGACTCGGCCATCAGGGCGTAGCGCAGGCCACGGCCGGAGACGCGCAGCTCGGCGGCGCCCAGGAGCTCGGTCGCCGCAGCCAGGCAGGCCAAGCCGGCCGGCAGGATCGCCGCCCGGGCAGCCTCGATCGGGTGCTCGCAGCGCTTGGCCACGGGCGTCGCCGCCAAGCTCGCGCCGAAGTGGGCCAGCTGCTCCGCGGTCACCACGGCCCCCTCCACCGCCAGGTGATCGAACTTCGCCAACCCCAGGGCCATGGAGCCCAGGTTGCTCGCGCTGCCCCCGAGGGCCACGGTCGGAGCCCGGCGCGCCGGACCGAGCTGCCCCCCCGCTGCCCGCAGGGCCTCCCGGGCAGCCCCCACCAACGCCTCCCAGCTGGCTTCGACGCCGAGGTCCTCAGACAGCACCACGGCGCCCACGGGTGCCGAGAGGCGCTCCAGCCCGCCGCCCTGGGCCACCTCCGTGCTGCCGCCGCCGACGTCGATCACCCGGGTGGCCGGATCGCCGCCGGGTCCCGCCGCCGCCGACCAGGCCAGGGCGGCCTCGCGCTCGGGCGCCACGACCACGAGCTCGAGCCCATGCCGCTCGCGCGCCGCGGCCACCAGCACGGCCGCGTTCTCGGCACGGCGCATGGCTGCGGTCCCGTAGGCGCGCACCGACGAGCAGCCCAGCTCGCGCGCGCGGCTCGCGAAGCCACCGAGCACCGCGAGGGCGCGCTCCATCGCGACCTCCGACAGGCGCCCGCTGCGCGCCAGCCCCTCGCCGAGGGCCGGCAGCTCGCAGCGATCCTCGAGCACCTCGAGCCGGTCGCCGTCGCGCCGCCCCACCAACAAGAGGCACGACTGCGTTCCGAGGTCGATCACGCCGACCGGTTCGAGCTTGGCGGTGTCCATCGCCCGAGGATACCCCTCGGCCAGCCCGGCCCCCAGGCCGGCGCCCGCGGAATGCCGCGGTCCACTCAGCGAGCGGCGGGGCTGCCGCCCTTCTGCTTCTTCTTCTGCAGCTCGACCGTCTTGGTGCGCTTCAGGTCCTCGACCGTGAAGTCGATCGTCGTCGTGCGCATCCCGCCGGCCGAGACCCGCAGGCGCCACTCACCGAAGGGCACCCCCTCCGAGCGGTACTTGCCGTCGCCGATGTGCTTGAGCGTCATCGGTGGCGCCGCGTCGCCGGAGGCCATGCCGCCCGCAGGCGTCGGGCCCCCCTCGTCCACGGAGCGTGGCAAGAGGCGCACCTTGGCCTTCTTCTCGGCCTTGTCGCCGGGCCCCTTCACGACGATCGTGATGCGCGCGCCGGGGTCCAGCTGCACCAGCCCGAGGTCGGTGTTCACGCCGGGGAAGAACTCCACGTCGAGGTAGGTCGCCGCGCAGCCTTTGGCCGAGATCAGCACGCGCTTGGGCTCGGCCTCGATCCCCGAGGCGTGCACCTCGCTCCCGTCCAGGGTCACCTGGGCATTGCCCAGCCCGCCGACCACTAGGTCCTCGGGCGCCATGCCCGTGGCCGCCGAGACGATCACCAGGTCGAGGCTCGCGCGCTCGCTGCGCGTCAGGCGGCGCACGACCAAGAGCGGCTCGTCGCCCTGGCTGGTCACGACCCGCGGCGTGCGCTCGATCAGCTCGTGGTGCTCACTGCGCACCGCCAGGAACCAGTCCGCGGCCGGCAGCTCGCGCAGGGTGAAGCGCCCGTAGTCGTCGGTGTGCACCGCGCGGTCGGGCGGGTCGTCCGCATGGCGCTCGCGGCGCTGGCTGCGCGGCAGGTCCAGGTCCAGCACCGACGCGACCAGCCGCAGCCGCTCGACCCCGTTGCCGTCCTCGTCGACCACGCGCCCGCTCAGGCTCCAGGCCGGGTCCAGCTGGAAGCTCGCCTCGGTCGTGCCCGAGCCCGGCAGCAGCTCGAGCTTCTGGGAGCCGTCGAGGTAGCCGTCGAGCCGCACGGCGATGCGCATGGAGCCGGGCATCAGCGGACCGAGGGTGTAGCTGCCGTCCTCGTCCGAGGTCGCGGTGGCGAAGACCGACTCGCGACCGCTCTGGCTGTAGCGCGCCTCCAGGCGCGCGCCGCCAAGGTGCTCGCCGACCTGGCCGGTGGCCGAGGCGTGCTCGACGCGGCCGCTCACGAAGAGCTCCTCGGGCAGCCGCAGCTCGAGGCCACGGCGCGCCTCGGCGGGTCCGAGGACCAGCGGCTCGGACCAGACCGGCAGGTGACCGGCGGGCCGCGCGAAGGCGAAGATCGGCTCGCCGGCGGGCACGGTCTCGATCAGGAAGACCCCGTCGGCGTCGGTGCGCACCGCGCCGGGGAGCTCGTCGCCGCGACCTTCGAGGGCCGTGGCCAAGGAGGACTTCGAGCGCTGGCGGCAGGTGACCACGGTCACGCCGGCGAGCGGCCCGCCGCTGGCGTCGACGACCCGGCCGGCCAGGCTGGCCGGCACCGCCAGGGTGTACTGCTTCTCGAGCTCTTGGCCCGCGCTGTCGATGTCCAGCCCGAAGCTCTTGCGCGCGCCCCAGGGCGTCGTCACCAGGACCCGGTGGGCGCCCGGAGCCAGGTCGGCCAGCTCGAAGCGACCGCTCGCGTCGGCGGTGGTCTCGCGCTCGCGCTCGTCGGCCAGGGCCTTGGGCAGGTCCTTGTCGCGGGGCACGAGCTCGATCTCGGCGCCCGCGAGCGAGGGCCCGGTCAGGCCGGGCGGGAAGACGAGCTCGCCCACCAGGGACGCGGCGCGCTCGACGCCGAGGTCGACCTGAAGGCGCCGGCCAGCGGCCAGCACGACGCCGTGCTCGTAGCGTCCGGCGAGGCCGTCGCCGAAGGCACACAGGGCGTACTCGCCCGGATCGAGGTCGGTGAATTGGAAGCTGCCGGTCGCATCCACCTCGGCGGTCAGCCGCGGCCAGTCGCGCCCGCGCTTGGAGGTCACCTGCCAAAGCTCGACGCGCTGGTCGCCGGACATGAGCGCCAAGGGCAGGCCGGTCAGGCGCCCGTCGATCGCGGCCGAGGGGTCCAGGGTGAAGCGCGCGTCGTCCTCGAGCGGCAGCTCGGCGGCGCGCAGGTCCACGTGGTCGGGGTGCTCGATCTCGA
The DNA here is from genome assembly GCA_029212845.1 of Planctomycetota bacterium. Lineage (GTDB taxonomy): Bacteria > Planctomycetota > UBA1135 > UBA1135 > JARGPD01. The sequence goes on from JARGPD010000024.1 coordinate 8,120, forward strand.
GGTCGGCGGGCAGGTCCTCGAACCAGGCGAGGGCGAAGCGGCCAGCTTCGTCGCTGGTCGCCTCCGAGCGCTCGTCGCCGAGCCGCAGGGTCACCGTCGCCGCGACGACCGGGCCGGAGCCCTGGGACGAGCGCAGCTCGCCGACCCAGGTGCGGCTCTTGCGCGCGCCGGCCGGCGGCCCGATGGACGAGCGCAGGGGGCGTGGCGCGCCCGCTTCCGACGGGCCGCCTGCGACGCGGTCGAAGCCAGCCTCGGCGAAGCTGGCGCCGGCCATCGGCGCGAGCACGCCACCGGGGCCCGAACGCTGCGCGCCATCCCCGACGCCCGCGCCTCGCGCGGTCCCCTCGCGACCGGCCTGCTCGAAGATCGCGGCGGCCTCGGCCCGGACGCGCTCGGCCTCACTGCGCGCGTCCTCCGCGGACTCCCCGAGGGGCTCCAACAGGAAGAAGGCGGCGACGGCCAGCAGCAGGACCGCGAGCAGCGGCAGCAGGAAACGGGGACTCGACATGGGCCCCAAGGGTATCCCAAGCGCCCGTCACAGGCGCGTAACCGGAGCGAGTTCACAGATCGAGAACTAGAGCGCTTCGCCGAAGTCCGCGAAGGAGCCGTAGCAGCGGCCTTCGAGGTTGAAGACCTGCACGCGGGTGCCCTCGAGGTCGCACAGGACCAGCCGCGAGCGGCGGTCGAGCTCGGTCTCCTCCACCACCAGATCGACCGGGCCGGAGACGAGCCCCTCGGGCACGTCGGGTCCATCGACGGCCTCGTCGTGCCCGTGCACCAGCACCCGCAGGAGGTGCCCGCCCGGGTCCAGCAGCAGCACGGCAGCGCCGCGCGCCGCGCCCCCCCCGGCGAGGGC
>JARGPD010000024.1:8985-22782 GCA_029212845.1 Planctomycetota bacterium
GAGCGGCGGTCGAGCTCGGTCTCCTCCACCACCAGATCGACCGGGCCGGAGACGTGCCCGCCCTGGTCCAGCCGCCGCACGGCAGCGCCGCGTGCCTCGCCGCCGCCGTCGTCGACCGCGAGCACCAGCCGGCCGTCGGACAGGGGCCAGAGGGCCCGCGGCCAGCTTCGGCCGCGGCGCACCGCCTCGGGCAGGCCGAACAGGAAGTGGAAGTCGCCGCGACGGAAGACCTGCACCCGGCGCGCGCCCGACTCGAGCACCCAGAGCTCCTCGCCCCGGGCGGCGAGGCGCGTGATGCGCCGGAAGGCCCGCTTGGGGTCGCCCTCGGAGCGCAGGGTCGCGAGGCGCGTGCCGTCGGGCAGGTGCAGGCCGACCGCCGCGCGCCGCTCGCCGCCGGTCGCGACCCACAGGCCGCGCCAGGTGTCACCGGGGGCCACGACCAGGTCCACGGGGCCGTCGACGTAGCGCGCCGCCGGGGCCTCGAGGGCGCCGGTCTCGGGCTCGAAGCGCCCACCCTCGCGGCCGAACAGGCTGTAGCCGCGCACGCAGCGGCCGAGGGTGTCGGCCATCCAAAGGCGCCGGTCGGGGTCCACGGCGAGGCCCGACACCGAGGAGCCGCGCGAATCGCCGGGCCCAGGGCCGAGCTCGACGTCCAGCGGGTGCCCGTTCAGGTCGTGGGCGCGCACTCCGGCGCCGGCCCCGCTGTTGAGACCCCAGTACAGGACGCCCTCGAACAGGGCCAAGGAGCCGCCGTTCACGGGACCAGCTCCACCAGCACCAGCTCGGGGCGCGCGAAGAGCCGCAGCGGGACGCCGACCACGCCGAGGCCGCGATTCACGATCAAGGTCGCGGCGCTCTCGGTCTCGCTCGCGGGGCGCAGCTCGACGCGCTCGCCCGGGTGGTGAGGACCGAGGGTGCGCAGGAAGGGTAGGTCGATCTGGTTGCCGTGGGTGTGGCCCGAGAGCACGAGCCGCGTGGCGGGGGAGAGCAGCGCCACCGCGCCGCCGGGGTTGTGGGACAGGACCAGCTCGAGGTCGCCCGGCCGCAGGCCAGCACGGGCGGCGGTCAGGTCGAGGCTCTTGGCCTCCTCCAGGTCCTCGACGCCGAGCAGCACCAGCGGGCTGTCCTCGCCCAGCGGGCGCACGGACTCGTTGAGCAGGAAGCGGATCCCGCGCTCGGCGAAGGCGGCCGCCAGGCGGCGCTCCTCGCGGTGGCGGTAGTCGTGGTTGCCAAAGACGGCGAAGGTCCCGAGGCGCGGGTTCAGCGAGGCCAGGTCGTCCAGCACCAACAGGCCCTCGTCGGGGGTCCGCGAGATCAGGTCGCCGGTGAACAGGCACAGGTCCGGCGCTAGGGCGTTGGCCGCGGCGACGACGTGGACCAGGTCGCCGGTCCCGAGGAACGGCCCCGCGTGGATGTCCGACAGCTGCACCATGCGCAGGCCGACCAGCGGCGAGTCGGCGCCCACCGCGAGGCGCTCGTGGCGCACGGCGAAGCGGCCCGGGCGCAGGTTGAGCGCGCGGTAGAGCGCCCGGCCGCCGCACACGCGCGCGAGGGTCTCGCAGGCCTTGAAGACGCGGATGCGCAGGCGACTGTGGCGGCGCGGCGTCTGGCGGTGGGCCTCGCTCACTGGCCGGTGTACCCCATCGCGTCGAGCAGCTCGCGGCGCAGCGCGGCCTCCTCGTCGGTCAGCTCGCCCGTGGTCCCGAGCAGCTCGATCAGGGCGGCTAGATCGGCGGCCAGCTCGGCCTCGCGGGCAGGGTCGTCGAGGGGCCGCACCTCGGCTGGGTCTTCGCGCAGGTCGAAGAGCCGCGGCGCGTCGCCGAACCTCTCGACGCGGTAGTCGGCGGGCACGTGCAGGCGCCAGCGCCCGTCGCGGGTCAGGCTCGCCCCGCGCGAGCAGAAGGCGAGGATCGTCCGGCGCGCAGCTAGATCGGCGGGGTCACCGACCAGGCTCAAGCCCGAGAGGTCGGCGCCACCCGCGGGCGGCGCGAGGTCGGCCAGCTCATACAAGGTCGGCGCCAGGTCGACCAGGCTGACGCTGGCGGGCTCGCGACGCGGCTCGCCAACACCCGGCCCCCAGAGGACCAGCGGGACGTGCACCTGCTCGTCGAAGAGGTGCACGCCATGGTCGGCGTAGAGCGCCGGGACCTTGTTGTACTCCGCCGGCTTCTCGCCTGCGGGTAGAGCCCGCTGCCAGAGCCCCTCGCCGTGGTCGGCGGTCAGCACCACGACCGTGTCATCGAGCTCGCCGCGCTCTTCCAGCCAGCCGAACAGCTGCCCCATGGCGACGTCCACGGCGGCCACCTCGGCGTCGTAAAGTGCGGTCTGGCGCAGGACGAAGGTGTAGTCCTCGAAGCTCGGCGCCGCCTCGAGCTCGGCCGGTAGCCCGCCCAGGAAGGCCTCGTAGCCGGGCTGGCGCGCCTTCCAAGGGAAGCGGTCAGGGTGCCGCGGCCGGCGCGGGTGGTGCGGGTCATAGAGGTGCAGGTACAAGAGGTAAGGAGCTGCGCTGTCCCCGGTGTCCGGCTCGTCGGTGGCCTCGACCCACGCCGCCCCGCGCTGGAAGACCTCGTCGGCGTACCAGCCGTGGGGACGTTGCTTGGGCTTCTTGCCGTCCACGAGCTCGGGGGCCTGAAAGACCTCGTAGGAGTCGAAGCCGCGCTCGAAGCCCGACTCGTAGACCAGCTCGGGCGCGTCCCCCATCGCCTTGCGGGTGACGGTTCCGAGCAGCGAGTTCGTCACCACCGCGCCGGTCCGGTAGCCGGACTCTTGGAAGCGCTCGACGAAGGAGGTGTCGGCCTCGTCCAGGCGCCACACGTTCTCGGTCTTGTAGCTGCCGGTGAACATCATCGCCATCGACGGCACGGTCCAAGAGCTGCCCGAGCTGGCGCGGTCGAAGACCACCGCGTCCTGCGCGCGAGCATCGATGCGCGGCGTGGTCTTGCGTGCGTAGCCATGCAGCGACATGTGGTCGGCGCGCAGGGTGTCGACCACCACGACGATCACGTTCGGCTGGCCGGGCTCGCTCGCGCCTGTCGCGCAGCCGGCGGTGAGCGCCAAGAGGCAGGCGGCGGCCTGGAAGCCCGCGGTGCGAGCGCTTCGGTCCCGGTGGTCCATCGGCGGAGTGTAGCAGCCCACGCGCTCGACCCGTGACCTCCCGAGGCCACCGGGAACGAGAGCAGGCAGGACCCCGTGGAGTCCTGCCTGCCCGCGCTAGGTGCCGAGTGCTGCCTACAGGTCGAGGGTGTCGGTCTGCAGGGCGTCCAGCAGCTTCAGGATCGTGCGCGACACGCGCCGGATCTTGTCGCAGTCGATCTTGTCCGGGGTGTCGGTGTCCTTGTGGTAGTCCTCGTGCTCGCCGGCGAATAGGAAGCAGACCGGGATGTCGAGCTTGGCGAACTCGGCGTGGTCGCTGCGTCCGTAGTAGACGTCCGCACTGCCGAGGCCTTCGAAGCCCTGCTCGCGCGCCTCGGGGAAGTCCCCGAAGCCCTCTTCGATGGCGAAGCGCTCGGCCAGGTTGGTCAGGCCGTTGTAGCCCGAGTGCTTCTCGCTGGGCGTCACGTACAGGACGTTCGGGGCGTTGCGGCCGATCATGTCCATGTTGAGGTTCGCCACCGGGCGGTAGCCCTCGGGCAGGCTCGGGTTCTGGGCCCAGGCCTTCGAGCCCCAGAGGCCCTTCTCCTCACCGGAGACCCAGATCAAGAGCACGCTGCGGCGCATCGGCCCGTACTCCTTCAGCCCCTCGGCCAGGGCCAGCAGCCCGCTGGTGCCCGAGCCGTTGTCGTCGGCGCCGTTGTAGACCTTGCCGTTGCGGGTGCCGACGTGGTCGTAGTGGGCCGAGACGATCAGGACCTCCTTCGAGAGCTCCGGGTCGCTGCCGGGCCAGAAGCCGCAGACGTTCTCGGCCATGACCTCGCCGCCACCCTTGAGGTCGCGGGACTCGGCCAGGCTGTGCCCGAGGTCGGCGCCGATGGTGCTCTCGGCCGTGACGCCTAGGGCTGCGCTGGTGGCGGCCGAGACGGCGATCACCGGGAAGGGCGCGCGGCTGCGTGAGCCGCCGGTGCTCGGCCACGAGACCGACCCGGCGAAGGCCGCGTCATCGCGCTCGGCGAAGTCCGCGATCAGGTCGGCGTCGGCGGCTGGCACCAGCACGAGACCGACCGCGCCGGCCTTGCGCGCGCGGCTGCGCAGGCGGTAGATGTTCTGGTCGCTGTAGCTGCAGACGGCCCAGCTGCCGGGCAGCGCCTCGGCGTCGAAGTCGTCGCGCTCGCCGGTGCCGCAGAAGACCAGCCCGCCGTCGGTCGTCAGCGCGGCAGCACCGAACGAGTCGGTGAAGGTGTAGTCGGAGCCGTAGGCCAGGGCGGCCGTCCCATCGACCGAGGCCGAGAGGCTGGCAGGGTCGAGCGCCTTCATCGCCAGCGGATACTCGTAGAGGAACTTCTCCCCGTTGCCGGGGGTGAAGCCCAGGCGCACCAGGCGGTTCTTGATGAAGCGCGCGGCGATGCGCTGCTCCTCGGACACCGTGTCGCGCCCCCCCATCTCGTCCGAAGCGATGTAGTGGATGTCGGCGCTGATCTCGTTGACGGCGATGGTCTCGAGACCGCGGGCGAGGGCGACGTTGTTGCCTGCAACCCGAGGGGCCGTCGGGGTCGAGGGCGCGACGGTGGGAACCGAGGCAAGCAGCAGGCTGGCGAGGAGGACGGTCATGGTCGTTGGGGGCCGAAGCCGAAGAGAACCTAAGGAGGAGGGGCTGGCTAGACCTTAGCCCTCACCGCATCCGCCGGGGCCCTCCCGGAACGTTGAACCGCGTTCGATTCCTGTTCGAGGGCGGCCCGGCGGCCACGCAGCATGGATAGGCCGCTCTCCAAGTCCCTGACCCGGGACTAGCTGCCCTTTCCGGCGGCGCCCTCGAGGCCCGCTACGAGGGCATCGACGCGCTCGAGGTCCCCGGCGAGGTCGTCGAGGTTGGCCCGGCAGGGCGCGCACTCGAGCTCGCGCAGGTGGAAGCCGAAGTAGGCCTTGATGCCCGCGCTGGCCTTCCCGTCGAGCAGCTCCTTGAGGGTCGCGCGGTCCCGGCAGGAGACCTGCCGGTCGCTCCAGACCGCCTGCACGTCGAGGTCGAGCATGCGCCCGCCCCCGTCCTGGGCGTCGGCCAGGAAGCGCAGCAGGTCGCCCCCGGACTCGGCCACGGCGGCCAGCTGCTGCAGGCGCTTGATCGCGCGGAACTTGATGCCGGCCACGGCGGTCTCGTCGCGCAGGCCGAAGTAGCGCCACACGTCGCGGTTGCGCCAGCCGGCTGCGAACAAGGCCTCGAGCACGGCCAGGCGCTTGTGCTCGCCCTGGCGCCAGGTCTCGTCGACCCACTCCTTGAGGATCTCGACGAGCAGCGTGGTGGCGCGCTCGGACAGCTCGTTGCCGCGCACGATCGCGCTGGGCGTGTCGGCCTCGTGGATGAACGCGTCGAGGTCGGGAAAGTCCTCGCGCTCCTCGTCGCCGAGCAGGGTGCGCAGCTTGCGCCGGCGCAGGAAGTCGATCGACCGGTTGCGGACGATGCCGAACAGGTACTGCTCGAAGGTGTACTTGGAGTCGAACTTGGCGATGCCGCGCACGGCGCCGAGCATCGTCTCCTGCAGCACGTCCTCGGCCGCCTGCACGTCACCGCCGGTGCGGCGCTGCGCGTAGGCCAGGAGCCGGCCGCCGTACTTCTCCTCGACCGCCCGCCACTCGGCGTCGTCGCGCGCCTGCAGCTTGGCGATGTCGGGCTTCCAGGACATGTCAGCCAGCGGTCACGAGGCCGGTGCCCTCGGCGCGCGCGGCGAAGAACGCCTCGCGGGCGCGACCGAAGAGGTCCTCGCGACGGGTGATGTCCACGTGCGGGTAGAACGAGATGCCCGCAGCGATGTCCAGGGGGTCGCCGACGAGGTCGGAGAGGCCGCGGGCGTTGGCGATCGCCTTGATGCGCTCGGCCATCACGCGCGCGCCGTCCGGGCCGGTGTTCGGCAGGAAGAACAGGAACGAGCTCTCGTCGAAGCGCCCGAGCACGTCAGTGTCGCGCGAGGTCTCGAGGAAGGCCGCGGCCAGCTGGCGCAGCACGTCGTCGCTCGCCTGCCCCTCGAAGCCCAGCATGACGCAGGAGAGCGGCGTGCCGAAGCGGCGCGCGCGCTTGAACTCCTCGTCCAGCTTGAAGTTGAGGAACTCGTAGTTGAACAGGCCGGTATCGGGGTCGACGAGGGCGCGCAGGATCGTCTGGGTCGACCCGCCGATCAAGTCCTGCAGCATGGCCTCGGGCAGGCCATGGGTGGCGCCTTGGCCGCGCTCCTGGGTGTCACCCGACGGACGGATAGCCGAGTCGTCGAGGGCCGCGCGCAGGGCGGCCGCCGTCAGGGGGCGGTCCAAGACGTGGGCGCCGCAGAAGCCGGCGATCGGACCGCTGACCGAGCGGTCCCCGTCCCCCACGATGAAGAGCCGCGCCCGGGCCGAGCCGGTCAGGCGTCGGCAGGACTCGTAGCCGTTCTCGGGTCCCGCGTGGACATCGATCAGGACGACATCACCGGGCTCTCCGCAGCCGGAGACCAGCTCGTCGACCGTGGCGGCACCGGCGAACTGCCAGCCGTCGAGGGCGGCGACCGCGGCCTGTGCGGAGTTGAGGAGCACCTCGTTCGAGGTCACGATGCGGATGTCGCCCATGGTGGAGGCTCAGCGGCAGGCCCGCGCGTGGCGGGCGGATCAGAGGATGTACGGGGAGGACCGGGACCCTGCAGAGGCTAGCCCTTGGGCCGGCCAAAACCAACAAGTCCGGGGCCTACTCCAGCCACTCGGGCGGGAAGCTGTGGTTGCCAGAGACGGTCTGGACGTCGTCGTTGTCCTCGAGGGCGTCGATGATGCCCTGGATCTTCTTGGCGTCCTCGGGGCTCTCGAGGGGCATCCGGGTCTGGGGCACGTAGCTGATCTCGGCCGAGATGAACTCCTCGTAGCCCGCGGCCTCGAGGCCCGCCTTCAGCTCGATGAACTCGGTCGCATCCCCATAGAAGGTCGCCACGCCGTCGTCGAGCACGACGTCCTCGGCGCCCGCCTCCATGGCCTCCTCCATCAGCTCTTCCTCTTCCTTGTCGTCGCAGTCGACCACGAAGACCGAGCGCATGTCGAAGAGGAACGAGACCGAGCCCTGGGCGCCCAGGTTGCCGCCGCGCTTCTCGAGCAGGAACTTGATGTCCGGCGCGGTGCGGTTGCGGTTGTCGGTCAGGCAGCTGATCATCAGCGCCACGCCGCCCGGCCCGTAGCCCTCGTAGACCAGCTCGAGGTACTCGGCGCCGTCCTTCTCACCGGCCGCCTTCTTGATCGCGCGGTCGATGTTGTCCTTCGGCATGTTCGCCGCACGCGCCTTCTCGATCGCGAGGCCGAGGCGCGGGTTCTGGGTCGGGTCCGGGCCCCCAACGCGCACGGCCGAGTCCAGGTGCTTGGCGCACTTGCTGAAGATCTTGGCCTTCTTGGCGTTGACGGAGTCCTTGCGGCGCTTGACGTTCGCTGCGTGTGAGTGGCCAGCCATGGTTCGAGTGTCCCGTCGGACTTAGCAGAAGGAGGAGAGTCGTGTCTATGCAAGGAGCGACGGACCGGCCGTGCCGGCCGGGCCCTCGCCCCTGAACGAGAGCCCCGCGAGGGGGCCTGTCGCTGTTAGCGCTTCGAGAACTGGAAGCCTCGGCGCGCACCACGGCGGCCCGGCTTCTTGCGCTCGGACTGGCGACCGTCACGGGTCAACAGGCCGGCTTCACGCAGGGCGTCGAAGTGGACCGGGTTGAGCTCCTTGATCGCACGGGCGATGCCGAGCAGCACGGCGCCGGCTTGGCCGTTCGGGCCGCCACCTTTGACGTTGCAGTGGATCTCGTAGGACTCGAGGGTCTCGGTCTTGAGCAAGGGAGCGATCGCCTGGGTCTGGTCGCGCTCGGTCACGAAGTACTCGTTGACCGGCTTCTTGTTGACCATGAAGACACCGGTGCCGGGCTTGATGCGCACGCGGGCGACGGCGGTCTTGCGGCGGCCGAGGCCCCAGGTCCAAGGATTGTTGACGGCCATGATCAGTTGTTCTCCACCTTGACGGGAGCTTGAGCAGCGTGGGGATGGTCGGTGCCGGCGTAGACCTTCAGGTTACGCAGCATGTCACGACCGATGCGGTTCTTGGGCAGCATGCGACGCACGGCCTCGGTGACGATCTTCTCCGGGCGGCGACTCTTCAGGTTCTCGAAGGACACCTCGCGCAGACCACCGGCATAACCGGTGTAGTGCTGGTAGACGTTCTGGGCGGCCTTGTTGCCCGTGACGACCAGGTTCTTGGCGTTGGTCACCACCACGTGCGCCCCGTTCAGTTGGTTCGGGGTGTAGGTGGGGCGATCCTTGCCCATGAGCTGCATCGCGATCTGGACGGCCATGCGGCCGAGCACGTGCTCAGAAGCGTCGTACTGGTACCAGCGCGTCTCGACGTCCTGGGGCCTAAGGTTCGTGGTCTTCATCTTATCTAGGGGCGCCGCACCCGCTTTGGGGCACAGAACAAGGGGGTCGGTTCCAATCGCCGACACCGCTCCCTCACCCAGGGCTTCTGCCTTGGGCCGGGCGCGATGGGCGGAACAGGGTACTGTCGCTCCCCCCCAGCATCAACCCCCTTTCTGCAGGGATCTGGGAGGGAGCTTCCCTCGCCCCTGGCCAGGCCTCTTGGCCCTAGCGCCAGGTGATCGGGCTGTCGTCCCAGCGCAGGTCGACCAGGGTCCAGTCGCGCACGGGGTCCGTGGCGCCCGGGTCCAGGAGCGCCAGGGCGGCGGACAGGTCGCGCCACTTGTCGGCCGAGGCGCGCTCGCCGGCGGCGCCGATGGCCGGGCTGCGACCCCAGTAGACGATGCGGCCGCCCTCGAGCTCGAGCCGCGTGCCAGGCTCCTCGATCGAGGCCTCGCGGTCGCGCGTCGCGTCGATCACGACCCGGCCGAGGCGGTCGACCCCCTCGGCGTCGAGCTCGTACCACATGGAGTCGGCCACGCTGAGGGCCGCCACCAGGGACGGCTCCTCGAGCCAGACCCCGTCGAGGCGGCCGGTCACGCCCCCGAGCACGGGCAGGTAGCCGCCGCCGAAGGCCGGGGGGGTGCTGCTGGCGCCGGGCAGCAGCACGCCGCGCGGGCCGCCCTCGCCCTGCCAGTCGACGGCCACCGGGTAGAAGGCCCCGCGCCAGGCCACGCAGGCCACGGGACGGCGCAGCTTCAGCGGCACCTCGATGCCATCGGGCCAGATCACGTGGGGCGCGCCCAGCTCCTCGATGAAGGAGAGCTCCGCCAGCGCGTCGGCGACCCGCAGCGGCCCTTCGGGGTCATCGGCCAGGAAGTCGTCCAGGCGCGCGAGCCGGTCGGCCAGGAGCTGCTCCCAGCGGGGGTCGAGGAAGGCCTCCCAGCCCTGGGCGGCGCCGCCTAGCTGGAAGGCGAAGCGGTCGGTCTCGACCGTCTCGAAGCCCTGGGCCTCGGCCTTGCGCTCGAGCCGCTGCCCGAACAAGAAGCCAGCCACCAGGAGCCCCACGAAGGCGAGGGGACCCAGGAGGCCGCGAAGGACGGAGCCAGAGCGCAAGCCGAAGGGCTGCTAGTTGATGCGCGAGGCCACGGGGGTGGTCTCGACGCTGGTGATGGTCGACTGCGCCTGGACGCGGCCGCCGTGCACCGACTCGATGAACAGGTCGATGCTGGTCTTCATCTCCTCGAGGGAGTCGCGCGAGAGCACGATCCGCTGGCCGGACTGGCTGTGCATCTCGTGCCCAAGCAGACGCGACAGGATCTTCAGGTGTGCCAGTTCTCGATCGATGCGGGCGGTGGAGGCAGACTTGGAGCTCATATCCATGGGCATTTGCGCGTTTCTCGGGGTGTTTGCTCGGGAAGTCGGACGGGGATGCAACCCCAGACCGACGCTCGCTATCTTGACGTCACGCCGGCCCGACCTCAACGGCGAACCATGAATCAACCGTCAGAGAAACGACACGAAGCCCCCCACGATCCACTCCCCTTCGGCGCAGGCCTGGAGGAGGAACCCAAGCGTGCCGCCCAGCCGCGCACCAAGCGGCGCGGGCAGCGTGGTCCCGAGCGCCAGCAGACCGAGCAAGCCCGCGCGGACGAGCCCGCCAGCCCGTCGGAGCCGCTCTCCCCCGACGAGCTCCCCTTCGGCGCCGGTGCCCTCGACGACCTCCAGCCGCCGGCGCGCAAGAAGCGCCGGCGCCGTGGCCGCCGCGGAAGTGGTGAGGCCCGCGAGACGCCCGAGGTCCAGGAGGCCGCCGCGGCCGAGCCGCAGCCCGCGCCCGAGCAGCCCAGCGAGCCCGAGCCCCCCCGCCGCGTCCGCACGCGCACGCGCAAGGCCCAGCCGCCCGAGGACGCTGCGCCCACCGAGCAGCCCGCCGAGTCCAAGCCACCCGGCGAGCGCCGCGTCCGCACGCGCAAGGCCCAGCCGCCCGAGGACACCGCGCCCCAGGCGCCTTCCCCGGACGAGCCCCCCGCGCCGATCCCCCAGCCCAAGGCCAAGCGCGGCGTGCACCGCGTGCCGAAGTCCACCGCCCCCGAGCCCGGCGAGCGCATCTCGGTCTTCAAGGGCTTCACCCTCAGCGCCTTCCAATTGAAAGCGGTCGAGGCCATCCGCCGCGGCGAGAACCTCTTGGTCAGCGCCCCCACCGGCGCCGGCAAGACGCTCGTCGCCGAGTTCGCCATCGACGAGGCCGTGCGCCGCGGCCGACGGGTGATCTACACCGCGCCGATCAAGGCCCTCTCGAACCAGAAGTACCGCGACTTCCGCGACGACCCGAACGTCGACGTGGGCCTGATGACCGGCGACGTCACGATCCGCTCCGAGGCCCAGGTGGTGATCATGACCACCGAGATCCTGCGCAACCAGATCTTCGAGAGCCCCGCCTTCCTGCACGACGTCGACTACGTGATCTTCGACGAGGTCCACTTCATGGACGACCTCGAGCGCGGCACGGTCTGGGAGGAGAGCCTGATCTTCGCGCCCGACTCGATCAAGTTCGTGTGCCTGTCGGCGACGATCGACAACCTCGACCAGCTCGGTGCCTGGATCCGCGAGCTGCGCACCCAGGACCTGACGGTCGTGCGCGAGAACAAGCGGCCGGTGCCGCTCAAGCACCGCCTGTACACCGAGAAGAGCGGGCGCTTCGACCTCGGTCGCCTGAAGAACGTCGCCAAGCACGAGCTCGAGATCGAGAAGCACGACCGCGCCAAGGAGAAGCGCAAGCAAGGCGGCCGCCGCGGGCGTGATCGCGACCGCGGCCGACGCCCCTTCCGCCAGCCGCCGGACATCCGCCCGCTGCTCGACGAGTTGCAGGACGAGGGCATGCTGCCGGTGCTCGTGTTCTCCTTCAGCCGCAAGGACACCGAGCGGCTCGCCTTCCGCGCGCGCAACCGCGACCTCTTGAACGAGGAAGAACACGCGCGCATGGAGGCCCTGCAGCGCGAGCTGATCGAGGCCTACCAGCTCGACGAGAAGGAGCTCGTCGGCGAGATCTTCCAGCTAGCACGCCTGGGCATCGGCTACCACCACGCCGGCATGCTGCCGATCAACAAGGAGCTGGTCGAGCGCATGTTCACCTCGGGCCTGCTCAAGATGATCTTCACGACCGAGACCTTCGCGATCGGCATCAACATGCCAGCGCGCACGGTCGTGTTCGCGAACCTCAAGAAGTTCGACGGGATCAGCATGGACTACATGCGCACCCGCGACTACTTGCAGATGGCCGGCCGCGCCGGTCGCCAGGGCATCGACAAGGAGGGCCTGGTGGTCAGCCTGCTCGGCCCGCGCGACCTGGCCGACGCCCCGATCCAGCGCCTGTTCGAGGGCAACCCCGAGCCGGTCCAGAGCCGCTTCCGCCTGGCCTACTCGACGCTCTTGCACCTCGTCGCCCACATGGGCCGCGACCACATCCACCTGGCCTGGGACAAGTCCTTCAACCAGTACCAGCACCGCAGCAGCTCGAAGAAGGCGCGCGAGCACAACCGCATCGAGCAGCGCAAGGTGGTCGACGCGCACCTCGACTTCCTCGAGGAGCTTGGCTACTTCCTCCCCCAGGGCGAGGAGCACGGCCGCGGCGGCCTGACCGAGCGCGGCCGCCTGGCACGCTCGATCTACGGCTACGAGATCCAGGTCACAGAATTGCTGTTCCGCGGTGTGCTCGAGAACCTGCCGCCCAAGGCACTCGCGATCGTCTTCACCGCGCTCGTCTTCGAGGACCGGCGCCGCGACCCGGCGCCGCGCCTGCCCGAGCGCATCTGGGGCGACGTGCGCAAGCAGGTCGACCGGCTGATCAGCCAGATGGCCAAGGTCGAGGCGCGCTTCGGCATCCCCTCGCCCATGCGCACGGCCGACTGGGGCATGACCCGGCCCCTGCTCGACTGGATGCGTGGCGCAAGCCTCGAGGAGATCGAGGAGCGCATGGAGACCGGCGCTGGTGACTTCGTGCGGACCCTGCGGATGACCGTGCAGCTGATGCGCAACGTGCGCCGGGCCGTGGACCCCACCTGGGACGTCCACCACCGCCTCGAGGAGGCCCTGCAGCTGCTCAACCGCGACGAGGTCGACGCCGCCAGGCAGCTGGAGCTGGGCTAGCCCCCTCTGGGGCCCTTGCGTGCCACATGACGCCCTGGAGAGGTCCACGAGCCGACATCTTTTGGCAAGCAGCCGGTAACAAGAATCCCGCGGTGACCTATGGGGTTGCAGCCCCCAGGAAATGGCGGCAGACTGAGACCTTCCACAATCACGAGCGGGTGCAACTCGAACGCACCGGCTCGCTGTCCATCCCCCCCAGGACAACTTCACTCCATGCTCGAGTCCCTTCTACTGGCCTACTGCCTGGCTGTACCCGGCCCGGTCGTCGAGCCGATGGCTCCGACCGTTGCCGTCCCGGCCCTGCGCGCCGACATGCAGGTCGACAAGGTCTCTTTCAAAGCGTCCGATGGAACCGAGCTCAAGGCCAGCTTCTTCGTCCCGAAGGGGGACGACCGCGCTCCGGCCGCGCTCCTGATCCACCGCGCCGGTGGCGACCGCACCGAGCTGGTCGAGACCGCCAGCTACCTCTGGAAGAGTGGCTATGCCGTGCTGACCATCGACCTACGTGGTCATGGTGAGAGCATCGACAAGCCCGAGGACGCCTACACCGCGCTCGAGGACGACGACGCCCGCGCGCGTGCATGGGCCTTCGCCACCCGCGACGTCGAGGCCGCCGCCCGCTGGCTGCGCGGCAACAAGCGCGTGCACACCTCCAACCTGACGATGGTCGGCGTGGCCGAGGGGTCCGCCCTCGCCGTTCGCCAGGCGGTCAACGACGAGAACGTGCGCGCCGTCGCCCTGCTCGCTCCCAAGCGCGAGATGCTCGGCTTCGACCTCGTCGAAGACCTGCTCGAGCTCGAAGGCCTGCCCACCTACCTCTTCGCGTCGAAGTCCTCGCGCGACGAGACCGAGGAGCTGGCCGACAGCATCCACGAAGAGCTCGGCTGCAAGCCGTTCATCACCGTCGAGAGCACCCGCGCCAAGACCGACGGCGACATCCTCGGCGAGAAGAAGTTCCCCTCGGCCCTCGCCAAGCCCCTGAAGTCGATCGCCTTCCCCAAGCGCGACGGCGGCCGCCGCGACTAGGGCCACGGCCTAGACCCAGCCAGCAGCGGGCGGCGCCTCCACCAAAGAGGGGCCCCCCCCCCGCCATACCCCCCCGGCCCCAGGCGGGGGGCGGGCGGGGGGGGGGTGGGTGCGGGGGGCCGGCCGGGGCCCCGCACGGGGGGGGGC
>JARGPD010000024.1:22792-41590 GCA_029212845.1 Planctomycetota bacterium
CCCACACCCCCCCCCGGCCCGCGCGGCCCCCCCCCCCCCGCGCCCCCCCCCCGCTCGCATTCCACCCAGCCCCCCCGCCATGGGCAACACCACGCGGCGCACGACGGCCGGCCGAATCGACAGCTTGGTGTGGGACTGCGCTCCGTCGGTCCCCATCCCCATCGTCGTGCACCATCGGCCGGCCCCCCCCGGCGTGCGACTCTGCCAGGATCCGTTCGAGGCCACCCCCCCCAGCGCTCGCGAAGCCACCTCGTCAGGCTTGGCCCATGTGAAGCGAGGACCCTCGGGCTGCGAGCTGGTGGCGTGCGCCTGAGCCTGGAAGGTTCCTGGTCCTGGGGCGTACCCTGGTGGCGTGTACGCGCTCCTCGCAGACCTCCTCGTCGGGCTCCACCTCGCTGTGGTGGTGCTCGTCGTCGCGATCCCGATCCTTGCGATCGCGGGACGCCTGCGCGCCTGGTCGTGGACGCGCAACCCCTGGCTGCGCTTCGGGCACTTGGCCGTGATCGCCTACATCGTGGTCAATGCTGCCCAAGGTGAGCTCTGCTTCTTGACCCTGTGGGAGGGCGACCTGCGCCAAGCCGCGGGCCAGACCGCGGACGAGGTCTCCTTCATCGGCGGCCTCTTGCACGACATCCTGTTCCTCGACGTGCCCCAGGCGACGCTCGATCGGTACTACCTAGGATTCGGCGTGGTCGTCCTCTTGGTCACGATCTTCGCCCCCCCACGCCGCCCCACGCTCCCAAAGCCAGCGCCCAAGGACTAGCCGCAAACCGACGGTACGGAGCCGCCTGAGCCTGCGCCGGTACGTCTTCGCGAGCCCTACGACCGGGGCAAGCTGCAACGGCGAGCGGCACGCCTCCCCCGGGGGGGACGTGCCGCTCGTTCGTACTGGCGAGACGAGCCCTGGTACCGAGCAGACGGCTTGGATCACGGGCCGACCGACCAGACCTGCTACGGCATGGGCCCTGTGAAGAGCCAGCGCTCGTGCATGCCGGCCTCGGTCAGGGTGCCGAGCAGCTCGGCCGCCTGGCCCACGCTGGTGCCGGGGCGCGCGGTGATGGTCACCCGGGTGTCGGGGTAGAGCGTGTGGACCACGCGCGCGGACTCCAGGAAGGCCTGGCGCGAGCCGACAGCGTCGGCGCTGGATGCGATCCGCACCGGGTCTGCCCCGGCGACAGTCAAGGTCCAGTCTCCGCCTTCGATGCGCACGTCGATGCGCGGCGTCCCGGGGCTCCAGGGCGCCGGCTCTTCGCCCTCCTCGGGCCGTTCCTCGATCAGCTCGGTCGAGTAGTCCACGTCCCGGGGCAAGGGCGTCGCGAACCACTCATCCGGACCGGAGTCGTGGCCGAGCTCCATGGTGACCTTGGAGATCTGCACGTCCTGGGCGCCGCACTGCACCATGACCTGCAGCACGCGCGCGAAGGGCGCCGAGGCCGGTGCGCGGACACAAAGAGTCTCCCCGGGGACCTGCAGCTCGAGGCCGGGGGCCAGGGGCTCCTGCTCCATCCCGGCGGCGAGCTCTGCTAGCCGCGCGCGCAGGGGCTGGTAGTCGCGCGAGTCCGGCTCGACCAGCAACGCGCCGTCGAGCGCGATAGCGCCGTGCTCGTCCAGCTCGACCGTGGCCTTCTGCGGTTCACGGTCGGGGCGCAGCGGCGTGCCGTCCATGCGCACTGGCGCAAAGATGGAGCGCACCTCGCTCCCGTCCGCGTTGCGCCCTTTGCTGACGTGCAGCCGTAGGTCACGGGGCTCGCCGAGCAGGCCAGCGGACACGCGCTGTCCAAGGGCGCGCGAGTCACCCACTTCGTGGCCTGGATTGACCCCGCTCGCCCCCACGAACGCGATCTTCTTCACGCCGCTCGCGAGCAGCGCGTCGAGCACGGCCGTGATGTCGGTGTACACGACTCCCTGCATGGCTTGGAGCGCGACCCCACCGCCCGGCTGGGTGGCGCCCAGGGACCGCAGGTAGTCGACCAGGCCCGCGCGGCCGAGCTCGTCCCCGCTGAAGGTCAGACCCTCCGCGACGTAGCTGACCTCGTGGCCGACGAGCGCGAAGGCGCCGTCCTCGGGTCCGGTCCAGGGCTTGTCCGAGGCGCTGCCATTGGGGAATGCGACGCGACGCTCACCCTGGGCTAGCAGTAGCAGCTTGACGAGCACGCTCGAGGCGTCGCCAGCCTCGGCGACGGCGGCGACGGCGAAACCTTGGGAGTTGGCCGAGTCGGCGCTACCGGGCATGGCCAGTGGCTCTTCGTCGCCTCCACTGGAAGTGGGCTCGGCCTCCCCCGCCTGCAAGCCGGGGCCTGCGCAAGCCAGGGCCCCGATCGCAGAGCAGCTGACCAGGGCCAGGATCGCAAGTCGGGCCCGGCTGGGCGCACGCGGTGGCTCGGCCAGGGCGCGCTCGACGCGGACGATCAGCTCGGACGAGCTGCCGGCCATGGCGGTGCTCCAGGCGGGCAGGCTGCGCGCCTCGAAGCGCTCGGCGACGGTGGCGAGGCAGCGCGCGAGGGCCAGACCGTCGCCCGCACGGACCACGGCACCCTCGTCACACAGGAGCTCGGCCTCGCGCCGCAGGTTCGCCATGGCCAAGCGCAGGAGCGGCTGCACGGGCACGAGCGCGGACAAGAGGGCCGTCGCGAAGAGCCAAGCTCCGTCGCGGCGGCGCAGGTGCTCGAGCTCGTGGTCGAGCAGCGCCGCGCGGCTGGCGTGCTCGAGCTCGAGGGCATAGGCCGGCACGCAGATCGTCCGGCGGCCGATGGCCAGGGGCGAGCCCAGCTCGGCCGAGGAGAAAAGGACGGCATCGACGCGCTGCTCACGGACATGGTCGAAGAGGGGTCCGCGCCGGATGCGATCGGAGCGCGCGATCAGACCGCGCAGGCGTCGCACCTGGCGTGCGAGGGTCACCAGCCTCACCAGGGCCAGGAGCCCGATGCCCAGCAGCAGCCAGCCGTGCCAGGGAAGCAGCGGCTGCGACTCGCCGACGCTCAACAGGCCGAACGGTGAGTGGCCCCCTCTTGCGTCGTGCCCAGGCACGAGCTGGCCCTGGGCTAGGGCCGCCCGAGCGCTCTCGTCGAGCTCGAGGCCCAGCGGCGCCGCCTCGCTGCCGGGCTCCATGGGGGTCGCGCCAGGGTCGCCGAGCCCGGACTGGCCGACCTGGCCGGGGCCGCCGATCGGCGCTTCACTCGCGATCGCGACCACGGGCGTCGTCACGTCGAGGGTCAGCGGTCCGCCGAGACCGACCTGCAGGCCCGTCGTCACCAGGCTGCCGACCAGCGCCGCCTTCCAGCACAGCTCGCGCAGGCGCGGGTGCCTCAGCGAGCGCGCCGCGAGCCACGCGCCGCCGAAGAGGAGCGTGCTGTGGATCAGGTAGGTCGCGAGCACGGCCAGGGCGCTAGCAGAGGTGACGCCAAGCGGTCCGGTTGGGAGAGCGGCGAGGGCACCGGCGGAGGTTGCGGCGAGGAAGCTCATAGGGAACCTCCTTCGGTCTTGCGGGACCCGGACGGCTTGCGCCGCTGCGCAGCGAGGCCCGGCTCGCCGGTCTCGGACCCGCTGGAGCCAGCCGTGGCCGGCCCGGCCTCCGCCGCGTTGATCAGCGCCTTGACGCGCTCGAGGTCGCCGGCGGCCAGCTCGCTGCGCGACAAGAGGTGGTGCACGAGATGCGAGACGTCGCCCTCGAACAGGTCGGCGGCCAGCTCGTCGACGCGCGTGCGGCGCGCCTCCTCCAGCTCGACCAGGGAACGGTAGAGGTACTGGCGTCCGTCGCGGCGGCGCGCGACGTAGCCGCGCTTCTCGAGGCGCGTGAGCAGGGTCGCGACGGTGGTCGGCGCGAGGTCGCGCTCGCCGGCGAGGCGCTCCACCATGGTGTTCACGGTGGCCTCGCCGGCGTCCCAGAGGACGCGCAGCACGGCCAGCTGCAGGGAGGTCAGGGCTTTGGGGTCGGTCATGGTGCGAGCGCTCTCCTTCGGGCGGGTTGGGCCGGGTGGTGCGGGGGACTCGTTCGAGTCGAGGAAGTCAATCTACACCTGTAGTACTACACCTGTCGACCAAGTCCCGCCCCGATCCCCGTCGCGAGCGGGCAAATGGGACCTATCCCAAGCATGAATAGGTAGTTACGTGCTGCACGAAACCGTCGGTTGCGTGACTCGGCGCCGTTGGATGTCGCACCTGGCATGCCGCAGCGATCTTGGCGAGCCCGAACCTGCGCCTACTCGCGAACGAATGCGGGCCGGGCGAAGGTCCAGTCGTTGGCGAACCAGCCGGCTGCCAGCACGCCGCCGTCGCCGCCCGAGTCGGGGTCGCCGGGCGTGCCCAGGATCCCCGCGTCGAAGACCGTCCAGTCCGGCAGGCCCACGCCGGACACGAAGTACGGCACCTGCAGGCTGAGGCGCGCGGCTGGGGCACCGGTGACCCCCACCACGCCGACCTGGTTGCCGCCGCCCGAGGCGTGCGGGCGCAGGAACAGGGCCACGAGGTCCTCGCCCTCGAGCTCGGTCTCGCCGAAGCGCAGGCCGGCTTCGGTCACGTCGATCGGCGCGCTCGCGTCGTCGGGGTTGCTCGTATCGCCGAGCACCGTGGTCCAGGCTGCGTTCGAGTCGCGGCTGCCGTACAGGATCACGTTGCGCTTCCGCCACAGGTCCGCCGCCGGGTCCTCGTCACCCGCAGCGGAGCCGGGGCCGAAGCGCGTCAAGTCCCCGACGCGCAGCAGGTACTCCTCGTCGCTCCAGAGCTCGGGCTCGCCCCCGGCGCGGTAGCTCCAGTTCTGCAGGTCGAAGCGCGCGCGCTCAAAGAGCTCAAGATCGAGCTCGTCGTCCCCCGCCGTGCCGTACACCAAGACGAAGCGCGACCCGAAGGCGCGCTTGAAATTGCCGGGCAGCTCGGGCGTCTTGTGTCCGGCCTTGGGGCGACCGACGACCCACTCGCCGCGCTCGCCACGCACGACCCACAGGTACTTCATGGTCGCCTTGCCCGCGAAGGTCGCGCCGTCGACGCGCCACTCGATCGGGCGCCCGCCATCGGGTGCCTCCAGGCGCAGTGCCGCCGCGCTGCCCGCGTCGACCTTCAGGATGCGCGTCGACTCGTCCCACCAGCCGTGGACCTCGACCGGCTCGCCGGGATTGCGCGCCTGCAGGACCTCGACCCAGAAGTGCTTGGAGTCGACGGAAGGGTCGACCGTGCGGAAGTGCAGCTCGTGGGGCTCGGGGCGCCAGTCCTCTCCGGAGAACGCGGCGGCGCGCTCACGGAACAGCTCGAAGATGCCCGGCCAGTCCACGCAGCGGTTGCCCCACCAGTGGCCAGCGCCCTCCTCGAAGTGCACCGCGGGCTCGGGCGCACCTGCCTCGGCGAGGGCGGCGAGCATCAGCTCTGCCTCGGTCAGGGGCACGTTGTCGTCGGCGGTGCCGTGCAGCACGAAGAGCGACTGCTGGGCCAGGTTCGAGATCAGGCCCAGGGTCTGGGAGCTCGAGTCGGCCTGCTGCCAGAGCGAGGCCAGCTCGCCATCCGGCCGGCCGCCATAGGAGTCGAAGCTCGACCAGCCCGCCGACGGCGCCGCCGCCAGGAAGCGGTCGGGGTCGTTGGCCGCCAGGTGCCAGGTGCCATGGCCGCCCATCGAGTGGCCCGTCACGAAGACGCGCTCGGGGTCGATGTCCGTGCGCGCGAGGCTGTCGGCCAGGGCCTCGTAGGCGTCGGTGCGGCCCCAGTCCTGCCAGTCGAAGCCGAAGGGGCGGCGGTTGAGCGGCGCGGCGATCGCGAAGTCGTCCTTCGGCGCGTAGGCGCGCGCCTGGCCCATGGCCCCGACGCTCGCGCCGTGCAGGCTGAGCACCATCGAGAGCGGCGCTTCGGTCTCGCTGCCCGTCGGCGGCACCAGGGCGTACTCCTGCAAGCTGCCCTCGATGGCCGACTCGAAGACCACGCGGCGGTGGCTGCGGTCCTCGACCAGCTTCAAGCCCAGGACCGCGTCGGGCTCGCGGTCGTCGGCCGGTCGCGAGACGAGGTGCAGCTCGGCTTGAAGTTTGGAAGCCCCGAGGCTTCGCAGGTGGCGCTCGACCCCGCTCGGCAGCTCGGCGTCGAAGCGCAGGGCGGCCGCAGCTAGGGGCGCGACGACGGGAAGCCCGGCGATGAGGCTGGTGGTCGTCGCCGCGTGCTTCGGCCCGAGGCTGCTCGGATCGACGCCGTCCGGCAAGAGGTCCGCGTTCGCGGCCACTTCGGGCAGGCGCAGGCGCAGGGTCAGGGTGCCCGGCTTGCTGCGCGCGCTCGACAGGTTCAGGAGCGGGACCTCCAGGGTCACGCGTAGACCGTCGGAGGCGAAGGGCTGCTTACCAAGCACCAGGTCCCCGGCCACGGCATCCCACGCGCCGACGACCAGCCCCTCGGGCCTGGGCACGAAGCTGACCTTGCCGCGTCCCCGCAGGCCCGTGACGTACAGGCGGTGTGCGCCCTCGGTGAGGAAGACCGGCACGCCGCCGAAGCCATAGGCGTAGCGGTCCGCGAAGTGCGGCGAGCCGTCGAGGTAGAAGCGGTCGATGCCGCTCATCCTCGCCAGGTAGTAGCCGTCCTCGGGCGCCTCGATCGTGGTCGTCGCCCAGCCGAGCCGGAAGCTTGGTGCGAGGCTGCCGGGCTCGTCGGGCACGAGCTCGGTCCAGACGCCGCTGCCGTTCTCGCCGGTGACCTCTCCGCCCGCAACGGGCGCGGCCGCATCGCGCTGCAGGACGTGGTCGCGGAAGACGCGGTCGGGCCGAAATGGCCGGCGGCCGCCACCGTCGATGGCCTCGATCGCGAGCCATGCGGTCGGCCGCAGGGTGCCGTCCTTGGCGATGTCCGTGGTCTCGCTGGCGGTGGCAGCGCCCCCAGCGACCGGGCTCGGGCCGAGCAGGCTGGTCGCCAAGGGGGCGGCCGTCGCCCGCGCCGCTCCGAAGAGGGCGAGGCCTAGGAGCGCGGCGGCGGCCGAGGCCGGCGCGAAGCGAAGAGGGTCGCGCCGGCGCGCTTGGGCACTCACGGGCAGACGATCAGCTCGAGGCCGCCGGACAGGCTGTAGCCGCCGGGCTGTGTCCCGTCGAGGGCGAAGACCTGGGCGAAGACCGCCAGGCCCGCGAAGGCCGGATCGCTGGGGATCGGCACGCTCCACACGGTGGTCCCCGTCAGGCCGGCCTTGAAGGTCAGCGGCAAGAGCAGCTGGAAGGGGTCGACCAGCACGGTGCCCCCGAGCAGGGGCAGGAAGGACTTGCCGGCGGAGATGCCGTAGAAGCTGCCGAAGCCGGGCACGTTGGCGGCCTCGAGGTCGACGATGGTGCCGGGCGCAAGGCTACCGCTGGCCGCCAGCACGATCGTGTTGACCGGCGAAGCGCCGAGGTCATAGACCGACGCCCCGCAGGCGCTGGTGCAGCCGCCGACGAAGGTCTGGCCCGCATTGGGCGCGCCGGGCGTCTCGGCCTGGGGTGCCTGCCAGGAGAAGTCCCCGGAGGCGGCGCCGCTGCCGGCGAGCTGCAGGGACTGACCGGCCGTGGTCGAGCTGTCCTCGAGCACGCCGATGTCGACCGAGGTCATGCCGACTGCCGGGCCGTTCGTCGCCGGGAAGCTGCCCTCGTAGCTGAGGAACTGCAGCACGGCCCCGCCGGGCGCGACCAGCGCCAGGCCGTCCGGGCCGCCGTTCTGCAGGCCCGCGATCGCGAAGGCCAGGCTGCCCACGCAGCCGCCCTGGTCCGCCAGCGTGCCGGCCAGCGGCTCGGTGTGGTAGGTGACCCCACCATTGCCGTTGTAGCCGACCAGCTCGTAGCCGCTGAGGTCGAGGCCTGCGGGCCCCGCCACCTCGACGAACTCGCCGACGTCGCCGCCGCCGTTGTCGTAGTGCAGCTCGTTGATCCACGGTGTGCCGCCACCACCCGCGCCACCCGCGCCCGGCACGGCGCTGGCCTCGCCCGTCTGGGCGGAGAGGTTGCCGGTCTGGTCCTCGGCGGCGACCACGTAGTGGTAGGGCGCGCCGGCGGTCAGGCCCGCGTCGAGCAGCGCGCTCGCCCCCATGAGCCCGGTGCCGAGCTCCTCGTAGGGGCCACCGGGGACCAGCGAGCGATAGACGCGGTAGCCCGCGAGGTCGGCCTCTCCGTTGTCGGCCCAGTCGAGGCTCACGAGCGCCGCGCCCGGGCTCGCCACCAGCCCGCTCGGGACAGCCGGCGGAGTCGTGTCGACCGTGCAGCCGCCGCTGAACAGGCAGTCGACCCACTCCGGGTGGTCGATGAAGGGGTTGCGGTTGCCCTGGTAGTTGTAGACCTCGTCGTTGCGGGCCAGCTCCTTGGCGTCGACCGGGTCGGCGGCGTGCCACGCGAGCAGGGTGCTCAGCATGCCCATGTAGGCCACGCTCTCGTTGCTGCCGGTCGCCGAGCCGTACACCAGCGCCGCGTTGTCGGTCAGGATCAGGTCCGGCTCCGACGCGCCCGTGCCGCCGTGGGTGCCGCCCTCGTAGCGCACGTCGAGGTACAAGAGCGCGCGCGCCACGTCGCCCTTGCGCCCGGCCCAGACCTGGTAGCGGTCGTTGCCGTCGTGGGACCAGTTCGAGTTGCCCGGGAAGAGGCCCGAGCCGCCGCCAGCGCCGTCGTTGAACAGCGTCGTGTGCTCGTTCCACGAGCCGCTGCCGTCACCGAACAGCTTCGAGCCGCGGTCGCCGTTGTAGCCGATGTCGCACAGGAACAGCTGGTGGCAGTCGGTGTACGGGTAGTTGCTGCCCGAGTCGTTCGGGAAGCCGTAGGAGTTCGGCCAGGTGTGCTCGCGGTTGTAGCTGCCGCTGCCGCCCGAGACCTTGGTGAAGCTCGCGTTGCGGTACACGTCGAGGACCTTGCCCGAGCTGCTCGGGTCCTGGTCCGCCTTCTTGAGGATGTCCCACGTGTCGGTGCCGCCCGAGGTGTACGGGAAGCGCTGGTGGTCGTCGATCACCGCGTGCAGGCTCGAGCGCAGGGCGCTCGGACTGGTGTCGTTCACGCTGGCGTAGTAGCCCGGCGGCGCCTGGGCGGCGGCCATCGCGGGCAGGAGCAGGACGAGCGGGAGGGCGCGTTGGAGGAGCATCGAATCGAGGCTGGGGGGAGGGGCGGGGGTCGCCCCTATAGCATAGGTCGAGGCGCGCGATCCGGGGGGGCCTCACTCGGGCGCACGCGAGCTTCGGACGGCTTGGTCCCAGGCACTCGATCGCGTCAAGCCGGGCATGCCCGCGAGCAAACCTCGGCGCGATGGCGGCCGGCTCCGAACCCCGGCGAGTCCCGGCCGCGGTCTCCCGGGGAGCGCTGCGCCGATCTGGCCCGCGTCTGGCTCTTCGTGCCTGCGCCGAGCTCGGCCTGGGTGCGATCCGTGGAAGGCCTGGGGCCTCGACCCGGCGCGCCGGCTGTGGGCGTCGGTCAGGAGCGGGATGCGATCGAGCTGCCCAAGCAGGCCCGTCCGCCGCCCTCGGGCCAGATCGGAGCCGGGGGGCGCCGCGCGTGCGACGCCCCCCCGGCTTCCCTCGTCCGGCTCGAGGCGCTAGGTCAGCTGGCCTCGACCGGCTCGGGCGCACCGAACTCGGCCTTGACCCAGCCGCCGAAGCCCTGGATCGCGGTGCGCTGCAGGTAGTCCTCGAGGCCGCGCAGGCCGCCGAGCTCCTGGCCTCCACCGGCGCGGCCGGGGCCGCCGTGGATCATCGAGGGCAGCACCATGCCGGGCGGCATCGCCTGGCCCTTGGCGCGCGCGGAGTCGACCCACACGCGGCCGTGCCAGGGTGCCATGCCGAGCGCACAGGCCTTGGCCCACTCGCCGTCGTCGCAGTAGATCGCGCCGAGCAGGCTGCCGCCGCCCTTGTTGGCCAGGCGGGCGGCCTCCTCGGGTCCCTTCGACGCGTCGTAGGGCAGGACCACGGCGACCGGGCCGAACAGCTCCTTCTCGTGGAAGATGGCGTCGTCGGGGTCGTTCGCGACCACCAGGGTCGGACGCAGGAACCAGCCCTTGTCCCCCACCGGCTCGGAGCCGCCGGTCGCGATGGTGCCCGCCGCGGCGAGCGCGTCGATGCCCTCGCGCAGCTCCTGCAGCTGGGACGCCGAGGTCACCGGGCCCATGCCCGTGCCCCCGTCGGTCGGGTCGCCGACGACGATGCGCTCGAGCGCCGCGACCAGCTCGGGCACGACCTCGTCCAAGAGGTCGCTCGGCACGAAGATGCGCCGGGCGGCGGTGCACTTCTGGCCGGTCTTCTGGGTCATCTCCTTGGACGTGAAGGCGAGGAAGTCGCCGAAGGTGTCCGAGCCCAGGTCCAGGTCCGCGCCGACCACGACGGCGTTGAGCGAGTCGGCCTCGACGTTGACGTGCACGTTGTTCTTCACCAGGTTCGCGTTGCCGCGGATGATCGCGCCGGTCCAGGCCGAGCCGGTGAAGGCGACCACGTCCTGGGGGCCGAGGTGGTCGAGCAGGTCGCCCGCGCTACCGCACAGGAACTGGAACGAGCCCTCGGGCAGGATGCCGGACTCGACCGCGATCTGGGCCATGCGGTGGGCCGGCAGGGCGGTCTGGGTGCCGGGCTTGGAGATCACCGGCATCCCGGCCAGGATCGCGCAGGCCAGCTTCTCGAACATGCCCCAGCCGGGGAAGTTGAAGGCGTTGATGTGCACGGCGACGCCGAGCTTGGGCGTCATCACGTGCTGGCCCCACCAGCGCGCGGTGCGGCCGATCTGGATGCCCTCGCCGTCCGCGAGGGTCGTCGCGTCGGGCAGCTCTTTGGAGAAGTGCGCGTAGGCCGCCAGGGTCCCGGTCGCACCGTCCACGTCGAACTTGGCGTCGCCGCGGGTGTTGCCGCCGTTCTGCTGGGACAGGTCCAGGAGCTCTTCGCGGTGCTCGTGCAGGGCAGCCGCGAGGCGCTTCAGGAGCTGGCCGCGCTCGGCGAAGGTCAGCGCACGCAGGGCCGGCCCGCCGACGGTGCGCGCGTGCTCACAGGCCGCGGCGAGGTCGAGGCCGCGGGAGCTGGCCTCGGCGATGGCCTCGCCGGTGGTCGGGTTGAACAGGCTGGTCGGCGCACCGCTGCCGGCTTGCCAGGTGCCGCACAGGTAACTCGAGAGGGTGATCATCGGGAGAGTGGGGTTCGGTCGGCTCGGGGGGTGAGGGCGCGGATTCTATCCGGTCCCGGCCCCGCCACGCCCGACCGCGCCCGGCAAACCCTGTCCTGGGCGTTGTCCCGGTCCCTGTCGCGGCCCGAGTAGCGGGCTCCGTACCGCCGGCCTGGGCGGTCCCTGGGTGCCGGCCCGGCGCACCGCTAGGATGTCCCCCATGAGCGAGCCGATCTCCAGCGTCACCGACCTCCGACCCGACCTCTTCCAGGGCAAGACCGCCCTCGTCACCGGCGGCGGGACCGGGCTCGGGCTCGAGCTCTCGCGCGGGCTCGCGAGCCTGGGTGCCCGCGTGGTCATCGCCTCGCGCTCGACCGAGCACCACACGCCGCTCCTGGCCGAGGCCGCCGAGCGGGGCTGGAGCATCGAGGCCGAGGTGCTCGACGTGCGCTCGATGGGCGCGGTCGCCGACGTCGCCGCCCGGGTCCACGAGCGCCTGGCCGAGAGCGGCGGCAGCGGCGCAGTCGACATCCTGGTCAACAACGCCGCGGGCAACTTCGTCTGTCCGGCCGAGCGCCTGACCGAGCGCGCCTGGCGGGCCGTGCTCGGCATCGTGCTCGACGGCACCTTCTACTGCTCCCGCGAATTCGGCAAGGGCATGATCCGCTCCGGGCGCGGCGGCTCGATCCTCAACATCGTGGCCACCTACGCTTGGACTGGTATGCCCGGTGTCGTGCACTCGGCCAGCGCCAAGGCCGGCGTGCTGGCGATGACCAAGACCCTGGCCGCCGAGTGGGCGCGCCACAGGATCCGCGTCAACGCGATCGCGCCGGGGGTGTTCGAGTCCGAGGGCGCGGGCGGGCAGCTCTGGCCCAACGACGAGCTCAAGCAGCGCCTGACCGATGCGGTGCCCGCCAAGCGCTTCGCGACCTCGGCCGAGATCGCCCAGCACTGCCTCTGGCTGCTCGCGCCGGCCTCGAGCTACGTCACCGGCGAGTGCTTCACCGTCGACGGCGGGGCCAGCCTCGGGCGTGGCATGTGGGAGCCTGGCGAGCGCGTCGAGCGACGCTGAGCCAGGCAGGCACCGGGGCCTCGCAGGGCGAGGCTCTGCCGGGCCTGGGCCGAGCCGTTCGCCCTTAGAACAGCACCGTGCCGGTCTGCACGTTGGTGCCGATGCCGGGGAAGGTGTAGCCGCTCGCGGCGGTGAAGGCGGCCGCTTGCAGGTGCACGGTCAGGCCGATCGGCAGGCCGCCGCCGGTCACGAAGACGACACCGTGCCAGCCCTTGGCCGGGATGACGTAGGTGCCGAGCACGTACATGCTGGTGTAGCCCGAGCCGATCGCGAGGTCGACGATGCCCGGCAGGATGGTCGGAACGAGGTCGGGCGAGGCGCCGAGGAACAGCACGTCCCCGGGCGCGCCCGCGACCTGCACCCCGATGCCCTGGGACTGGATCAGGAAGCCGGGGGCCGAGTTCTCGAGCTCGACCGTTGGCGCGACGGCCGTGACGATCACGCTGGCGGTCGTGCTGCCGAACGGCGTGGCCACCTCGATCGCGATGCTGCCGAGCTTGGAGACCGCCGGCATCGCGAGGGTCACGAGGGTGTCGCCCGCGACCTGGTACTCGGTGCTCGGCACGTCGATGCCGTCCACCTTGAGGGTCGTCAGCCCCGCGAAGCCGCTGCCGGTCAAGGTCACCGAGGCCGCCCCATCGACCACCAGCGCAGGCACGCTGGTCGGGATCACGCTGGTGACCACCGGCGCGGTGGCGGTGGAGGCAAAGCTGGTCGGCCAGGGGTTGGAGAGGCTCGAGCCGCTGGTGCCCGCGGCCAGGACCAGCACGTCACCCTCGCCGGCTGCGGCCGGCATGGGGATCGAGATCGACGTGCCGCCCCCCGTCGCCGCCACACCGGTCACCTTCACGGGATCGCCGGTGCCCCCGGCGGTCGCTTGGGTCAGCCAGACCTCGTTGCCCCCGATCGAGAAGCCCGAGCCCGTGATCGTCAGGTTCCCGGCGCTGATGTTGCTCCCCGAGATGCGTGGCTTCGCGGCGCCTGCGAGGCCGTAGATCGCCTGGATCCCAGCCTGGTCGTCGGGCTCGATCGAGCGCAGGTCGACGCCGCTGCCGAGGAAGCCGGCCGCCATGGTCGCACCAGCGACGCTCGAGTGGCCGAGGCCGAGGGCATGGCCGTACTCGTGGGTCGCGACCCCCTGGAGGTCGACGCCACCGATCGCGGTCCCGGGGCCGTCGTCCCAGGTCCAAGCGGAGTAGTAGCGGATGCGCCAGCCTCCGGTGAGGCCGGACTCCGCGAAGGCGTAGATGCCACCCGAGCTCCCTTGGATCTCGGAGTGGACGTTGCCGTCGAGGGTGCCGATGTCCGTGGCCTCGCCTTGGAAGCTCGGGTCGAAGTTCGCGCCGCCCGAGCCGATGCCGAAGGGCTGGTGCGGGTCGCCGCTGCCGTCGCCGTGCAGGCCGCTGCTCCACTCGACGCTCGCCTTCCAGATGGCCATCACCGCGCCCTGGTAGCCCGGGAAGCTCGAGTCGGTCGTCTGGTTGTCGTTGGCGCTCAGGTCCGAGAAGTTGTTGAACACCCGGAAGTCCCGCTGGGCCAGGCCGAGGCTGCTGCCACCGAGCGAATAGCCCCCGATAGGAACGACGAGCAGGCCGCCTAAGCCAAGGGCAAGGGCCGGCATGAGCCAGTGGTGGTACCGCATGGTGACCGGGCAGGTTGGGGGACAGGGGCCTCGGACGGGGAGGGGACCCTTGGACGTGTGCTCGACGTCCCGGGGTTCCGCACCATGATACGCCGGTGAAGGATTTTGGGGACCGCGCGCAGGCTGGGCGCGAGCGACGAGGCCTGCAGGACCGCTGGGGCTAGGGGCGGCGTGGTCGTTGGGTACGGAAGTCCATGCTGCCAAAAAGCTTATGGGCACCACCTGGCTTGCGCGCAGCTTGGGAGTCCCGCCGCCTCGCAGTCCCTTCGGTGCCTCCGGCCAGCTGCGGCTGCGACGTCCCCATCCCGAGGCGAGCCCCCCCGGGCGCACTCACTTATCGCGGGCCGCTCGGAGCAGGCGCTCCCAGTCCATGGCAGGTCCCGGGTCGACCTTGTGCGTGCCGAGGTGGTAGTGGCCGAGCAGACCGCCCCAGGCCGCGAACTCCTCCGCGCTCAGGGCGTCCCAGCGCGGCTGCCCGAGCCCGTCCCGTGGCACGTCCAGGGCGATGCCTGGCAGGGCCCGGTGCAGAGCCACCGTGAGCGCCGCCAGGCTGTCGACCTGGGCCTGGGTGAAGTCGTACTGCTCGAGCACCTGGCCGTGGACCGCACCGCGCTTGCGGCCCTCGCTCGCCGCCGGGAAGACCCGTCTGCCGCTGCGCTGGCCGCCGTCGCCGTAGCGCTCGGGCAGGGTCACGGCGGTGCCGAAGTTGCCCTCGAGGTACCACTCGCTGAAGTAGGCCTCGCCGCGCTCGTCCCCGGGTGCCCACGCACCGATGGACGCGAGCTCGACGCCGACCGAGCGCGGGTTCCCATGGGCCGCGTGCCAGGCCTGGTCGGCAAGATCCAGGGTCTGGTAGAGCGTGCCGTCGAGGTCGAGCAGGAAGTGCACCGACAGGTGGCGCTCGTCCTGCAGCACCCGAAAGCAGAGCTCGCTCGTGCCGCACACGTCGTAGTGCAGGACGAAGAGGTCGACGAAGGCGGCGAGCTCGGCGGGCGAAGCGCTGCCTGAGCGCAGGCGCTCGGCGACCTCGGGGGAGAGGGCCGGGTGGTCGTCCGGCACGGTGCGGCCGGGGGAGTAGCGTCGGCCGGGATCCGCCACGGTGGTGAAGTGCGGCCCCTCGAGGTAGGCGGAGTAGCCGCCCGGGTCGTCCCAGAGCACGACGGGGGCGTCGATGGCGAAGCGCTCGCCGCAGACGACGATGGCGTGGCCGCCAATCGCTTCGGGGGCTGGTGCCGCGCTCACGCAGGCGATGAGGGGGAGCAGTACGAGGAGCGGTCGCATGCCCGCAGCCTAGCGCGGCCCGAAATCCTGGGCCAGGCCCCTCTCCCCCATCCCTACCCCCCACCCACCGCTGGGGATAAGGAGGGGTGCATCGGTATGGACGCGCGGAAGCCGGTCTGGTGACAGACCAACTAGCGAATCTTCGCCTCAGCCCCCGGCCGTCTCGCCGCCGCACGAGCTGCCCGCGCCGGCGGTGCAGCCGAAGCAGTGCCGCGCGGTCACGACCCGCCGGCTGGCCAGGGCGTCGAGGTCGAAGTCACGCAGGTGCCGCGGCGCGCCATGCCCCGTGCCGAGCTCCAGCATCTGGTTGAAGTCGCAGTCGTACAGGTAGCCGCGCCAGTCCACGCTGAGGGTCGAGCGGCACATCACGCCAGCCACCGCCCCGGGGTTGAACGCGTTCACGAGCCGCTGCAGGTAGGCGTCGAGGTTGCCGCGCGACTCGAGCCACTCGAGGTAGCGACTGATCGGCATGTTGGTGATCGAGTAGAGCGCGTTGAACACGATGCCGTGGTGCCGCTCGAGCTCGACCTTCCACTCGGCCTCGAGCGAGTCCTGGCCCGCGGGCAGGAAGGCGCCCACCGGATTGGTCACGATCACCAGCCGCAGGCCGGTGCCCGGCTTGCCATAGCCCAGGGCGTTGAGCCGCTGGAGCGCCTCGATCGAGCGCGCGTACACGCCGTCGCCGCGCTGCCGGTCGGTCGACAGGGCCCGGTGGTGCGGCAAGGAGCAGACCACCTCGACCTGGTTCTCGGCCAGGAACTCGGGGTAGTGCTCGAAGCCCTTGGCCAGGAGGATCGTCAGGTTGCAGCGATCCATGACGTGGCGGCCGAGGGCCCGCGCGCCGGTCACCAGCCGGTCGAACTGAGCGCTCATCTCGGGCGCTCCACCGGTGATGTCCACGGTCGGGATGTCGGTCCGCGCCAGGACCTCGAGCGCCAGCTCGGCGGTCTCCGCGTCCATGTCCTCGCGCCGGTCCGGACCAGCGTCGACGTGGCAGTGCATGCACACCTGGTTGCAGACGCGCCCGAGGTTCAGCTGCAGCACGTCGATGCCCGCCGCGGTCAAGGGCTCGAGCCCGGCCCCCCCGAGCGCGGCGTCGAAGGTCGAGCGCCCGGCGTCGAGCTGCACCCCATCGAGCAGCTCGAGCTGGGCGCCCGCCGAAGCCAGCGCCGAGCGCCGCCAGAGCATCGAGGTCTTGGGTGCTGCCAGGGGGGTCGTCATGCCTACATCCCCAGCTTGTCGGCGACGTCCTTCATCTGCATCCCGTGCACCAGCGACGCGCCGCCGCGGATCGCGGTCGCCACGTGTACGGCCTCGGTCAGCATCTCCGGGTCGCAGCCCTTCTCCAGGCTCGCGCGGGTGTAGGCGTCGATGCAGTAGGGGCACTGCACCGCATGCGCCACCGCGAGGCCCATCAAGGCCTTCTCGCGCGACGACAGGGCGCCGTCGGCGAACACGCTGCCGTAGTAGTCGAAGAACTTGGCGCTGAGCTCCGACGCGTGCTCGCCGATGTTGGCGAACTCGTGCAGGTGCTTGGGGTCGTAGTAGGAGTCCATGGGATCGTTCCGGGGGCGATTCGGGTCACTCATTGTGAACGAACCAGGACCTCGCGCGTGAGCCCGGGTCCGGAAGAACCCCGCCCGCCCGGGGCAAGCTCACGCAAACAAGACCCAGGCGACCTGTCACCAGCGGGGCTCCCAGCCGTCCTCGTTGCATGAAGAGCACCGAAGAGCGCAGGACGGGCATCGCCCGGGTACTCGGCGTGACGCTCCTCGGCGCCTCCGCCGAGGTCGTCACGGTCGAGGCCCGCTTCGAGCCAGCCGCGGCCGACAGCACAGCCAAGAGCGAGGTCAACATCACGGGCCTCCCCGACGCGGTCATCCGCGAGAGCCGCGGGCGCCTCCTTGCCGCCCTCGCCAACCGCGGCTTGACCCTGCCGCCTGGCCGGCTCCTGCTGCACTTGCAGCCCGCGGCCCTGAAGAAATCCGGCGAGCTGCTCGACCTGCCGCTGGCCCTCGGCGCCGCAGCCGCCGCCGGGAGCGTGCCCCCAGCCGCCCTCGAGAAGGCCCTGTTCCTGGGCGAGGTCGCCCTCGATGGCAACCTGCGCGCGGTCCCCGGTGGCCTCGCAGCCGCGGACGCAGCCCGGCGCCTGGGCCTGCGGGATCTCGTCGCGCCGCCCGGCACGGCCCACGAGGCCGCCGCCCTGCCAGGGCTGCGCGCCTTCGCCTGCCGCGACCTGACCGAGGTCCTCGCGCTGCTCTCGGGCGCGCCCTTCGCGCCGCTTCCCCCTCCCGACGACGACGAGCTGCCCGGTCCGGAAGAGGGCCCCCTGGCCCTTGATGCGATCCGTGGGCAAGAGCTCGGCAAGCGCGCCCTCGAGGTCGCCGCCGCGGGCGCCCACGGGCTGCTCTTCTCCGGCCCCCCGGGCGCGGGCAAGAGCCTGCTGGCCCGCGCCCTCGTCGACCTCCTGCCACCGCCGACCCTGGAGGAGCGCATCGAGATCACCCGCGTCCTCTCCGCCGCCGGGCGCTGGCCCGGCGGCCTCGCGCGGCGCCGCTCCTTCCGCGCGCCGCACCACACCACCAGCCATGCGGGCCTGGTCGGCGGCGGCTCCCCGCCAGGACCGGGCGAGATCACCCTGGCCCATCGCGGCGTGCTGGTCCTCGACGAGCTACCCGAGTTCCGTCGCGAGGTGCTCGAGTCCCTGCGCCAGCCCCTCGAGGACGGCCAGATCCTCGTCTCCCGAGCTGGCCGCCAGGCGCTCCTGCCGGCGGCCTTCCAGCTGGTCTGCGCCATGAATCCCTGCCCCTGTGGCTACCGCGGGCACCCGAAGGTCCCCTGTCGCTGCGCCCCGACCTCGGTGACCCGCTACCGCCAGCGCATCAGCGGCCCCTTCCTCGACCGCATCGACCTGCGCCTCGAGCTGACGCCCCCCTCCATCGGCGACCTGCTCGACGGGCCGCCGCCCTCGACCACGCCTGGAGCCGCGGCAGCTTCCCCGGTGGACTCCTCTCGCGCCCGCATCCAGCGCATCCACGCGGCACGCGATCGCAGCGAGGCCCGACAGGCCAAGCGCAACGCCAAGCTGGGCACCCACGAGCTCGACGAGCACGCTCCCCTCAGCGCGGACATGCGCCACCTCTTGACCCGCGCGGCCGAGCGCTACGCCCTCTCGGCGCGAGCCATCCAGAGCCTGCGCCGCGTGGCCCGGACCCTCGCAGACCTCGAGGGGTCCGAGCTCCCCACGCGCGCGCACCTGGCCGAGGCCCTGCACCTGCGGCTCGAGCTGTGAGCCCCGCGGCAGCACCAAGCGAGCGAGCCCCAGCTGGGCGCCCAGCGGGTCCTTCGCGGGCGCCCGCCTGCGGCCGGGCCTACTCGTGGCGCAGAGCTTCGACCGGGTCCATGTGGCTGGCGCGCCAGGCCGGGTAGATCCCGAACAGCACGCCGACCCCGGCAGAGATGCCGAAGGCCAAGAGCGGCGCCTCGGGGGTCACCTGGGTCGGCATGTCCGTGTACCAGGTCACGACCTTGGGGATCGCGAGGCCGAGCGCGACGCCGAGGGCGCCACCGCCGACCGACAGCACGACCGTCTCGACCAGGAACTGGCCGACGATGTGACGGCGCTTGGCACCCAGGGCTCGGCGGATGCCGATCTCGCGGGTGCGCTCGGTCACGGTCGCCAGCATCACGTTCATGATGCCGATGCCACCGACGAGCAGGCTGATGCCCGCGATCGAGCCGAGCACGATGTTGAAGATGCGCTTGGT
>JARGPD010000025.1:0-21468 GCA_029212845.1 Planctomycetota bacterium
GTCGTATCCGTTCGGATACGGCGGCTAGCTGGGCCAGGGGTCGGGATCGGGCTTGAAGGGGGCCTGTGGGCGGATCGTTGGCAGGGCCTGCCTCTCGGCAGCAGAGGGCACACGGGTTGCACCTGGTGCGGTTATGGTGCGTCTCATGGCCTCGAAGCTCTCCGTCCGATTGGCAGCTCTGTTCCTGCTAGCAGCCCTCGTGCCGCTCGCGGCGGCGGCTGGGCTGTCGCTGGGGCTGATGCGGGAGTCGCTCCATGAAGGGGCCGAGCGGCGGCACCAGGATGTCGCCACCTTGGTGAGCTCCTACGTCGAGGTCTGGCTCGATTCGACCAGGGATAAGCTGCAGGCGCTGGGGGAGGTCCTGCGGCTGGACCTCGTCGAGCGCGACAAGCTGCCCGGTGAGCCGGTGACCCGCGACGACCTGTCCCAGCTGCAGAACGTCATCGGGCCCCTGATCGACTCGAACGAGCGCTGGTCCAAGCAGGCGGTGCCGGCCCTGGAGCTGGAGTTCTACGAGAACGACCGCGAGCTCGTCGCCAAGGGGGAGCCGCGCGGGCAGTCGGCCAAGATGGGGGTCCAGAACACCAACTGGATGGCGCTCAACGGACAGCCCGACGCCAGCGCCCAGAACCTCAGCCGCAAGGGGGGACGCGCCGACAGCGATCTCGTTCAGGTGCCCCAGCAGACCGGCGTCGTCTACTGCGAGCCGGTGCTGGAAGTCATCGGCAGCACGCCGACCCTGGCCATGTCGGTCGCGGTCGGCGAGGTCGGCAGCAACTTCGGAACCCTGGTGGCGGACCTGGACTTCACGGGCCTGCGCGAAGACCTCTCCCAGCTCGCCGGGGAAGGCTATGCGATCCGGGTTCAGGACGAGGCGGGCACGGCGCTCTATGAGTTCGGCCAGCTCGAAGGCGAGCTGATGGGCACGGTCGTGGCCCTGCGTGGCCCCGGCGAGGCGGCCTGGACCGTGACGGTCAACGAAGAGCTCGCTCGCATCGAAGCACCGCTCGTGGCCATGCGCAGGCAGACCGGCATCTGGCTGACCATCGCGGCGCTGCTCGCGGGCGTCCTGTCCTTCGGGCTGTCGATCGGGATCACGCGTCCGGTCCGCGCGCTCCGGAGGGCGGCTGAGGCCATGGGCCAGGGCGACCTGTCGGTGCGCTCGGGCCTGGTGCGCTCGGACGAGATCGGCCAGCTGGCCGCCGCCTTCGACACGATGGCGAGCGCCCTGGCGCAGCTCGACGCGGCCAAGAGCGAATTCGTCGGCAACGTCAGCCACGAGCTGCGCACGCCGCTCACCTCCATGCGCTTGTCCGTCGCCAACCTGCTGGACGGCGTCGTCGGCGACCTCGACGAGCGTCAGCAGCGCTCCCTCGCGCGGGTGCAGCGCGAGCTCGATCGCATGATCGCCATGGTCACCGAGCTGCTCGAGATGGCGCGCATCGAGGCCGGCATCGTCGAGCCCGCGCGTGAGGCCGTCGACCTGCGCGAGCTGCTCGAGGCCGCCGGTAGCGCGCGTCGTGCGGACGCCGAGCTGCGCCAGCTGGCGATCGTGGTCGACGGGGCGGGCAGCGCGACGGCCGACCCCGCGCTGCTGCGCCGGGTGGTCGACAACCTACTCGACAACGCGCTGAAGTTCTCCGGTCCCGGCGGCTCGGTCGAGCTGACCGCAGAGGGCAGTGCGCTGCGCGTGCGCGACCATGGCCGCGGGCTCGACTCCAGCGAGGCGGCCCAGCTGTTCGCCAAGTTCCACCAGGGGCAGGCCGACGGCGTGAAGAACCACGGCGTCGGTCTCGGCCTCGCGATCGTCGCCCGCCTGGTCGAGCTCCAGGGTGGCAGCGTCGCCGCCGTGGACCTGCCCGCGGGCGAGTCCGGGGCCTGCTTCCTGGTGCGCCTGCCGGCGGCCGACCCGGCCGCCCCTAGCAGGGGTGGGCGGGAGCGCGCGGGGGAACGCTCGGCTTGAGCGACGTCACGCCACGCCTGCTGGTCGTCGACGACGACGAGGCCATCGCCGAGTCCTTGGCCGAGCGCTTCGGTGCGCGCGGCTATTCCGTCACGACCGCGGGCAGCGGCGGTGAAGCCCTTGAGGCAGCCACCGAGGCCGACGTGATGCTGCTCGACCTGCAGCTGCCCGGCGGAGACGGCCTGTGGGTGCTCGAGCGCCTCAAGGGCGAGGAGCTAGCTCCGACCGTCGTCGTCATCACCGCCCACGGGACCGTTGGTCGCGCGGTGGAAGCGATGAAGGGTGGCGCCTACGACTTCCTCGAGAAGCCCTTCGCGCCCAAGCGCGTCGAGGAGGCCGTCGCGCGCGCCGCCGAGCGCGCGCGCCTGCTCGTCAGCAACCGCGCCCTGCGCGCCGCCGCACCGCGCGCCGAGATGGTCTTCGCCGATCCCGCGATGGAGCGCCTCGCCGGCCAGGCCGAGCGCGCCGCGGGCTCCAACGCGACCGTGCTGCTGCTCGGCGAGAGCGGCACCGGCAAGGAGGTGCTGGCCCGCGCGGTCCACGACTGGAGCGCCCGCTCGAGCGGGCCCTTCGTCGCCGTCAACTGCGCCGCCCTCTCCGAGACCTTGCTCGAGTCCGAGCTCTTCGGCCACGAGGCGGGCGCCTTCACCGGCGCCACAGGCCGCCGCGCCGGCAAGGTCGAGGCCTCCCACGGCGGCACGCTCTTCCTGGACGAGATCGGCGACACCACACCCGGCTTCCAGAAGCGCCTCTTGCGCGTGCTGCAGGAGAAGCGCTTCGAGCGCGTCGGCGGCGACCGCTCGATCGAGGTCGACCTGCGCTGCGTGGCGGCGACCAACAAGGATCTCAAGGGCATGGTCGAAGCGGGCACCTTTCGCGAGGACCTCTACTACCGCCTCAACGTGATCGCCCTCGAGCTGCCGCCCCTGCGCGAGCGTCGCGGCGACATCGCCAGCCTCGCGGCCCACTTCTGCGACCACTTCGCCCAGGCCCTCGGTCGCCCGGGCCTGCACCTCGCGCCCGAGGCCCTCGCGACCCTCGTGGCGCATCCTTGGCCCGGCAACATCCGCGAGCTGCGCAACGTCATCGAGCGCGCCGCGGTGCTGGCAGAGACCAGCGAGCTGACCTGCCTCGACCTCCCGGCCGACCTGACGGCGGCGGTGGGGGACGAGTCCAGTTCGTCCACGGCCTGTGCGACGGATGCCAACGGCTTCCACGCCCAGGTCGAGGCCTTCCGCCGACAGCTGCTCGCCCAGGCCCTCGCCTCCCACGAGGGCCACCAGACCCGCGCTGCTGAGGCGCTCGGCCTCCAGCGCAGCTACTTCGCCCGCCTGCTGAAGAAGTATGGCCTGAACCGCTGAGGTCACCTCGCAGTGGCCCGTCGCTACCCATGAAGCTCGCAGCCTTCCCCCTGGCCCTCGTTCCGCTCGGACTTGCCTGCCAGGTCTCCGCTCCCGCCGAGCCGCCCGCCCTGGAGCTTGCACTCGAGGTGGTCCAGGCCGCCTTCGACGCCAAGCACGCGGCCGACGTAGATTCCGACCTGCTGAGGTGCGGCTGCATCCGTGGAGCAGAGGTCCGGGGCTTAGTCGTCGACGAGGCCGGCGAGCCCATCGCCGGTGCAACCGTGAAGCTCAAACACATGCACGGCGGGGCGCTTCAGACGAGCCTGCTCGGGCGACCTCAGGGGCAGCTCATGCCCCAGGTCGCGAGTCTTCCGGCGCCCGATCTGGAGCGCTTGCTCGAGCTCCCCTTGCCGCAGTACGGCCCCGTGCCGATGACGGTCACCGACGCAGAGGGCCGCTTCCGGCTTCGGAGGGTGCGGCAGGGGCAGGCGACGGAGGGCTGGCCCTCGGTCCCGAGTCGTCAGGAGCTGTTCGCCGCCAAGCAGGGCATGCAGGTGGGGTACGTGTCCCTGGACGGCATGAAGGACGTTGAGATTCAGCTCGCTCCCTTGCGACTCATCGAAGTCGAGCTGCGCATGCCCGATGGCAGCGTCCCCGAGCGCGCCTTCGTGGCCCTCACGAAGGTGACCAACCACACGGGGCTGGCGGTGCCCAGCATGCACGCCTGGTCGGCCGAGGCACCCAGCTACAACCTCGAGTCGCAGCACTCCACGCTCGAGAGCATCACCCTGCAGGCGTTCGCCGGGGAGCCGCTTCGGTCCTTCGGAAGCTACGCGGCATCGGCCTTCAAGTCCGAGCCGCGCACGTTCGAGGCCGGCTCGATCCCGGAGGTCGTGCAGCTCGTGCTCGACCCCCGGCTGGGCGTCCTTGGCCAGGTCCTGACCGATGGCGACCAGACGACCAAGCCCCGTGTCCGGGCACGCCGCCTGGTCGACGGTGTGCCGGTTGATCCGGCCGGCGGGTGGCCGGACGTCATGGAGCTGGCCCTCGATGCCGACCACTGCTTCTTGGCGGAGGTCGAGGAGCCTGCCTCCTACCGCTTCGAGCTGCTCGGGGGTGATGCCACGGCGTCGGGCGACCAGTCGGCGGAGGTCGTGCTGGCCCAGGCCGACGTCGGCGTTGCGGACGGTCTCGAGGTGATCCGCCTGGTCCGACGGTAGTCGGTCCAAGAGCGCGGCCCCGGAGCGTGCAAGGGATCGGATACGGGCCGAGTATCCGAACCGATACGAGGGTCTGCCGAGCCCCTCTCCAGGGGCCCCTGGGGCGGCTTCCGGTACTTGGCACCCCCCTTGCATTGGAGCCCTCCGAACACCGGAGAGCCCAATGCCCACGATCACGAACCTCGCACTCAAGACCTTCGCCGCAGTCGCGGCGGCGGTCGTCGCCCTCGCCCACGTCCCCGCCGCCGATGCCCAGGAGCTGGCGCACCACGGACACCACCGCAGCTTCGCGCCTGGCGTCTCCCACGTGGTCGTGCCCCAGGCGCGCTCGTGGGTCCTGAGCTCGCAGCTGCCGGGCTTGACCCACGGCGGCACGCACCAGCCCAGCCACCACGCCGAGCTCGGCATCGAGTCGGTGCACGCGCAGGTTGAGATCCTCGAGCAGGTCGCGACGACCCACCTCGAGGTTCGCCTGGTCAACCCCGGCGGGCGCGACGCCGAGGCGGTCGTGCTGCTGCCGGTCCCCGTCGGCGCGGCGGTCACCGGCTTCGACTTCGACGGCGCCGCCGCCGAGCCGACCGCCGAGTTGATCCCGGCCGCCGAGGCGCGCGCCACCTACGACGACATCGTGCGACGCCTCAAGGACCCGGCCCTGCTCGAGTTCGCCGGCTACGACATGCTGCGCTCGAGCGTGTTCCCCGTGCCCGCTGGCGGCAAGCAGCGCCTGCGCCTGACCTACACCCAGGTGTGCGACGTCGACGGCGCGCGCACGGACTTCGTGCTGCCGCGCAGCGAGTCGCTCTTCGGCGGTGGTCGCATCCCATGGACGGTCGAGGTCACCCTGCGCGGCTCGCGCCCGATCGGTGCGCTCTACTCGCCCAGCCACGAGCTCGACGAGCCCCTGCGCAGCGCCGCCGCGGGCGGCCCGATCAGCGTGCGCACCAGCGCCGCCGCCAGCACCCAGCCGGGCGCCTTCCGCCTGTCCTGGCTGCGCGACTCCGGCACGCCCGAGGCCTCGCTCTTCGCCTACCCCGACGCCGACGGCGACGGCGGCTACTTCCTCTTGATGGCCGGCGTGCCCGCGCGCATCGCCGATGCCGCCGAGCTCCCCAAGCGCGAGGTCACCCTGGTGATCGACTGCTCGGGCTCGATGCGCGGCGGCAAGCTCGACCAGGCGGTCTCCGCAGCCCTGCAGGTGATCGAGGGCCTCGAGGACGGCGAGACCTTCAACCTGATCGACTACTCGAACCAGGTCGGCGTGTTCTCCGCCGCGCCGGTGGTCAAGAGCGCGGCGACGATCGCCGAGGCGCGCGAGTACCTCGGCCGCCTGCGCCCGACCGGTGGCACCAACATCCACGACGCCTTGGTCGAGGCCCTGCGCCAGCCGACCACCGCGGACAGCCTCGGGGTCGTGCTGTTCCTGACCGACGGCCTGCCCACGGTCGGCACGCGCTCGGAGCTGGCCATCGCGACCGCCGCCCGCAAGGCCAACGCGGCGGGCCGCCGCATCTTCACCTTCGGCGTGGGCGAGGACGTGAACGCGCCTCTGCTCGACCGCATCAGCGAGGACGCCCGCGGCACGACCACCTACGTCGATCCCGGCCAGGACGTCGAGCTCGCCGTCGACGGCGTCTTCCGCAAGCTCCAAGGACCCGTGCTGGCCCTGCCCGAGCTGCGCCTCGTCAACGCTGACGGGACCACGAACACGCGCCGCCTGCGCGAGCTCTGCCCGCCGGTGATGCCGGACCTGTACGAAGGCCAGAGCGCGATCCTGCTCGGCCGCTACCACGGCGACGAGCCCCTCGACCTGCGCCTGACCGGCGACTTCTTGGGCACGAGTCGCGAGTTCGCCTTCCACTTCGACCTCGACCACGCCACCACGCGCAACAGCTTCGTGCCGCGTCTGTGGGCCTCGCGCCGCATCGCCTACCTGACCGAAGAGGTGCGTCAAGCGGGCGCCGAGCTGACCGCCGCCCAGCTCGCGGGTCGCGTCGACCTGATGGCCGAGGGCCGCTACGCCGAGCTCGGCGAGGAGATCCTGCGCCTCTCGACGACCTATGGCGTGCTCAGCGAGTACACCGCCTTCCTGGCCCTCGAGGGCAGCGACCTCGGCGACTGGGACGCGCTGGTCGCCGATGCGAACCGCAACCTGAACGACCGCGCGGTGCTCAGCCGCAGCGGTGCCGGCGGCGTCAACCAGGGCAAGAACTACCAGGCCCTCAAGGCCCAGTCCTGCCTGAACGTGACCAACGGCCAGTGGTCGTCCGCCAACCAGCGTGTCGAGTTCTCGGGCGTGCAGCAGATCGCCGACGTGGCCTTCTACCAGCGCGGTGGTGCCTGGATCGACTCGTCCCTCGTCGGCAGCGCCGACCTGGAACCCGACGAGGTGATCGAGCTCGGCAGCGCGCGCCACAAGCAGCTGGTCGGCGAGCTGGCCCTGCTAGGCCGCGCCGGTGCCGGTGCCCTCAGCGGCCGCGTGTTGATGAGCCACGGCGGCCAGAAGCTGCTGGTCTGCAACGACGTGCTGGCCCCCGAGGCCGGCGTCGCCGCCAGCCCACTCCCCGCGGAGGCACCCGCGGACACGAACACCAACAACGAAACCGAGACCCTGGAGGTCACCCTATGAGCCGCAACCGAACCCGCACGCACCTCGCGTCCCTCGCCCTCTTCACCGGCCTGGTGGCCGTGCCGCTCTTCGCCGAGGAGGGCGGCGTCACTCCGCCCGTCGACCCGCTCGACGGCCAGTCGAGCCAGGTCCAGGAGGTGCCCGTCGGGCTCAGCCCGGTCGATGCTGGACTCTCGGTGCAGGCCGCGCGCGACATCGAGCTCGCCATCTGCATCGACACCTCGGGCTCGATGGACGGCCTGATCGAGTCCGCCAAGCAGCGCCTGTGGGCGCTCGTCAACGACCTCGCCGTCGCCGAGCCCACGCCGCGCCTGCGCGTCGCGCTCTTGACCTATGGCAGTCCGGTCTTCGGCGAGGAGAGCGGCTACGTCGCTGTCCAGGTGCCGCTGACCGAGGACCTCGACCTGGTCTCGATGAAGCTGTTCGAGCTCGGCACCAACGGCGGCGACGAGTACGTCGCCCGGGTCACCGACGTGGCCACGCGCCAGCTCAGCTGGAGCAGCGATCCCAGCGCCGTGAAGATGATCGTCGTCGCCGGCAACGAAGGCGCCGAGCAGGATCCCAAGCTGACCCTCGAGCAGGCCTGTGGTGAGGCCATCGCCCGCGGCATCGTCGTGTCGTCGCTCTACTGCCGCCAAGGTGGTGGTCAGCAGGTGGCCCAGGCCGCCAACTCCGTGCCCGCCGGTCAGACCGTGGGCTCGGCGGCCCCGGCCACCGCGGGCCCGGCGCCCGGGCCCCTGTTCGTGCCGCTCGACGAGATCGCCCTCGGCTGGAAGAAGGTCGCGACCCTCTCCGACGGCGCCTTCGCGATGATCGACCAGGACTCGGGTGTGGTCGTCATGGAGACGCCCTTCGACGACGAGCTCGTCAAGCTCTCCGGCGCGATCAACGGGACCTACATCCCGTACGGTGAGAGCGGGGCGTGGAGCTGCTCGAACCAGATCGCCCAGGACGCCAACGCGGTCGGGCTGAACAACGAGGCCGCAGCCTCGCGCGCCATGACCAAGGGCGGCGGCCTGTACGTCTGCAGCTGGGACCTCGTGGATGCCCTCGACAACGAAGAGGTGGCGCTGGTCGATGTCGACCGTAGC
Organism: Planctomycetota bacterium; assembly: GCA_029212845.1. Lineage (GTDB taxonomy): Bacteria > Planctomycetota > UBA1135 > UBA1135 > JARGPD01. The sequence goes on from JARGPD010000025.1 coordinate 8,244, forward strand.
CTGCTGGCCGAGGACCTGCGCGAGCTGGACGACGCCGCGCTGCTCGCCATCGTCGACACCAAGCGCGCCGAGCGCGCGAAGATCTCCAAGCGCATCGCCGAGGTCGGCCTCGAGCGCACGGCCTACCTCGAGACCCAGCGCGCCGAGCTGGGCATCGACGAGTCCAAGTCCTTCGACTCGCCGATCCGCCTGGCCCTGCGCGAGCTGGCCGAGGCCCGGGGCCTGCGCTTCCCGGCCGCGAAGGTCGCCGCCACGCCGACCGAGGCCGCCGCTGCGACCGAGGAGACCCCGGCCGGGCTCGGGCCGGTCACGGGGTTGGTCGACGGCTGCTACCCCGCGCCGGGGGGAGTCGCGCGCGCGTCCCGCGCGGGGGGGCGGCGCGCGCTCGCGTCTTGGCCTGCCTGGCTAGAGCCAGGTGATCACGCCGTTGAGCGTGAGCACGCCGGTGGCGGCCTCGGGCGTCGTGCCGGGTGTGACCGTGACGTCGACGAAGGTGATCGACTGGGCGCTGCGGTCGATCACCAGGCTGCCGCAGAGGATCGACGAGGCGACCGGGTTCGTGCACAGGTAGGGGTACTTCAGACCCGCCTTGGTGATCGCCATCGAGATGCCGGAGAAGCCCGAGGTGAGGTCCTCGGTGACCGTGAAGATCGTGAAGTCGGTCAGGCTGCCGGGCACGATGTCGAGCGGGTCGAGCTGGTCGGGGAAGGTGTACTCGTCCGCAAGGATGACCGAGCTCGGGTCCACGAAGGTCAGCGCGATCAGCTCGCCGGCCGCGTCGAAGGTGCAGGCCACGTCCCCGACCTCCATCGCGCCACCGAGGGCTGCGGCGTCGGACCCGGTCAGGGTCAAGGTCCCGAAGCCCTGCTTGTCCCCGGTGGGGGTGATGCCGCCGGTGGAGCTGCCGCTGGAGCTGCTGCAAGCCGCAGAGGTGAAGAGGGCAAGGGCGAGGGCGAGGTGCTTGAGCATGGTGGTGGCTTGGCAGAGCCGAGGGATGTCGAGATGGGGCAAGGGGTACGCCAGGGTCTGCCCATGGGGGGCGCCCTCGGCACCTGCCGAATGGGGCAGGCGCCCCCAGCGGCGGACAGCCTAAGGCTTGCCCGCGATCTCGACCAGGTTGCCTGCGGGGTCGGCGACCCGGAACATCGCGAAGGTCGCGCCGTCGCCCATGGGCTCCCCGACCAGCTGGGCGCCCGCAGCCTCGAGCTGGGCCCGCAGCTGGAGCACCGCATCCGACAGCAGCACCATCGAGGTCTCGGCCGCGGTCATGTCGCTGGCATGCTCCAACGACCGCTTCGCGCGCCCGGGCTCGACGTACAGCTTGAGGTCCCCGAGCCCGAGCATCTTGCCGGGCGCCATCTCGCCCTCGACGACGAAGCCGAGCAGCCCACAGTAGAAGCCGAGGGCCGCCTCGAGGTCGTCCACGTAGACCGCAATCAGCCCGAGCCCCGTGGGCTTGAGGCTTGTCTCTGGATCGTTCATGCAGGTTAGCCTAGCAGACGAATCGGGCAAGTCGGTGGGGGACAGGAGCGGCCGGGCTTGCCACACTGGGCCCAAGGTGAGGCACAGGATCGAAGCGGCCGGGTCACGCGCCGGCAAGGGATTCGGGAGCGCGCCGGGCTTGCCGCTCGGCACGTCGGCCCATGGGGCGGGGGTGGCCGGCTTCGAGGGGCTGATGCCGTATCGGATTCGCGAGGTGCTGCTCGTGTCGAGCCTCTACGACGCGTTCATCCTGCAGGAGGACGGGCAGGTCGGCGAGCTGCTGCTGGAGGAGGGCGGCGACCTGTCGGGGCCGCGCTTGACGCGGGCGTCGACCGCGATCGAGGCGATGGACCTGCTCGACGGCAGCGCGCGCTTCGACCTGATCATCGTCACGCCCCAGATCGGCGAGCCTGGCCCGCTGGCCTTCGCCGAAGAGGTCAAGGCCGAGTTCGGCGCGATCCCGATCGTGCTGCTCGGCTACGACGAGCCCAGCGTCGCGGCCGTGCTCGGGACCCAGGAGCCCAAGGTCTTCGACGAGGCCTTCCTGTGGGGCGGCGACGCGCTGATCCTGCGCGGCATCATCGCCCTGATCGAGGACCGCGCGAACTGCCTGCACGACTCCGAGAAGGTCGGTGTCCAGGCCGTGCTCCTGGTCGAGGACTCGCTCAGCTTCTTGTCCTCGTACCTGCCGCTGCTCTACACCGAGATCATCGGCCAGGTGCGCCAGGTGATCTCGGACGGGGTCAACACCAGCCACAAGCTGCTGCGCATGCGCGCGCGGCCCAAGATCCTCCTGGCCCGCGACCTGCGCACGGCCAAGTGGCTGTACCAGGAGCACAAGCGGCACCTGCTCGGGGTCATCACCGACGTGAGCTTCGCGGCGGAGCGGGGGGGCGAGCGGGAGCCGCGGGCGGGCTTCGAGCTGTGCGAGGCGATCCGGGCCGAGGACCCCAACCTGCCGATCCTGATGCAGTCGTCCGAGCACGCCAACGGGCCGCTGGCGACCGAGCTGGGCGCGAGCTTCGTGGGCAAGGACTCGCCCTACCTGCACCTGCGCATCCGCGAGTTCATGCTGGACAACTTCGGCTTCGGACCGTTCCTCTTCAGGGGGCCCCAAGGCCACCTCGAAGCCAAGGCGCGCTCGATCCGCGAGCTCCGCGACGTGGTGGCGCGCGTGTCCGTCACGTGCCTCTTGCACCACGCCGGGCGCAACGACTTCTCGACCTGGCTGCGCGCGCGCACGGAGTTCGGCCTGGCCGAGCGCCTCGCGACCTTGCTGCCGACCGACTTCGCCCATGGGGAGGACCTGCGCGCGCACCTCCTTCTCGAGCTGGACCGCAGCCGCCGCGAGTCCCAGCGCGGGGCGATCGCTGACTTCGACCGCAGCACCTTCGACGACACGATCCACTTCTCGCGCATCGGCTCGGGTTCGCTCGGTGGCAAGGCCCGCGGCCTGGCCTTCGTCAACCACCTCTTGCGCCACTACTGGGCGCGCGAAGAGGGCAGCGATGTCGAGGTCCATGTGCCCCGCGCGGTGGTCGTCTCGACCGAGTTCTTCGACCGCTTCATGGTCGAGAACGAGCTGTACGACGCGGCGCTCGGCGACGCCTACGACGACCGCCAGCGCAGGCGGCTGTTCCTGCGCGCGCGCCTGCCGGGCGAGCTGATCAGCGACCTGCGCGCGCTGCTGGTGTTCTTCAAGAAGCCGCTGGCCGTGCGCTCGTCGAGCCTGCTGGAAGACGCGCACTTCCAGCCCTTCGCGGGGATCTACGAGACGCTGATGGTGCCCAACTGTGCCAGCGACGAGGAGCGTCTGATCGAGCTGTGCCGCACGATCAAGCTGGTCTACGCCTCGGCCTACTCCAGCCGCGCGCGGGCCTACCTGCGCTCGACCTCGTACCAGCACGAGGAGGAGAAGATGGCCGTCGTGATCCAGGAGGTGGTCGGTCGCGCCCACGAGGGCCGCTACTACCCGTCCTTCGCCGGCGTCGCCCGCAGCCACAACTTCTACCCCCACGGCGAGGTGCGCCCCGAGGACGGCGTGGTCTCGGTCGGGCTCGGGCTCGGTCGCCTGGTCGTCGCTGGCGAGGGCGGCCTGCGCTTCTGCCCGAATTACCCCCAGAGCCTGCCGGACTTCTCCTCGGTCGAGGACATCCTCGAGAACGCCCAGCGTGGGTTCTATGCCCTGTCGCTCGACTGCGGCCTGCACGACCCCGAGGACCCGGACGCCTACCAGCCCCAGCGCCACGAGATCTCGGTGGCCCATGGGGACGGGACCCTCGGCCCGATCGGGTCGGTCTACTCGCCCGAGAACGAGGCCATCTCCGACGGCGTCTCGCGCCCAGGGACGCCGCTGGTGACCTTCGCCGGCGTGCTGAAGCACGAGCTCTTCCCCCTGGCCGAGCTGACCGGCCAGCTGCTCGAGCTGGGCAGCTGGGGCATGGGCTGTCCGGTCGAGATCGAGTTCGCGGTGGACCTCGATCGGGACGGCCGTGGCAGTCGGCAGCTCGCGATCCTGCAGCTGCGGCCGATGGTGGTCAGCCACGAGGGCGGCGAGGTCGACCTCGACGCCTTCTCGCCGGCCGAGGTCGTGTGCCGGTCGGACCGCGTCTTCGGCAACGGCCGCATCGAGGGGCTCAAGGACATCCTGTTCGTCGACCCCGGCGAGTTCGATCGCAGCCGGAGCCTCGAGACGGCCCAAGCGATCGCCGCCCGCAACGCCAAGCTGCAGAAGGAGCAGCGGCCCTTCGTGCTGATCGGACCGGGGCGCTGGGGCTCGCGGGATCCCTGGCTCGGCATCCCGGTCGAGTGGGGCCAGATCGACGGCGCGAAGGTCGTCGTCGAGACGGGCTTCGAGGGCCTGCGCGTGCAGCCGTCCGAGGGCTCGCACTTCTTCCACAACATGACCTCGTTCCGCGTCGGCTACTTCACGCTGAACCCCCAACACGGCGAGGGCGAGCTGAACCTCGAGTGGCTGCGTTCCCTCGTGCCCTTGGAGGACTGCGGCAATGGGCTCGTGCACCTGCGGCTCGAGTCTCCCGTGGTGGCGGTGCTCGATGGGCGCGAGGCCCGCGGGGCCCTGGTGATCGAGTCAGCCGCCGATGGAGCGGGCCCATGAGCGCGCGCCTCAGCGACCTGCCCCTGCCCGAGCGTCCCCACCGACTGGGCGACCGGCCTACCTTCGAGGCGCCCGAGGGCCTCGACGACCACGCCAGCTTCGCCTTCGGCGTCGACCTCTACCACGCGGGCTGCCTCTGGGAGGCCCACGAGGTCTGGGAGGGACTCTGGCGCGGGCGCGAGCGCGGGAGCCGCGAGGCGCATGCCCTACGCGGCCTGATCCAAGCAGCCGCCGCGGGCCTCAAGGCACGCGCGGGCCGCACGCGGGGCGTCGCGAGCCTGGTCGCCAAGGCCCAGGTCGAGCTCGCCGCCGCTGGCGCCCGGATCGAGCTCGCCGACTGGCGCGTGGAGCTTGGTGGCTTCGCGGCGGCGCTCGAGCGGTGGGAGTCCGGTGGGCGGACACGCAAGAGGACCGGGAGCAACTCGGCCCCGGCACCTATAAGCGTCTGCCTGGCTCGGCCGAGCTGAGACCGGGGCCACACCGCATGCGGGGGCGCGACCTCTGGGCCAGCTGCCCGTACCATGGCGTCATGTTGGCCGAGCTGTTCCTGAGCGTCCTTGCCCTGATCCCCTGCGCCGGTCCCTACGAGGACCCGCGCGACGAGCTGCTTGCCGGTGTCGAATCGATAGCGTCGCCGGGCAGTCCCGGTGGCGTGACGGTCTTCGGCGAGGCTGCCTGGCCGATCGTCATGGGCGGCGAGGTCGCGGTGGTCGCGGTGGCCGAGCTCGAGGGCGGCGATGGCGGGCGCATCCTGGCCGGGAGCCAGGGCGGCTACGTCGAGGCCGGCAGCGTGGGGGCGGCGGACCAGGAGCGCTTCCTGAAGAACGCCATGAAGTGGCTCTCGGGAGGCAAGAAGAAGCCCAGCCTGGCTGCGGTCGGTGGCGGCAAGTGCGACCTCGCGGGCGCGCTCGGCCTGAGCATCGCCGACGACTGGCTCGACGCGGACGTGCTGGTCGCGAACTCGGGCAACCTGGGGCCCGAGCGGCTGGCCGCGGTGCGCGCGCACCTCGCCGGCGGCGGCGGCGTGATCCTCGGCAACACGCCCTGGGGCTGGCAGCAGCTGACGCCCAAGCTGGACCTGGCGCGCGACCTGACGCTCAACCGCCTGATGGCGCCCTTCGGCCTGGCCTTCGACCGGCGCATGTCGAAGGATCCCGGCGATGCCTTCCCGGTCGGCGGCGCGGCCAGCCCGATGGTCAACGCGCGGCGCGCCTTCGTGGCCCTCTCGGGGGGCGTGCCCCTGGAGCCCGCGGACCTGAGTCAGGCGAAGGCCAGCCTGCGCGGGGCGATCGGGGCCCTCTCGGACCACGAGCCGACCTTGATGCTGCCCATGCGCGAGCTGGCGGCGAGCGGTGCCGAGGGCTTTGCCAAGGAGCTCGCCGGCTGGCTGCAGTCCGAGTCCGAGCGGCGTGGCATGCGCGCGCTCGACGAGCGCTGGGGGGGCTGGCAGCTGGTCGGCCCCTTCCCCGGCGGCGGCTTCGGCAAGGCGGATCGCCCGCTCGGCCGGCCGCTCAAGATCGAGAAGGAGCTCGAGCGTCACCTGCCCGGCGGCCCGGGTCCGGACCTCGACAAGCAGTGGAAGGGCCGCGGCTGGTCCTCGAGCACCTGGCCGGTCGAGCTCGAGAAGGATGGCCTGATGCTCGACGCGGGTGAGCTGAACCTGGGCTCGCTGCTCGGCGCCAAGCTCGACGCCAAGGCGCGCGCGAAGGCCTGGTCCGAGAACGCGGTGGCCTACCTCTACCGCCGCGTCGAGGTCGGCAGCGCGCGCAACTTCGGCCTGAAGCTCTCGGCGGACGGCGGCTTCGGGGTCTGGCTCGATGGGCAGCAGCTGGTGGAGGCCTTCGCCGAGCGCGGCATGGCGAGCGCCGAGCTGCAGCTGGAGCTGAGCCCCGGCGTCCACCACCTGTGGGTCAAGCTGGCCCACGTCGAGGGCAACTGGCGCTTCCGCATGGCAGGTGAAGCGGGGCTCGACCAGGCGCTGGTCGAGGCGGCGATCGACCGCGCCGAGCAGTACCTCGTCACGCGCCAGCACGCCGACGGCTCCTGGGCGCCCCACGGCGACTACGGCAACGGCTACACGGCGATGGCGCTCTACGCCCTGGCGAAGGGCGGCTTCGAGGCCGACCACCCGGTCATGCGCCGCGGGATCGCCTACCTGCGCGCGCACCCGGCGGACAAGACCTACAGCCTGTCGGGCGAGGTGCTGGCGATGGCCAGCCTGGATCGCAGCGCGGACGCGGCCTACTTCCAGCGCGCCGTCGATCGCCTCGCCAGCTGGCAGGGTCCCTCGGGGATGTGGGCCTACCCGCACAGCCACGAGGACCTGTCGAACACGATCTTCGTGGCTCTCGCCCTGCGCGCAGCGGCCGCGCGTGGGGCGACCGTCGACGCCGAGGTCTGGCTCGAGCTGATCGAGGGGACCTTCGAGTGCTGGGGCCGCGAGAAGGGCACCGGCAACCCGCCGCTCGGCTTCTCGTACCTGCCGCGCGCGGAGGTGACGGGCTCGATGACGGTGGCCGGGCTCTCCTGCCTGTTGATCGCCGCCGAGGCCCTCGACGGCGACCTGCCGCGGAAGGAGCAGCGGCGCATCGAGGAGGCGGTCGAGCGCGGCCTCGCCTGGATCGACCTGAACATGGTCTGGGACAAGAACCCGGGCAAGGCCAACTGGCACTACTTCTGGGTGTACGGGATCGAGCGCCTCGGCGCGCTCCTGAAGACCGCGACCCTCGGCGGGGTGGCGTGGTACCCCGCCGGCGCCGAGTACCTGATCAAGGCCCAGCATGGGGACGGGCACTGGCACGGCGGGCACACGGACATCGACACCGTGCTCGGGCTCCTGTTCTTGAACCGCGCGACGGGGCCGACCAGCGGTGCGGCTTCGGCCGGCGACTGGCGGCTGGTGACCTCGGAGAGCACGGGCGAGGCCGGCAGGCCGGTCGTGCGCGCGCGCCTCGCGGCGGTGATCGGCGAGCCGCTCGAGCTGTGGATCGAGTCCTTCGACGGCGGTGAGGCCGAAGACGTCGACGCCGTCGAGTGGCGCGCGCGCTTCACGACGCCCGGGACCGAGCGCACCGAGGTCCTGGCGCGGGTCACGCGGGCCGACGACAAGGGCCTCGGCCGCTTCTCGGTGCGCCTGGCCGAGCCGCCGACGGGCAGCTTCGAGCTGGTCGCGCGGGCGCTCGGGGCCGCGGGGGAGCTCGACTCCGCGCCGGTCCAGGTGCCGGCGCTGTACGCCGCCACGGAGCTGCGCGGGGCTGCCGACCAGGCGCACAACCTGCTGCGCGGCGCGACCGCGGGCGCGACCTCGAGCCAGGGCGGCTCGAAGCCCTCGGATGCCATCGACGGCAAGCAGGGCACCAACTGGATCATCGAGGCCAGCGATCGCGAGCCGCGCTGGTGGGTGGACCTGCCCTCGCACGAGACGGCCACACGGCTGGTCTTCGTCCACCGCGGTCCGAGCCCCCAGCACGCGGGCCTCTCGCGCGTGCTGAAGGCCAAGGTGATCCTCAACGGCAAGCTCGAGTTCGACCTCGACCTGGACCCGGACCCGATGCGCCGCACGACCCTCGACCTCGGCGGCGAGCTCCGGGTGTCGCGCATCGAGATCCTGCCGCTCGAGTTCACCGCCGAGACCAACAGCGGCTTCAGCGAGCTGTTGCTGCTGCCCTGAGCGGCCTGCCAACGACCTGATCTCGATCAACCTCAGCACCTCGGGGATCCTCGCGCCGGCGCTCCAAGGACTCGCCTCCCATGCCTCACCGGTGCGATCGTGTCCGTGAGCAAGTCAATCGCAGGAGGGTGCGTGGTCTCTTGACACTTCGAACTGGGGGGGTAGCGTCAACGGCTCGCATTGAACCCTCGCACCCTGGAAAGACATGCTTGCAGCCAGACTGTTCGCCATCCTATTGATCGTTGTTCCTGCCCTTTCCGCTCCGGCCCGTGGGCAGGCTGGGGAAGTGGATCCAGGAGGTGGCAGCCAGACAGACGTCGTGGAGTTCATGGAGATGCTCGATGAAGCGATAGAGAAGCTAAAGTGGCTTCATCCTGAAGCGGGTAAAGATCTTGATGATCTCATGAAGGGGCAATCCGAAACCCCTGGGGTGATCATTACCATGAACCTCTCCAAGCGAAATGTCCTTGCTGTCCTGGCCCCCACGGTCATTGGTCTCGCCTGGTCTTGCCAGCCTCCCCAGCAGGGTGGAGGGCCGGCAGGGGCAGGGGCTGTTTCCGTGGGGCCGCCTCCCCATAGGTTGCAGGGCTTTGATGCCGAGGTCGTCGTGCCAGTTGGGAATGGCATGTCTATCCGGTCGTCGTTCTCGACTCTTGGGCAGAGCGTAAGGTGGACTTGGCTTGCAGAAGACGGGCTCGCAATGAACCTCGTGACCCAGACTGGGTACTATCCTACGTTAGTGAAGCCAGTGCTCCGGGACGGCTCCTTGCGATACTTTGTAGCCGGTAAGCACCCGATATCTGGGAGCACAGTCATCGAGGAGTGGATTCCCAATCCACCGACCCTTGTTGAAGAGCCCACCCTGGGAGTGAAGAGGCTAAGAGGCGGTAGCGTCAGGTCTGTCCGGAGTTTGTTTGACCCATCTAATCTCGGAATGGACATGATTGAGTCTGCTTGGCGAGACTCAATCAATGAAGATCTCATGTTTGTGCAGTACTGGGATAGCCAGGATGTTTACATTCTGGATCTCGTGGCTGGCAATCAGACCCTATTGGCTTCCTCATTCGACCCACTGGCTTCGCTTGGTGTCCCTTGTTTGTCGGAACATGATCACAAGGCCGGCTGGTCAAGGAACCACACGTCGCTTGGTTCTATACAGGTCTTGGTCTGCGACACTGAGAGCAGTCAGTGTCTCATCCTGACTGACTCCAACTCGGATGGGGTTCCAGATGCCTATGTCACGGCCGATGACGAATGCTGGGCTTCGATGGGCTTTCAGTCAGCCTCTTCGTACTCCGATTGAGCCCCTGTGGGCTGTGAGCCCGCATCGACGTTACTACTCGTGTCGGACCGAAAAACGTCGGCTCAGCCAGCCCCCGGAGTTCGCATGCTCGGGCCGTGATTGGGCTCAGATCGCTCAAAGCCAACGGCATCAATGGACTCCGTATTGGCGGATTCGCTGTCGGGGCGGGTTGATTCTGCGGGAAGATCTTCTTCGTCGAGCACGGGCTGTCTGCGAGCAGGGCATCGGGCGAGCCGGTGTCCATCGCGACCAGCTGCAGATCAAGCAAGAGGCTGACGAATGCCAGATCGCTGGGGATCGGCAGCGGCGTGACAAGGCTGCCCACGCCAGCACTCCTGCCACGCCGCCAGCTTGGCTCGCGAAGGTCAGCGTCGCCGCGTGGTTCACGAGCCGGTCGATGCCGAGCAGGGGCACCGAGGTCTGGCCGAAGCCGACCAGTAGGAAGCCGCTCGAGCCGCCGACCAGGTGCCAGACGTGGGCGCAGAAGTTCGTCGAGCCGGGGTAGGCCAGGCGGCCCCGGGTGTCGAGCTTGGGGACCTCGCCGCCGGTGCCCGGCGTGCCGCTCCCATAGCCGGCCGGCAGGTTGAAGGGCTGCGCCATGGTGCCGTTGGTCATCACGCCGGACTTGACCACGCTCTTGGATCTCGAACTTGCTCGTCGCCAGGTTCACGCTCGAGTGCATGTTCTCCGACAGGGGCTGCAGGGACTTGATGCCGATGTCGACACCCTTGTCGCGGTATCTGCCGGGCAGCGTGATCTCGATGCTGTCGGTCTCGATCGTGGTGTTCAGCGTCGCCAGCGTCTCCGAGCTCCACCGCACGCCGAGGCTGGTGAACTGCCCCGAGCGGTTGTCGAAGTCGCCAACCTGCTAGGTCCAGGTGAAGCTGCCGAACAGCTCGGCGGAGCCGTTCCACGGACCGGCGTCGAGGATCACGTCGTGCAGCTCGTAGTGCTGGGTGACGGTCTGGGCGCCGGCGAGGCCAGCGAGGAGCAGCGTGGCGCCGAGGGTGGCTGCGGTCGTACGGACCGGGTCGAACATGGAGAGCATGGGGGGGTGGAGGCTGGGCCGGCCAGCATCCAGGGTCGCGCCTAGCCGCCGAAGCGGGACCCTACAAGGCGGTCATGGGCCCCCGCGCGGCTCGCAGGGGCCTATGGCAGTCGCTTCTGTGGTCACCTGCGCTCAGGTGACGATGTCGAGCGGCGCGGTGTCGACCCAGCGGCCGCGGGTGAAGTCGGGGAACTCGGCCGGGCTGCCGCCGTTGGCGACCGACCACTCGGACAGGGGCGAGACGGCGCTCCAGCTGCAGCCCTCGTAGACGTTCTGGTCGAGCGGCTGGCCTTCACGCAGGCAGGTGATCATGCGCCACATCATGATGAAGTCCATGCCACCGTGGCCGCCACCCTCGGCGTCCGCGGCGAGGCGTGTGTACAGCGGGTGGTCATGCTCGGCGTACATCGGCTCGAGGTCCGCGCCCTGCACCCAGCGGTGGGCGCCCTTGCCCTCGGGGTCGAGCGCGATGCGCGTCGGGAAGCCGGCCATCGTGCCGCGCGTACCGCTGATCATGTTGTGGCGCGTGTAGGGCCGCGGGCTGGTGGTGTCGTGTTGCACCATGATCGTGCGGCCGAGCATGGTCTTGATGAGCGACGTGTTGATGTCGCCGCAGATGTAGTCCTGGTTGCGCAGCTTGTGGTCGGCCGGGAAGTTGTCCGCGGCGAACTGGGCGCGACCGAAGGCCGGCGACGAGAGGGAGACCAGGCGCTCGAAGCGGTCCTCGCCGCGGTCGATGTTCATGTACTGGGCCACGGGACCAAGCCCGTGGGTCGGATACAGGTTCCCGTCCCGCGTGACGTGGTGGGTCGTGCGCCAGGAGCCCGTGCCGCGCTCGACCTCGTTCATCTGGAAGCGCAGGTCGTGGATGTACGCCGCCTCGCCGTGGGTCAGCTGGCCGAGCATCCCGGCGCGCACCATGTTGAGGAACAGGAGCTCGTCGCGGCCGTAGTTGACGTTCTCCATCATCATGCAGTGACGGCCGGTCGTCTCGGACGTGTCGACGAGGTCCCACATCTCTTCGGTGGTCAGGGCGATCGGCACCTCGATGAAGGCGTGGGCGCCGGCCTGCATGGTGGCGATGCCCATCGGCGCGTGCTCGCGCCACGGGGTCGCGATCACGACCGCGTCGAGCTGCTCGGTCTCGAGCATGCGCAGGTAGTCGAGGTCGCCCTCGCTGTAGAGCTTGGGCGCCGGGCGCCCCGCGTCGGTGACCATCTTCGCCGCGCGCTCGGCGGCCGGTGCGTGGTTGTCGCAGATCGCGACGACCTCGACGCCCTCGCACTGCATCGCGTTGCGCAGGTGGCCCGGACCGCGGGCGCCGACGCCGATGAAGGCCATGCGCACGGTCTCGAGCTGCGCGGCGGCGAAGCCGCCCATGTACCTGGCGCCGCGGGGCGCGCGCCGCAGCTTGCCGGTCGCCGAGCCCGTCGCGCTGCAGGCGGCGAGGCCGGTGGCGGCGGCGCCGGCACCGAGGCTGGTCTTGAGGAACTTGCGTCGGGAGGAGCTCGGACGGGTCATGGCGATCGTGTCGGGGGAGACGGGGTGGGGGAGTCGTGGCGCTCCATCCTAGGGAGGAAGGCGGCCGAGTGCTGCCCCCGAGGATGCGTCCGTGGTCACGTGTTAGGCTCGGTGCATGCCACGACCGATCCTGCTGCTCGCCCTGCCGCTCTTCGCCGCCGCCTCTTCGGCCCAGGTCGGGCTCGAGCGGCCCTTCCCGACGCACACCCCGGAGGCGGGCTACCTGCCGGGCAGCAACGTCGCGTACTTCGTCCTGGCCAACCCCGCACCGGCGCCCGGCGCGCGCTTCGGCTCGGACGTCTGCATCCTCGACTTCGACGGCGACGGGCACCGGGACCTGGCCGTCGGCGTGCCCGGTGAGCCCGGCGCTGGCTATGCCGGCCGGGTCGACATCTTCCGCGGGCCGCTGCTCACCCATGGCTGGACCCTGACGCCGAAGGACTCGCACCCAGGCGACCTGTTCGGCTACGCCCTCGCCGCCGGCGACCTCGATGGCGACGGGGACGAGGAGCTGGCCGTGGGGTCGCCCGGCTGGGACGCGAGCGTCACGAGCGAGCAAGTCGGCCGCGTCGTGGTCTTCGCCCACCGCGGGGCCGCGGGGCCGGTGCAGCTGGCCGAGCTGCGTCGCTCGGTAGACTTCCCCGGCGCGCGCCTCGGCAGCGATGTGGTGGTCGCCGACGTGCTCGGCGGTCCCGGCCTGGAGGTGGCCGCCGGCGCGCCCTTCGCGGTGGTCTCGCCCTCGCAGTTCCGCGCCGGCGAGGTGCTCCTGTTCGAGTCCGGCACCTGGGCCCAGACGCGCTGGCCGAACCCCCAGCCCAACAGCAACCACGACGAGTTCGGCAACCGCCTGGCCGCGGTCGACTGGGACGGCGACGGCCTGATGGACCTGGCGGTCTCGGCGATCTTCAACTGGGTGCAACCCAGCGATCCGTGCGTGCTGCCCTGCGTCGAGAACGCCGGCCAGACCTTCGTCGTGCTGCACCAGAGCGTCGGGGCGCCCCCCCGGGGGGGGGCCCCCCCCGACAACCCCCGCGGCCGGGGCGCGGAGCAGCACCCCACCACCCAAACCGCGGCGGGCGGGCG
>JARGPD010000025.1:21478-30421 GCA_029212845.1 Planctomycetota bacterium
TCGCCGGGGACGAGATCCAGACCAGCACCTGCATCTCCGAGCGATACGGCATGCACCTCGACGCCGGGGACGTCGACGGCGACGGGTTCGGTGAGGTCTTCGTCGGCGCCAACCGGGACGACGTCGGAGGCGTCTGCGAGGCTGGCCGCGGCAGCCTCTTCTCAGGCGCCCTGGCGGCCCCGTCGATCGGCGGTCCACACCCCGCGGCCTCGTTCACGCGCCCCGCGCCCAAGCAGGAGGACCTGGCCGCCTACCGCGTGCTGCTGGCCGATCTCGTCGGCGGGCCGGGGCTCGACCCATTGATCTTCTCGCTCTCGGCCCTGCGCCCGCACCGCATCCTGGTCTGGGACGGCGACAGGGCCCTGGCCTTCGGCCCGGCGGCGCCGGACGCGGGCAGCCCCGACCTTGCGGTGACCGCCCTCGGCGGGCATGGCGGCCACTTCTGCGGCGGGCTCTTCGCCGGCGACCTCGACCAAGTGGGCCGCGACGAGCTGGTGCTGGGCGACTACGACTTTGGTCCCGCCGGCATGCCCGCGCTGGTGCGCACGGGCCGGGTCGTGGTGACCTTCTGGCCCTAGTGGTCAGGGGCGCGGCTCGAGCTCGGGGGTGGCTCGCGCCAAAGGTTCCTAGGACTTGACCAGGTCGAAGCCCTCGTCGATCCAGCCCCTGGCGCCGCCGATCATCAGCTTGACCGGGCGGCGGAGGTTCGCGAGGGCCAGGGCTGCGCGGTCGGCGCCGTTGCAGTGGGGGCCGGCGCAGTAGACGACGAAGAGCGTGTCGGCGGACCACTCGGCCATGCGAGCCTCGGTGATCTTGGCGTGGGGCAGGTTCAAGGCGCCGTGCACGTGGCCGTTGGCGAAGGCGGCCGGCGAGCGCACGTCGAGCAGCACGAAGTCGGGCGCGCCCGAGGCGAGGCCGGCGTGGACGTCGGCGCAGTCGGTCTCGAACCCGAGTCGGGCGGCGAAGTGGGCGCGGGCTTCCGAGGAGGGCGCGGCGGGGATCTTGGAGACGGCGCTCATGGGCAGGCTGTTGGGGGCTGGGTGGTGGGGCTTGCTAGCGGCGCTCGAGCACCCACAGGGGGATGCGGCCGAGGCTGCCGTGGGTCTCGATGCGGAAGTGCTGGGTCGCGGCGTCGCGGAGGCGGCGCTCGTCGTAGTTGCCGGCCAAGCCGCGCTCGCGGGCCAGCTCTTGGATGTGGGCGGGGCAGCGCTCGAGCTCGGCGCGGTTGCTGAAGATCAAGCGGCCGCCCGGCGCGATCAGCTGGGCGATCAGCTCGAAGATGCGCCCGTGGTCGCCATAGTGGTGCGGGTCGCGGCGGCTGCCGAAGTAGAGGTACGGGTAGGAGTTGACCAAGAGCGCCGTCTCGAAGGGCTGCTGACCGCGCTCGACCAGCTCGTCGAGGTGCAGCTTCTCGAAGTGCGCGCGGCCGAGGCCCAGCTGCGCGGCCGCGGCCCGGCTGGCCTCGAGGTCGAGCTCGTGCACGTCGATCCCAAGGACCCGCTTGGCACACAGGCGCTGGGCCGCATCGAGCACGAAGAAGCCCTTGCAGGACGACAGGTCGAGCAGCGAGTCCATGCTCGGGCGTCGGTTCGGGCCGCTGCTGTAGCGGTAGTGCTTGCGCAGCTTGCGCCAGCGGCGCCAGAGCTGGAACGACGGGCGCAGCTTGCTGCCGCTGATGCGGTAGTCGTGGTTGTGCGGGTAGGAGTTGGCCAGGTGCTGGGCCAGCTCGGGGGTGAGTCGGCTGGGGTTCACGGGCGCCCCTCCGGGCGGGGCCGGCTGGCGTCGGCGACGTGCACCGCGAGGGCCAGGTAGGCCAGGGGCAGTAGCTGCCAGGCGACCCGGGGCGCGCTCGACTGGAGGTGCCAGACCAGGGGCTGGGGCGTGGCGACGTAGACCAGGAACAGGCCGAAGAGGGCGGCCAGGCTTGCGCTCGTGAGGGCCAGGGGAGCGTGCTGCCAGGGGCGCGGCGTGAAGCCGGCGCGCGGAGTGGGGACGTCCAGCTTGGTGCGCGGGCCACTGGCCCAGCGCACGAGGGCGGCGGCGCCAGCGAGGATCAGGAGGCCGAACACGAGGCCATCGTAGCGCGGGTGGGTGAGCAGCTCGTCGCCGAAGAAGGCGGCCGTGGTCGGCAGGTACGAGGGCGCTTGGTCGACCAGGCGCGTGAAGAGCCCCTCGCCGCTGCCCTTGCCGGTCATCAGGTCGTTGTGGAAGCCAGCCCAGCGGTTGAAGCTCTGCTGGAGGGCGACCACGCCGATGGGGATCAGGGCCAGGCAAGCGAGCGTCGGCACGGGCAGGCGCCGGCCGCTGCCGAACAGCCGCGCGAGCGCGACGCCTGCGGCGAGGGTCGCTGTGAACAGGGCCGCGTCGTTCTTGGTGAACAGGGCCAGGGCCATGCCCAGGCTGGCGAGGCCGAGCCAGGCCCGGCGGCCGTCGCGCTCGAAGCGCAGCCAGCCGTCGGCGGCGACCAAGAGGCCGAGGGCGACCGGCGCCTCGGCCCCCGCGCTCTGGAGCGCCCCCCGCGTGTGGGGCAGGGCCGCGAAGCCCAGCAGCAGGGCGGCGCCGACCAGTGGCTCGGTGTGCCGCCGCAGGGCCGCGGCCAGGCTGGTCACCAGGCCGAGGGCCAAGAGCTGCAGCGGCAGGCGCAGGCCGACCATGTCACCGGGCCCGTCCAGGAGCAGCACCCAGGACTGCAGCAGCGAGCCGCACAGGGGGTAGTCCTCGTGGCGCAGGGCCGGGCTGGCCATCGCGGCGAGGTAGTCAGCGCCGAGCCCACCCTCGGACACGATCACCCGCGCGCGATAGCCCCACAGCATGGCCTCGTCGCCTGCGAGGGCCGGCACGAGGTTGCCGTCGAGGATGCGCAGCACGCTGAAGGCGATCGCGAGGGCGACGGCCGAGCGGAAGAGCAGCGAGGGCGTGCGGCTGGGCTCGACCACCGCGGGCACGAGCCGGCGGCGACGCTTGCGTGCGAGCAGCCCGAGCAGCAGGGCCACGACGGCCTGGGCGAGCATGACCGCGACGGCGTCGAGCTGGCCGGGCAAGGCCCAGAACAGGAGGAACAGCAAGAGGCTGCTGGCGAGGGACCCGCCCATGATGCTCCAGCCGAACCAGCCGAGGCGGTCGTCGCGCGCGTCGAGGCCGAACAGGGTCAAGAGGCGCGTGCCGGTGAGCCAGGTGATCAGGGCCACCCAGAGGAGCGCGATCACAGCTGGCGCTCCGGGTCGAGCGGTCGCCACAGGGTGCCGGCGGGGGTCGCGCGCGCGGGCTCGAGCACGGCCTCGAGCAGCTCGGGCGTGGGGTAGCCGAGGTCGAGGGCCC
Organism: Planctomycetota bacterium; assembly: GCA_029212845.1. Lineage (GTDB taxonomy): Bacteria > Planctomycetota > UBA1135 > UBA1135 > JARGPD01. The sequence continues at coordinate 24,797 of JARGPD010000025.1, forward strand.
AGAGGTGCTGGAGGTCGATGCCCGCGGGCGGCGTCCAGTCCGGCCCGAGGTTCGGCATCGGGTGCACCGGGATCGGGTGCAGCAGCAGCTGCAGCTGGCCGAGCAGCGCGAGGGCCGAGGCGCGCTGGGCCGCCTCTTCGGGCTGCGTGGCCTGGTCGGCGGTGCGGTGGAAACCGATCAGCGCGGCGTCGGCGGGCAGCTCGGACCTGAGGACCGCGAGCAGGTCGGCGGCGCCGGGGCGGTTGGCGTCGAGGTGGCGCGCGATGCGCTCGGTCTCGGACTCGGAGAGGGCGGCGCCGAGGCGCGCGACGGGGCTCGCGTCAAGCCCGGCGAGGGGGTCGCCGGGCAGGCCGAGGAAGGCCTCGCGCCCGATCCAGCCGAGGCCCCAGAAGCCGAGCAGCAGGACGGCCAAGCGCAGGGCGCGTGCCTCCGGGCTCGGTGATCTTGGGGCGTCCATGGGCATGGGGCAGATCGTAGCCGGAACCGGAGGCGAGTACTCCGCCCGCCGTTCGAACCGGGACGGCAAGGCCCCGGTAAGCCCAGGGGCCACGTGGGGGCCCGTCCCGAGCGCCACGTTCGCAGAGGTGCGGGGCGGGCCCTATCCTGAACGGGTCCCGACACCCTGGCCCAGGCGCTCCACCATGCTGACGACCCTCACGCTGCTGCCCCTCTTCCTTCCCTTCGCTCCCCCGAGCCTCGCGTCCATCGGCGATGGCTACAAGCTGCCGCCGCCGGAGGTGGTCGAGCTCTTGGACGCCGCACCGTCGCCGCGCATCTCGATGAGCCCCGACCGCAAGTGGATGGTGCTGATCGAGCGCAACGCGATGCCGTCGATCGCCGAGGTGTCGCGGCCGATGCTGCGCCTGGCCGGGCTGCGCATCGACCCGGTCGCGTCGGCGCGCTACCGCACGGGCTACGACCGCGGGCTGGTGCTGCGCAACCTGGAGACGCTGGAGGACACGCGCATCGACCTCGGCGAGGTGACGGGCATCGCGTCGGTGAGCTGGGCGCCGGACTCGAGCCGCTTCGCCTTCACGGGGCCCTCGGCGCCGCCGGAGTCCGGTGGCCGCGGGACCACCGAGCTGTACGCCGTCGACGTCGACCGACCCACGGGCTGGTGGCGCATCACGCCGCGGCTGAACACCGTGCTCGGCGGCTTCGACTGGCTCGCGGGCTCGGACCAGATCCTGGCGACGGTGGTGCCCGAAGGCCGCGGTGAGGCACCGGCGGAGCCGCGCGTGCCCTCGGGCCCGAGCGTGCAGGAGACCGCGGGCCAGACCTCGCCCGTGCGCACCTTCCAGGACCTGCTCAAGAATCCCTACGACGCGGACCTGTTCGAGTTCCATGCCACGAGCGAGCTGCGGCTCTTCGACCTGGAGCCAAACGAGCAGAACCCAGCCAGCCGGGGGGTCTCCAGCCGGGTCGTCGGCCCGGCGGCCATGTACTCGAGCTTCGGGGTCGCGCCCGACGGCGAGCACCTCTTGGTCACGCGCATCGAGCGCCCCTTCAGCTACCTCCTGACCTACTGGTCCTTCCCGAGCACGACCGAGGTCCAAAACCTCGGTGACCCGAAGGAGGAGGCCCACGTGGTCGAGCACAAGCCCCTGGACGCGGGCATCCCGATCGGTGGCGTGCGCGAGGGCCGCCGCAGCATCCAGTGGCACCCCCACGCGCCGGCGACGCTCTTGTGGGTCGAGGCCCAGGACGGCGGCGACCCCAAGCGCGAGGTCGAGTCGCGCGACCAGTGGTTCGCTCACGCCGCGCCCTTCACCGGCGAGCCCGAGGCGCGCTGGGCCACCGAGCACCGCGCCCGCGGCCTGGCCTTCACCGAGGACCCGGCCCACGTGATCACGAGCGAGTACGACCGCGACCGCCGCTGGACCCGCAGCATCCTGCACGACGAGCTGCGCGACGTCGAGCCGGTCGCCATCGAGGACCGCGCTTCGGCCGATCGCTATGGCAACCCGGGCCGGTTGATGACGCGCCAGCGTGCCGACGGTCGCTCGCTGGTGCGCCTCGACGAGGGCCTGGCCTACCGCGCCGGCAGCGGCTCGAGCCCCGCCGGCGACTTCCCCTTCCTCGACCGCGTCGACCTCCTGAGCGGCGCGACCGAGCGCCTGTGGCAGTGCGCCGAGGGCGAGTACGAGTCGGTCGTGGCCCTCGGCGAGGGGATGCTGTTCTACACCAGCCGCGAGTCGGCCACCGAGGCGCCGGTCTATCGCCTGCACAGCGGCGACCAGATCGTGAACCTGACCGAGGCCACGCCGCCGCCGGCCTGGCTCGACGAGGTCCACAAGGAGCTGGTCACCTACGAGCGCAGCGACGGCGTGCCCCTGTCGGCGACCCTGTACCTACCGCCCGGCCACGTCGAGGGCCAGCGCTACCCGCTGATGGTCTGGGCCTACCCGCGCGAGTTCAACGATCCCGGGACCGCGGGCCAGGTGAGCGGCAGCTCGGCGCGCTACACGCGCATCTCGGGCCTCTCGCACCTGGCGCTGTTGACCCAGGGCTACGCCGTGATGGACGGCGCGACGATGCCCGTGGTCGGTGATGCCGAGACGATGAACGACACCTTCCGCGAGCAGATCGTGGCCTCGGCCCAGGCGGCGATCGACTTCGCGGTCGAGCGTGGCATCGCGGACCGCGACCGCTGCGCCGTCGGCGGCCACAGCTACGGCGCCTTCATGACCGCCAACCTGCTGGCCCACTCGGACCTGTTCGCCACGGGGGTCGCGCGCTCGGGCGCTTACAACCGGACCCTGACGCCGTTCGGCTTCCAGTCCGAGCGACGCTCCTTCTGGGAGGCGCCGGACGCCTACTTCTCGGTCTCGCCCTTCATGCACGCGGACAAGATCAACGAGCCGCTGCTGATGATCCACGGCGAGATCGACAACAACTCGGGCACCTTCCCGATCCAGTCCGAGCGCCTGTACCAGGCGATCCAGGGCAACGGCGGCCAGGCGCGCCTGGTCATGCTGCCGGCCGAGAGCCACGGCTACCGCGCCCGCGAGTCCGTACTGCACGTGCAGGCCGAGACGATCGAGTGGCTCGACCGCTTCCTCAAGCCGGAAGAGCGCCCCGACTGAGCCGCTTGGCCGAGGCGCTGCACCTCGGCGCTGTGTCGCGCCCGCCCGCCCGCTGCTGCAGCTTGGGGTTCGCCGACTTCCTGCAGCACCTAGCGGTCAGGGAAGGCGTCGCTCGCCCCCAGCTGCCCTTGGCCCGTCACGCGGGCGGTCGCTTCGAGCTTCAGGTGTGGGGTTGCTTGGCGCCGAGGAGGCCGCGGCGGCGGGCGGCGATCTCGCGGTAGGCGCGGTCGGTCCAGGAGTCGGGCAGGCAGCCAAGCAGCTTGGAGAGCCAGGACCAGGGTGCGCCGAGTCGCAGCAGGATGCGCCGCACCGCGGCAGTGCGGATCAGCTCTTCCCCGGCCTCGGTCACGACGATCACGCTGTCGGGATCTTCGGCCCGCAGCTCTTCCGAGACGCGCTCGAGGTGCGCGGCGCTCCCGAGCGGCTCGTGCCGCAGCCGACCGCGCTTGTCGCGCTCCTGGACAAAATCCCGGAAGGCGCGGCAGACGGCACAGCCGGAGTCATAGAGGACGAGGTCGGGCATGGCAGGCAGGGCGAAGGTCTAGCAGTAGACCGACGGTACGGTGCCTGACACCGTACCGTCGGTCTGGGCTCTGTGATGGCAGGCAGCGCGCTGACTTCGTCGGGGACCAGGGCCCTCGCTGGCTAGAGGCCGAGGGTGACCTGGAGGCCGTTGGTGAGGAGGTCGCCGGCGCCGCCGACGAGGGCTGCCTGGCAGGCGAGCTGGATGCCGACCAGGTCGATCGAGCCAGGGACCGGGAAGAAGTGGTTGTCGATGGTGACGGGGCCGGCGACCACGCTGACGAAGACGTAGGGGCTGGTCAGGTCGAGCAGCAGCTCGCCCTGGGGCAGGGCGACCGGGGCGCTCGCGGCCGCGTAGCCGAAGATGGCGGTGGCGATCGCGCCGGGGTTGGCCGACTTGTCGACGCCGACCGACCAGACGTGGCCGAGCATCGGGGGCGTGAGCGAGAGCAGGGCGACGGGGTTCGTGCCGCTGCCGAGGATCGGCACCGCGCCGGCCGCACCGCCGAGCTCACCGCTGGGCAGCACGTCCTGGGCGAAGATGCCCGGGCTGCCGCTGCGGTCGTCCTGCCAGACGGCGACCACGTGGCCGAACGGGGTCGTCCGGCTCGTCACGCGGTACTTTTGGGCCGGCGTGGTCGAGAGCGGGATCGTCCCACCGAGCAGGCCGCCGGCGTCGTCGACGCGCTGGGAGACCAGCTGGTCCTGGCCGAAGCCGGCGCTGTCGGAGTAGGTCACGAGCAGGCCGTCGGTCGAGCCGACGGTCAGCTCTGCCGCGCTCACGTCGCCGTAGTCGTTGCCGCCGAGCGGCTGCAGGGCCAGGCCGCTGGCGCCCCACATGCGGTTGCCCGCCGCGTCGAACTTCTGGGCCGAGACGCCGTCGATGCTCTGGCTCGAGTTCAGCTCCTCGTAGGCGACGAAGAGCTCCTGCTCGGTGGCGTCGAAGGCCAGGCTGGGACCCACGCGCAGCTGGCTGGCGTCGGTCGACACGGCGACCCCGTTGTGGGGGAAGAGCTCGTTGCCGGCGGCGTCGAGGCGCTGGGCATAGACCTCGAGGCTCGGCGAGCTGGTGTACCAAGCGAAGACCGCGCCACCTGCGCCGTCGGGCATGAAGGTCGGGAAGTTGCCGAACTGCAGCGAGCCGCTGTCGAGCAGCGCCACGTGCCCGGCGCCCCAGAGCGGCACCTTGGCGGGGCTGACCTTCTGGGCCTTGAGCTCGCGCGGCGAGCCGAAGCTGCCCGAGTCCGACACGAACGAGAAGATCGCCGAGCCGTTGTCCGACGCGTGCATGTCCGAGAGCGAGAAGGCGCCGCCCGAGCTGAGCACGATGTCGCTGCCCCAGGTGTTCGCGCCGAGGGCGTCGAGCCGCTGCAGCCGCACGGTGTTGTTCTGGGTCCAGGCCACGATCACGTGGCCGTCGGTGGTGCCACAGATCTTGGGCGCCGCGAGGAAGTCGGTCGTGCTCGTCAGCTGCACCCCCGTCGGGCCCCACAGCTGGAGGCTGGCGGGGGTGACCATCGCGGCGGTGATCTGCGTGCCGACCCCGCGGTCGTCACGGAAGGCCAGCAGGGCGTTGCCGCTCGGGTCGACCGCCAGGCCGTAGTCCTGGGTCGAGGAGAAGCCGCGGTCGGCGACCAGGATGCCTCCGGCGGGCCACTCGGGCTGGCCGGCGCGGTTCAGGCGCTGCAGGCGCACGTCGTACCCGAAGGCCGGCGAGCCGGACGGGTCCGAGGCGAACCAGCTGACGTAGCAGCCGCCGTCGGAGGTGGCGACGACCTTCGGCTGAGCCTCCTCGAAGGCCCCGTCGGCGACGGCGAGGTTCAGGGCTGGATCGATGGGGTACTGGGCAAGGGCGGGCGCAGCCGCTGCGCCAAGGGCGGCGAGGCCGAGGAGGACGTTCTTCATGGCCTCGACTCTAGCCGGGATGTCCCTATCCATGGGGAGCATTTGGCACCGTGCGCGGTACGGAACCTGTTCGAGCTCGGGTCGGAGCTCGGGGGCGCTGGAGAGGGAGCTG
>JARGPD010000025.1:30521-41158 GCA_029212845.1 Planctomycetota bacterium
GCAGGGGAGGCCGACGGTCTCGATCCAGGTGGCGAGGTCGCCTTGGTAGCCGACGGCGGTCTGGCGGGCGGCGATGCGCGCTCGGAGGCTGGCGAGGGTGGCCTCGGTGAGCGGGGGCTGGAGGGTCGTGTGCTTGGCGACCCGTGAGCTGAGCTCGGCGGCCGCGTCCGCGATCCCCTGGGGGCCCTGGGCCGGGTTGGCGTCGTTGTCGTTCGCCTCGCGCAGGCCGAGGTAGGCCTCGATCGCCTCCTCGGTGACCTCCCTGGCGTGGCGGCGCGAGACGGCGATGTTGCCCTTGCCGGTCAGCACGTTGCCGACGGCGAAGACCTTGTCGAGGCCCGCGAAGGTGCCGCGGTGCCAGTCGGCGAAGGCGTACAGCTCGCCCTTCATCGGGATGCCGCCGATCGCCTCGGGGATCGAGCCGATCGACGAGACGACCAAGGGGTGGCGCGCCGCGTAGGTCTCGGCGGTCTCGATCAGGCGGCCGTCGGCGATCACCGTGCGGCGCAAGAGGAGGCCAGCAAGGCGACCGTCCTCGACGATCAGTTCTTCCGGCGCGGACAGGGGCGCGACCTCGACCAGGTACTTGGCGCGCACCTTGGCGACCAGCTTCTCGCGCGTGGCCTCGACCTTGGCGCGGCGCGCGGCGTCGGCGCCCTCGGGGATCGCGGCGACGGGCATGTCGGCCACGCGCCGGCGGTAGTAGATGGTGGCGCCGCGCAGCCCGAGGTCCGACCACTCCAGCTCGTTGCGCTCGAGGCAGGCGTCGATGCCCTCGTGCTCGAGGTGCTCGAGCGTGATCTCGATGCCGCGCGCGTGGAAGGCGCGCGTGGCCATGGTCAGGTTGAGGATCTTGGCGACGTCGAGCGCCGCGAGGCCGCCACCGATCACAGCAGCCCCATCGACGACCTCGGGACGGCGCCCTTCGAAGCACTCGTCGTGCTCGTGGTTGAAGCCGATCACGAAGGGGTTCTGGTACTCGAGTCCGCGGCCGACGAGCGGCGCGGGGTCGCTGCCCGAACCCAGGGTCAGCGGGCGATCGCGCCAGGCGCCGTTGGCCAGCACGACGGCGGCGAAGCCCCACGCCTCGACCAGCTCGGTGAAGTCGACATCTTGGCCGACGGCGGTCGAGGGCACGTACTCGATGAGCGGGTGGTCGAGCTTCTCGGTGATGCTGAGGTACTCGCGGTTGCGCAGCTTCTCGTGCCAGCGCGGCAGGCCGTCCTCGATCTTGCCGAAGGGGCGCGCGTTGCGCTCGAAGACGGCCACGAGGATGCCGCGGGCGGCGAGCAGGGAGGCGACCTCGGCGCCGGCTGTGGCAGCCCCGATCACGGCGACGGCATGCTTGGGGGCGACTTCCATGGCTTGATCCTGACAGGCGCGGGCCTTCTGGACAACGCTGGAGCATGGCTCCCGGACGATGGGGTCCTGGAACGAGCAGCGGGGGGGGGGGGGGGGGGGGGGGGGGGCGGGCCCCCGCGGGGCGCGGGGGGGGCGGCGCGGGGGGGGTGGGGGGGGGGGGGTGGGCGCGGGGGGGGGGGGGGGGGGGCGGGGGCCCGCCCGGCGCGCGGGGGGGGCCCCGGGGCGGCGCGCCCCCCCCGCCGCCGTGGGTCCTGTCGCTGGGCCTAGATGGCTTGGCAGCGAGCGAGGAGCTCCTGGGGGTCGCGCTTGCCGCCGGGGCCGACGGACTCGGCCCACTGGACGACGCCGTCCGCGTCGATCAGGACCGTAGCGCGGTCACCGATGCCAGGACCGTCGAGCCAGAGCCCGTAGTCCTTGCAGACCGCACCCTTCGGGTGGAAGTCCGCCAGTAGGGGGTAGTTGATGCCAGCGAAGCCTGCGGCCCAGGCTTTGTGGCTGAACTTGCTATCGACGGAGACACCCAGAACTTGGGTGTTGCAGGCTTCGAACTCGCTGTTCAGCGCGTTCAGGCCCGGGATCTCCGTGCTTCAGGTCGGGGTGAAGTCGAGCGGGTAGAAGACCAGGAGGACCTTCTTGCCGCGGAGGCTGGAGAGGGACACCGACTCATCGGTGTGGCTCTCGAGCTTGAAGTCGGGCGCGACGGCGCCCTTCTCGATGATGCTCATGTTTCCAGTTCGCAGGGGGTATTCGTGACAGTCCGAGCGGCTCCCGCTCGGTGCCGACAGCCTAGCGACAAATTGTCTCAATCGGGTCTGCGAGCGAGCGAATCGGGGGGGCTACCTGGGGAGGTAAGAGTCTCGAAAGGGGGCTCCAGGCGCCCCTAGTCGCGGCCCTTGCGCTCGGCGGAGAGCAGCAGGACGGTGAGCAGCACAGTGATCAGGACTGCGCCCGCGATGATGGCGAGGGGGAAGATGGGCATGGGTGGGGTTCCTCGGGAGCCTGGGGAGCGCACTCTACCTTATTGGTGGGTTGCCGGCGCCCTTGGTACCTTCCGGGCATGCTCCTCCGATGCCTGCCTCTGTTGCTCTTGACCGCCTGCTCCAGCTCCATGCGCCTCGGGGGGCAGCAGCTCGGGGACGCGGGCCCGCCCTTCGAGGCGGCCAGCCTCGACCTGGTGCCCGCGCCGCTGTCGGTCGTGGCCACCGACGCCACGGGGGGCGGCAGCTTCTACCTGGGGCGCGACACGCGCATCGCGTGGAGCGAGGACTTCGCCGGCGCTTCGCAGCGCACGGCCGAGCGGCTCGAGCGCTACCTCGAGGCCGGCACCGGCTGGGACCTCGAGGCTGCGATGGGGCCGCCGGCGGACAGGGCGGTCCACGTCGCCATCGACCCGAACCTGGCCCATCGCTTCGAGGGGCAAGCCTTCGACCTCGTCGCCGAGGAGACCTACCGCATCGAGGTGGCCGGCCAGCGCCTCTTGCTGCGCGGCGCCAGCGAGCGCGGCCTGGGCCATGGCCTCGCCACCCTGCAGCAGCTGCTCTCGCCGGAGTTCGCGAGGCCCACAGCCTGGGAGCACTTCAAGGGCACGTACATCCCCTTCGACTCGCTGGTGATCGAAGACGCGCCGCGCTTCCGCTGGCGCGGGGTGCACCTGGACGTCGGGCGCTACCTCTACGCGGTCGAGGACATCGAGCGCCTGCTCGACGCGATGGCCTTCTACAAGTTCAACGTCTTCCACTGGCACCTCACCGAGGACCAGGGCTGGCGCATCGAGATCAAGGCCTTCCCCAAGCTGACAGAGGTCGGCGCCTGGCGCAAGTCGACGCCCGTGCGCGGGGACCGCTCGTCCGACGACGGCGTTCCCTACGGCGGCTTCTACACCCAGGACGAGGTGCGCCACGTGGTCGCCTACGCGGCCGCGCTCGGCATCGACGTGATGCCCGAGATCGAGCTACCCGGCCACAGCACCGCCGCGATCGCGGCCTACCCCGAGCTCGGCAATCCCGAGTTCACCGCCGGCCTCGAGGTCGGCCACCGCTGGGGCGTGCACCGCAACACCCTGCACCCCTCGGACTACACGCTCGGCTTCTACGAGCAGGTCTTCGACGAGGTGCTCGAGCTGTTCCCCTTCGAGTTCGTGCACATCGGCGGGGACGAGGCGCCCAAGCAGCAGTGGCGCGACAGCCCGACGACTCAAGCGCGCATGGCCGAGCTCGGGCTCGAGACCGAGGACGAGCTGCAGGCTTGGTTCGTGGCGCACTTCGAGCGCTACCTCTCCGACCACGGCCGGCGCTTGGTCGGCTGGGACGAGATCCAGGAGGGCGGCCTGCCCGCCGGCGCGACGATGATGGTCTGGCGCGGCTGGGACCACGGGATCGAGGCGGCCAAGGCCGGCCACGACATCATCATGGCGCCCACCAGCCACACCTACCTCGACTACTACCAGGCGGGGCCCGCAGGCGAGCCCGAGGCGATCGGCGGGATGCTGCCCCTGGAGAAGGTCTACGCCTTCGAGCCCGTGCCGCCGGAGCTGGCCGCGTCCGAGCGCCACCACGTGCTCGGCGCCCAGGGCCAGCTGTGGAGCGAGTACTTCCACGACTGGCAGAAGGTCGAGTACATGGCCTTCCCGCGGCTGCTCGCCCTCTGCGAGGTGGTCTGGTCCCAGCCCGAAGCGCGCGACTGGCTCGGCTTCCAGCGGCGGCTCCTGCGCCAGCTCGAGCACCTGGACGCGCGCGGCGTCGGTTACCGGATCCCCGAGCCCGAGGTGGCCGCGGACCTGGTCGTCTTCGAGGGCAGCACGACCTTCGAGCTGCCCGGCCTGTTCGACCGCGCGAGCCTCGACTTCGACGAGCGCCACCGCATGTGGTTCGTGCTCGACGACGACGGGGACTTCGGGCCGCGCCCGGGGCTCGGCACCGGCGACGCGACCCCTGGGCCGGTCGGCTGCGACCTGGGCGATCCGCGCTGGTACAAGCCGCTCGCGGTCACCGAGGCGTGCACCCTCGAGGTCGCGGTCGTTCGCGACCGCAAGCGCCTCGGACCCTCGGTCCGGGTCGGCTTCGCGCCCTTCGTCGCGGCCTCGGCCGAAGAGCTGGCGGCCATGGAGCCTGGGCTCTGGCTCGAGGCGCTGCGCTTCACCGGCGCGGGGCTGATCGGCAGCCTGCCGGCCTTCGCCGACGAGACCGCGGCGAGCACCGCCACGGGTGGGGCGCTTGCGGCCGAGTGGGAGCCGCTCTTGGGCCCCTTCTCGCTGCAGGTGCCCGGGGTCGTGTTGGAAGGCGAGGCCTTCGCGAGTGGGCGCGGTCTGGGCAGCAGCGGTGCCGGAAGCCTGGTGCTCCGCGACGTTGGGGCCCTCGAGCCGCTCGCAGGGCAGGACGCGATCGCGGCCCGCTTCCACGGCTACCTGCAGGTCGACGAGCCGGGCCTCTACCGCATCACCGTGGCCAGCGACGACGGCAGTCGGGTGCTGCTCGCGGAGCACGAGCTCATCGACAACGACGGGCAGCACGGCCGGCTGGCGCGCTCGGGCACGGCCCAGCTGCCCACCGGCACCTTCCCCTTCGAGGTCCACTGGTTCGACGCCGGCGGCGCTGAGTCGCTCGACCTGACCGTCGAGGGTCCGGGCGCCTGGCGCCTGCTCCGGACAGCGGCTCACTAGGTCAGTCGGGGTCCTTGGGCACCAAGAGGACCTCGACCACGTCGCCCGGCGTGCAGTCGATCCGGTCCGGAGAGAGGCTCCAGGCTTCGGCGGCCTGGCCGCGGAGCTCGAGCAGCAGGGTCGTCTCGCCATTGGTCGGGAGCTGGACGGTCACCAGACCCTGCTCGTCCACCGACGGCGTCGAGGGGGCGCCCGAGGCGTACAGGCTGAGCTGCCTGCGGCGCATCGGCTGGACCCACAGGCGCGTCCCGGTGGGCAGGCTCAGACCCTCGGCGGTGCCTGGCCTGAGGACGACGGGGAGCTGGCCGAACAGCTCGACCCGGATCGTGCCCGAGGTCAGCTCGTCATGGCCAAGCTCGGCGGAGAGGTCGCCGCTGGTGAAGCGCAGGTGGGTGGCGCTGGGCGGAAGCTCGACCTCGAGGGTGTTGCCTTCGGTGCGGAAGCGGTTGGCGCCCGCCAGCAGCTGTAGCCCTGAGACCGCGAGGCCGGTCACGCCGTCGAAGGCCTCGAAGTGATAGCGGCGCGGCAGCTCGCAGGTGAGCTCGAGCAGCCCGGGCGGCTCGGGCAGCGGCTCGGTTAGGGTCAGGCGCGGCTGGAGCTCGCCTCCCGGTCGGGCGACGACCAGCAAGCAGACCTGGCCGCCATCGGGGGACCCTCGCTGGGCTCGGACCTCGAGCCGCCGGTCGGGCACGAGCCCCTCGAAGTGACCGGTGGCGTCGGTGACCAGCTCGACCCGGGCGAGCTGCACGATCCAGCCGGGCGCGCGCTCCTCGAAGGCAAAGCTCGCGAGGTCGTCCCGGAAGTCCAGGACGGCTCCGGGTACGCCCTCGCCTTCCGCCATGAGGCGTCCCGCGAGGGGCCGTAGGGGCACGAGGTCGACGTCCAGGCGGCCTTCGACGATGGGCTCCATCGAGCGGCGTTCGAGCAGCAGGCGCTCGTACTTGGGGGCTGTGACCAGGAAGGCCGTTGGCTGCTGGTCGAGGGGTACGGGGAAGCTGCCGTCGGCGAGGGGCTCGATCGGGACGCGCTGGCTGCGGTAGTCGACCGAGAGCTTGGTCCCCGGCGGCGTGCGTCCGTCGTGGCGGACGTGCACGAAGAGGGTCGGGTGCTGCTCGACGGCCAGGCTCTCGGTCCAGCCTTGCGCGTCCGGGATGAAGACCAGCTGTCCCAAGCTTCCGTCCGAGGCGCGCAGCTCGATGGCCGCCGCGCGCTGCTTCGGCAGGACCAGGGCCAGGCCTCCTGCGTCGTCGATGGGCAGGTCGCCGAGCACCCCGTGGGGCTGGGGCGCAGCTGCGCCGCCGGGCTCGAAGCGCACCAGCACGTGGGCCTGGCGAGCCTCGGAGCCCTGGACCTGGAGCGTGCCGGCTACGGACTCCGCGACCTGCAGCTCGATCCTGCCGCGGGCGTCGATCGGCGGACTCGTGATCGAGCTGGGGAAGGCCCGGCCGCCGAGCTCGAGGCGCAGCTCCAAAGGGGCGGGGTCGGGGATGGCCAGGCGCCCTTCGCTGTCGGTCTCGCCAACGAGGGCGCCGCCCATGCTGACCTCGACGCCTTCGAGGGGCTGGGCGCCGGCGAGCGCGACCAGCTCAAGGGCCCGCGCGCTGCTGTGGACGGGCTGCAGGTGCAGGGTCAAGCTGCCGGGTAGGTCGCCGTCGAGGCGCCGGTGGATGGGCAGGTGTCCCGCGTGGCGGACGTGCAGGTCGGACCAGGCGAGCTCGGGCTGGTCGAGGGCTAGGCGGCCGGCTGCGTCGGTGTGCAGCTCGACATCGAAGGTCGACCTGGGCTCTTGGCCGGTGACGACCTGCCACATGGCCTGCTCTTGGGTCAGGAAGCGGACGGACACCTGCGCGCCGGCGAGGGGCGCGCCCGTGACTCGGTCGAGCACCTCGAGCTCGAGCCGCGCGGGCCCCAGGCAGGCGCAGTCGCTGCGCTCGCCGGAGCGGACCTCGACCGTGGGCTGCAGCGTGCGCCAGGCGCCAGTCTCCTCGGTCAGGGTCCAGGTCCCCACGGGCAGCTGGGCCAGCCCGCGCTGGTCGAGCACGACTACCAACACGAGCCCGTTGTCGGACCTGGCCTGCCAGCGCGCCGGCGGGGCCAGGGTTCGGCTGCGCTGGTCGTACAAGAGCAGCTCGCCGAGCTTCGTCGTGCTGGCCGTCGAGTCGCCGGTGAGGCCCTCGACCTCGGTCCGCAGAGGCAGGCCCGGGGCGAGCTCGGGAGCGGTCGCCGCCCGCGCTCCCGAGCCACCGTGCTCGATCCCGCTCGGGATCTGGCCGGCTCCGGGATCCAGCATCCAGACCGCGATCAGGGCCAGTAGCAGCCCGAGTCCGACCCATGGCAGTTGGCGCTTCATGGTCTTCAGTTGTCCCAGTAGCAGCCTGCGATCCCGTAGTCGTCGTCGATGGCGGACTCGTCGTCGTGGATCTTGAGGTTCGCTCCCACCGGGACCCCGACCGTGCGCGGCTGGTTGGGCTGGGAGAGGTAGCCCTCAAAGAGCACATGCTTGTCCTCGCCCATGGGCTGCACGTAGACCTCGTAGCGGATGCTCTTGTCGATGCCCGGCGCCATGTTGATCGAGATGTTGGACGCGACGGCGCTGTGGTCGACGACGATCGTCGAGCGGTTGTCGGGGACGTCCCATGCGGAGGAGTGGACGTGGCTGTGGAACGAGCCCTTGTGGGCGAGCCCGATGCCAGCGGTGATGGCCAGGGCAGCGGTGGTGGCGAGGGCAGCGAGGACGAGCTTCTTCATGGTCGTGTCGTTTCGGGGTCGAGCGTCGGGTGAGGAGGGGGGCTCACCATCGAAGACGCTCAGCCCACGCATCGGTTGCAGTGCCGCTTCCAATTCTTCCTACTGCAGCCATGTCCTCTCCGATCCTGATCCGCGACCGGCCGGTGGCCTTCGGCACCGCAGTGGTGCTCGTGCCGATCGGCTTCCTGCTGGTCAGCCTGAGCTTCGTGTTCGTCGCCAACCCGCGTGGGGCCGAGGCCGCCTTCGTCGCGCGCCTCTTGGGCTTCGGCATGCTGCTCATCGGCGCCGGCTTGGCCTGGTACGGCCGGCGCGTGCGGCTCGAGGGCAAGCAGCTGTACCGCGGTGCCACGGCCGAGCGCAGCCTCGCGAGCGCGGGCGTCCTTTGCCTGGTCTCGACGGAATTCCTGCCCACCAAGCCCGACGTCTTCCTGGCCCTCGGCGACACGGACGCCGGCCGCAAGCTGGTAGCAGCGCTGCTAGAGAAGCGCCCCGACGCGCCTGAGCAGCTGATGGTCGCTCGCTTCAACGGGAAGTCCCACGTCGTGCGCCTCGCCTGGGGCCTGCCGCCGACCGTCACCGACGCTCTAGCCGCCGACGCCGCCGGCCAGCTCGGGGTTCCGATCCTGCGCATCCACGCCCGCGCCTGGGCGGAGTGAGTGGTCAGCGGCCGGCGGGTGTGTGGCACCGCATCTCCCGCGGCGCTACTCGGGGGTGCCGACGCGCTTGGTCAGGCGCTCGAACTCGGCGCGCAGCTCGGCGTTGTCGAAGCCGCGTAGGTCGGGCAGCTGCAGCCGCGTGAGGGCGGCGAAGTTGCGCGAGCTCTCGCGCATCAGAGACGCGACCTCGCTCGACAGGGACACGGTCTGGTAGGTGTTGATCGCGTCGCGCAGGTCCACGGCCAGCTCGGCGTTGAGCGCCTCGATCTCGTCGGCCTGGGCCTTGAGGTACTCGACGTAGTAGCCGGTCGCGTCGATGGTCAGCTGGTTCGAGCGGATGTTCTGCTCGCCGATGGTCTTGTCGCCGCCCTTCTTCATGTTGCGGTTGGCGTCCTTGATCAGCGCCTCGGCCTCCTTCGAGAGCTCGGCCAAGCGCGGCACCATCTCCTCGCGCGTGCGCTGCACGAAGTCCTTCTGGATGCGGTCCATCAGGCGGATCAGCACGACGTACGAGCCGTAGTAGCGCTTGGCCGCATCGAGCGACTCGCCGGACTCTTCGGTCAGCTCCTGCAGCTGCAGGGTCACGCCGCGCACGTTGTCGAACACGACGCACATCTCGACGAAGTCGTCGCCGGTCACGGTCGACAGCAGGCTGCGCGCGGACTCGAGGTCGAGCTCGACGCCGATGTCCTGCATGTGCTCGACGAAGGTGATCTCCAGGTCGCGGATCTCGGCCTCGCGCTCGACGACACCGACCTCGGCCTTGCCGATCGCGATGTCGATCTCCTCGCGGCTGGTCTTGTAGGTCTTCTCGAGCTTGCTGAGCTTCTCGGCCAGGGGCGCGCTGACGCGCTGCTCGCGCAGGTCGAGCAGGTCCGCCTCGAGCTCGATGATCTCCTCCTCGAGGGTGCGCAGGCGCTGGCGCGTCTCGGCGATCTCACCCACGCCGAGCACGCCCATGGCCTGGTCGAGGATCTCGTTGATCAGCTCCATGTTGTCCTCCTGGTCCGTCCCGAACCAGGAGCTCTCGTCGAGGCTCTCGTGGCGGTCGTAGGCCTCGGACGCCTCGGTCAGGGGCTCCATGACCTCGCCGAAGATCTCGGCCGCGCGCTCCTTGCGGCGCCGGTCGGCCTCGGCCTTGCGCGCCACGCGGCGCGCGACCTCGGCCGCGGCTTCGGCCTCGGCCTTGGCAACGGCGGCGAGGCGCTCTTCCTCTGCGGCCTGGGCGGCGGCCTCGGCCGCGGCGCGCTGCTCGGGGGTCAGGTCCTCTTCGAGGACCTCCTCCGGCGCTGCCTTGACCGTCGCTTGGATGGTCGGAGGCTTCTTGTTGATGGGCTCGCCGCAGGAGGAGAGCAGGAGCGCGAGCGCGAGGACAGACAGCGTGACGTGGTGCTTCATGGCGGACCCAGGATACGGGGTCGCGGCGGGGTTCTTCATGGTTTGAGGAAGGGACAAGCAGAACGAGACTGCGGGAGCACTCCCTGGGGGGCCAGTGTCCCCAAGGGCGCGGGCGCTCCCACCCCTAGGTCTTGACGGGCTCCAGCTCCATCGCGCATGGGCTCCACTTCGGCCGGTTCGGCCAGGCGCCGCGCTTCGTCCACGGGCACGGCGGCCGCTCGCACCTGCACGGGTGGGGCGCGCGGCCTGGCAGAGCGTGGCTCACCCCAGCTTCGCGAGCAGGGTCGTGAGCGCGTCCTCGACGCGCAGGATGCGCGGGCCAAGAGCGACGGGAGTGCAGCCGGCCTCGGCCAGCTTCTCGACCTCGTAGTCGATCCAGCCCCCCTCGGGGCCGACGCAGAGGGTCGTGTGCTGCGGGGCGCTGGCGGCTCGGCGCGTGGAAGAGCCCGCGTGGTCTCGGCGGTGCTCGCCGTCTTCGTGGCCGTTGTCGTCGCCGTAGTGCTCGCCGTAGTGCTCGCCGTAGTGCTCGCCGTAGGTGGCGAGTCCGTCGTCGTGCTTGCTGGCCGCGAGCACGCTTGCCAGTGGGGTCGCGGCCGTCGGGTGCGCGACCAGCGCGCGAGTGCCCTCGGCGAGCACCGGCAGGCGGTCCTCGGCGAAGGGCTTGAAGAGCGGCTCGAGGGTGACCTCGGGCAGGATGGTGTCGCGCGCTTGCTCGAGGCCGAGCAGCAGCTGCTCGCGCAGGCTGGCGGGCGCCATGGCGGGGCTCTTCCAGTAGCTCTTGTCCACGCGCCAGGAGTTGCAGAGCACCACGCGCT
>JARGPD010000207.1 GCA_029212845.1 Planctomycetota bacterium
GTTGGCGCGCCCACCAGGACTTGAACCTGGGACCGCCGGATTAGAAATCCGGTGCTCTATCCGGCTGAGCTATGGGCGCTGTTGCTGGCGGGGCCAGTCGGGGACAGCCTAGCGCTTGGGGTTGGGGGGTGGTTGCTCGTTCTTGGGGCTTCGTTGGGGGGTGCGGGGATAGGGTGAAAGGAGTTCTGGCGCAGGGGCTCGGGGATCGGGCAGGCTAGGGGCTCGCCGGCTTCGGCCGGGCTTCCCACTTCACCTGCAAACCCTCTGCGGTAGCGACCATGAGCAACGACACCTCGACCAAGACGCCCGTTTCTTTGTGGATCGTTGGCGTGGTGAGCCTCCTCTGGAATGCGATGGGTGGGTACGACTATGTGATGACGCACTCGCGGGACGAGACCTACCTGGCGAACTTCACGCCCGAGCAGCTGGCGTACTTGGATGGCTACCCGGGCTGGATGGTGAGCTTCTGGGCGATCGGCGTCTGGGGTGGCGTGCTCGGTTCGGTCTTGCTGCTGCTGCGCAAGTCGCTCGCGGGGACCCTGTTCGCGGCGTCGTTCCTGGCGGTGGTGGTGGCGACGGTTCGCAACTTCGTCTTTGCGGAAGGCTTCGAGGCGATGGGGACGGGCGGGGCGCTCTTCGCCGGGGCGATCTTCCTGGCCGCCCTCGGGCAGCTCCTGTACGCGCGGGCGATGCGGGCCCGGGGTGTGCTGCGCTAGGCTTGGCCTTGGGGGCGGGGGCCTAGCGCCTTCGTCCAGGGGCTCGCCTGGGTGCCCGGACCGCAAGGGCGGCCACATCCTTGGGGCCCGGACTCGCTCTGGGTGGATCGGTCGCTAGACTACCCGCCATGAAGGTCCTCATCGTTGGTAGCGGCGGCCGTGAGCACGCCCTGGCTTGGAAGATCGCCCAGTCGCCCCTGGTGGACGAGGTTGTGTCGGCGCCCGGCAACCCGGGCACGGCCACCGTCGGTCGCAACCTGCCCGAGGTCAACGGCGAGGACGCGACGGCGCTCGTGCGCGCCGCCAAGGAGGAGCAGGTCGGCCTGGTCGTGATCGGCCCCGAAGCGCCGCTCTGCATTGGAGTCGCCGACGCCCTGCGCGAGGCGGGCATCCCGGTCTTCGGGCCGGGCAAGGCGGGCGCGCAGCTCGAGGGCAGCAAGCTGTTCGCGAAGGAGCTGCTCGACCGCCACCGCATCCCGACCGGCTCCTGGAAGCGCTTCGACCGCGCCGGCGCCGCCAAGGACTACCTCGAGAACCTGACCGCCTGGCCCCAGGTGATCAAGGCCGATGGCCTCGCCGCGGGCAAGGGCGTCTTCATCGTGAGCGACAAGGTCGAGGCCTGCGCGGTCGTTGACCAGATCATGGAAGAGCGCCACCTCGGCGACGCCGGCGGCGAGATCCTGATCGAGGAGTTCCTTGTCGGGCACGAGGTCTCGATCCACGTCGTCACCGACGGCGAGACGCTGCTGCTCTTGGACCCCGTCGAAGACCACAAGCAGGTCGGCGAGGGGGACACGGGCGCGATGACCGGCGGCATGGGCGTCTCCTCGCCCGTGGGCTGGCTCGGACGGCGCGCCACGCGCCAGATCGAGCAGCGCATCCTGATCCCGATGATGCACGCCCTGCGCGTCGAAGGCATCCCGTACCAAGGGCTCCTGTACGCGGGCCTGATGATCACCGAGGGCGGCCCCAAGGTGCTCGAGTTCAACTGCCGCTTCGGCGACCCCGAGACCCAGGCGATCATGCGCCGCTTCCAGTCGGACATCGTCCCGTACCTGCTCGGCGCGGCGACGGGCACGCTCGACAAGGAGAGCCCGCCGGAGTGGGACACGCGCCACTGCATCGGCGTGGTCATGTGCGCCGAGGGCTACCCCGGCAGCTACCGCAAGGGTGACCCGATCCACGGCATCGACCGCGCTGAAGCCCTCGGCACGGGCGACGACGTCGTCGTGTTCCAGGCCGGCACCAAGCAGGACGGGCCCGACCTGTTGACCAGCGGCGGCCGCGTGCTGTGCGTGACGGCCCTCGGCGACTCCCTGCACGACGCGCGCGAGGCGGCCTACGGCGGCGCCGAGCGTGTGCGCTGGGACGGCGCCTTCACGCGCTCCGACATCGGGCTGCGTCCGGTCACGATCTCGACCGGGAACTGAGGCGCAGCCGTGGGGCCCGGCCTCGAGCCCGCGCGCCTGGTCGTCGTCGTGCCGTGCCTCGACGAGGCCGAGCGCCTGCCCGCGCTCTTGGCCCGACTCTGCAGCTCGGGCGGGGCCGGGGCCCTTGGTGACCGGGCCTGGCGCGTGGTGGTGGCCGATGGGGGCTCGCGGGACGGCTCGATCGAGCTCGCGCGAAGGGCGGGCGTCGAGCACCTGGAGGCCCAGCCCGGTCGCGGCAGCCAGCTGGCCGCCGGCGTCGAGCGCGCCCTCGAACTCCTCCGGGACGAAGAGCCCGGGGACCTCGTGCTCTGCACCCACGCCGACAACCTGCCCGAGCCCGGCGCCCTAGCTGCGCTGCGGGCGGCCGCGAGGACCAAGCCTGGGGCTGTCGCCTTTGCGATGTCCCAGCGCATCGACGCCGAGGGACGCTTCTACCGCATGGTCGAGCGCACCGCCGACCGGCGCGCGGCCCGCGGACTGGTCTACGGGGACTCGGGCCTGGCCGTGCGGCCCACGGCCTACCGCGCCGCGGGTGGCTTCCTGGGGGTGCCGCTGTTCGAGGACCTAGACCTGTCACGGCGCCTCGCGGCACTCGGCGAGGTGCAGCTGGTCCGCTCCGCGCGCATCCGCGTGGACGCGCGTCGCTGGAAGGCGGAAGGAGCCTTGCGCACGACGGTGCGAAACTGGATCCTGACCATCGGCTGGCGCCTGGGTGTGCCGCCCGAGCAGCTGGTCCGCTGGTACCCACGCCATGGTGGCCCTGCGGAGCGCTCGACCGCCAGTCCCCCAATCGATCCGTGAAGCACGAGACCATCCGCCGCTCCTTCGAGGAGTTCTTGAAGAAGAAGAAGCTGCGCCTGACGCGGCAGCGGGACGAGGTCTTCGAGCTGGCCTTCGAGACCCACGAGCACTTCACCGCCGAGACCTTCCTCGGCTGGCTGACCGAGCGCGACTCGGGCGTCTCGCGCGCGACCGTCTACCGCACCCTGGCGCTGCTCGTGGAGGGCGGCTTTCTCGACCTGCTCGACGTCGGCACCGGCGAGGCCTGGTACGAGCACGTGCTGGGCCACCAGCACCACGACCACCTGATCTGCACCGGCTGCGGCCGCATCGAGGAGTTCCGCGAGCCGCGCATCGAGGCCCTGCAGGAAGAGGTCGCGACCAAGTACGGCTTCGTGCTGAAGGACCACGACCTGCGCCTGATGGGCCTCTGCAAGAGCTGCTCGCGCAAGGCAAGCTAGCTCCGGTCCCCCGGGCCTCTCAGGGGATCACGTACATCGGGATCGGGTTGCTGACCGCGACGGCGTAGCCGGTCACCGCGTCGAAGGTCAGGTAGGCGTAGTGCAGCCGGAGGCCGGCGAGGCCGGTGAAGGAGACGCCCCCCGGCATGGTGTGCGGGACCGTCGCCACGCCGCCCCCCTGGGGGCTGGGCAGGAAGGTGCCGAGGTTTCCGAAGACCGGGTAGCCGGTGGGCAGGCTCAGGGTGTGGTCGAGGTACCAGTCGCGGTTGAGCGGCAGGGTCAGGCCGCCCACGGGCAGGCCGGGGCTCGTGCCGCTGGCGGAGCCGAGCAGCAGGAAGGTGTCGCCGGCGGTTGGGGAGGTCAGGGTCATGGTGGCGTTGACCCCCTGGGAGATCGAGTGCTCGTACAGGTCCGACATCAGAGGCGGCGGCGAGCAGACATCCACCTGGCCGTCCCCGTCCACGTCGTGCTGCTGCTTGATGACGTCGCACTCGTCCGGCACACCGTTGCCGTTGCAGTCCAGGCTCAGTCCGCTGGCGATGTCGAGCTTGTCGGTGATCCCGTTCCCGTTGCAGTCGGAAGGGCCGAGGTTCTTGATCGCGAGGACCTTGTCGCCCCCCTGGGAGCCCACGACGACCTCGGGCCATCCGGTCGATCCAAGGTCGCCCACGGCCAGGGCGCTTCCGCCATTCACCGAGTGGCTGATCACGATCAGCTCCGAGAAGCTGCCGCCGCCGAGGTTCTCCTGCCACGCCACCTTGTTGCCATAGGTCGAGCAAGCCACGACGTCGAGGTCGCCATCGAGGTCCAGGTCGGCGGCGACGACTTCTTCCGCGCCAGGCAAGGCCTGGCTGAGGATCTTCATGGGGCCGAAGCTGCCACCACCGAGGTTCTCGAACCAGAAGAGGTGGACCTGACTCGAGGCCGAGGCGAGCACATCGGCGTCCCCGTCTCCGTCGAGGTCCGCTGCGACAGCCGAGGAGGCGCCGACCATCGTCGGTGCGAGCAGGACCAAGGGCCCGAATGCACCGCTCCCCAGGTTCTCGTACCAGCCGACCTTGCCGTCCCAGTTGGAGACCGCGAGCACGTCGACGTCGCCGTCGCCGTCGAGGTCCGCGGTGTTGACCGACACGGCCTTGGAGTGCTGGTCCCCGATCATCTTCAGCGGACCGAAGTTGAGGCCTCCCAGGTTCTCTTGCCAGAAGATCTCTCCGCCAGTGTGGTGGCTCGACGCCGAGACGATGTCGGGCTTTCCATTGCCGGTGAGGTCGCCAGCGGCGATCGCCTGGATGTAGGTCGAGGTCCCGGAGATCGAGGGGCCCTTCACGATGTTGCCACCGCCGAGGTTCTCGAACAGGGCGATCTCGAAGTCGGCCGAGTAGGCTGCCGCGACGTCCAGGTCGCCGTCGCCATCGAGGTCGGCGGCGAGCACGTCCGTGGGGGCATCGACGCTGAAGTCGAGCAGCTGCTTGGGTCCGAAGTGCCCTGTTCCAAGGTTCTCCACCCAGTAGATGCGGTCACCTTGGTGGGCCGTCACCAGCAGGTCCAGGTCCGAGTCCAGGTCCAGGTCCGCAAGGTGGACCGAGCTTGGGCTGTTGATGCCGGAGGCCAAGGTCAGGGGCGGCCCGAAGTTCTGGGCCTGTGCCGTGTGAGCCAGGGCAGCCAGGGCCAAGAGCCAGTGCGGGGAGTTCGCAAGCGAGTGATTCGAGTTCATGATGGCGAGGAAGGCGGGTGGGATGCGATGTGGGGGGCGCTAGGTCCGGGCGAGCTTGGGGCCTTCCGCCAGCCTACTCGGATTCTTGCGACCTGGCCTTCATCGGGCGGGGAGAAGGGCCAGCATGCGAATCGGTATGCCAGCAGGAGCACCTGCCCCACGTCGATGAAGCTGACGCTGGCGGTGCTGCGACAGGCGACCTAGTGCTCCAGCAAGAGCGTCAGGCCGACGTCGATGTAGCGCGCGCCGGCGGTGTTGGTGCAGGTGACGGCCAGGTTGTTGGTGCCCGCGCGCAGCAGCGCGGCGGACCCGGCGTCGAGCGGGAGCGCGATGCAGCCGGTCGTGTAGCCGCGCGGCGAGGCGACGAGCTGGCCGTTGAGGTAGACCTCGGCGTCCTCGTCGTGTGGATCGAGAGGGCCAGGGTCGTGCCTGGCGCGCGGGTGAGTGCGAGCTCGTCTGCAGTCAGCTCGAAGCTGCGCCGGGCCAAGATCTCGTCGCCGGGCCAGTAGACGATGGCCCTGCCCCCCGGCGAGGAAGGCAACGGCCCGGACTGCGGTGGTGGCGGTGGCCTAGCTAGCTTGCGACCAAGGCAGCGTGGTGCTGGATTCGGTGGCTAGATCGCGACGGCGATCGCTTGCCCCGGGCGTGATCTCGGGCGTGGAGTCTCGGCCTCGGCGCCGGAAACGCGCCAACGGTACCGCATCAAAACGGCGCGTCTTCGTCGGCCGTCGCACG
>JARGPD010000208.1 GCA_029212845.1 Planctomycetota bacterium
TCGGCGCCGACGCGGAAGGCCTCGACGACTCCGAGGAACGCGCCGCCGCCGCCCCGGCCCCAAAGCCCGCGGCCTCCCGCAGCGCTGGCTGCGGGAGGCCTCTGTCGTTGGCCGGATGGCGCGGTCGAGGTTGCCCGTCCGGAGACCGACGGTCAGCAACTGCCGGCCTGCAACCTCGTATCAGAAACCTCGCACCAGCCCCCCCCGGGGGCTGCGCCCGGGGCCGTCTTACTGCTCGTCCTGCACGCGGGCGGTGCCGCCGCGGCGTGGGTCGCTGGCGGCGAGGGGGCGGCCGCCGATCTGGGTGCGGATGGCCTGGACGCTGGCCCAGCGGATGTTTCGGTACACGAGCTCCTGGCCGCGGCCCTCGAGGGCCTGCAGGGCGCCAGCCTCCCAGCCGGGCTCCAGGTCGGTCGTCAGCGGGCGCCACTGCTGGTGGACCCGTGGCGCGGCGATCGCCTCGGCGAGGCCCTGGCCGTGGACCAGGGTGCGCAGGATGACCTCGAGCACGGCCGTGATGATGCGCGGTCCGCCGGGACTGCCGATCACCATGGTCACGACCTCGCCCCCGTCGCGGATCACCGTGGGCGTCATCGACGAGAGCGGCCGCTTGCCCGGCTCGAGGGCGTTGGCCTGGTTGCCGACCAGGCCATAGGCGTTGGGCACGCCGGCCTGGATCGCGAAGTCGTCCAGCTCGTTGTTCAAGAGGAAGCCGGCCCCGGGCACCAGGATCCCCGTGCCGAAGGTCGTGTTCAGAGTCGTCGTCAAGCTGACGGCGTTGCCCTCGGCATCGAGCACGCACAGGTGCGTCGTCTCACCGCCCGACTCCGGCGCATGGGGCGCCTCCCAGGGACCGACCGCGGGGTCCGCGGCCTCGCCGATCGAGATGCGCCGCGCGGCGATCCACTCGGGCGCCAGCAGCTCGTCGACCGGGACGTCATGGAAGCTGGGGTCGCCCATGTGCTCGGCGCGGTCGGCAAAGGCGCGCCGCATGGCTTCGATCCACCAGTGCAGGGCGCGTGCGCTGATCGCCGCATCCGGGTCGGCCACGCGCCCCTGGCCGCCTCCGCTGGCGACCAGCGCCATGGTGGCATCGCGCTCGGCGTCGAGTGGCATGCCGTCGAGGATCGCCAGCACCTGCAGCAGCACGATGCCGCCCGAGCTCGGCGGCGGCATGGTGATCACCTCACGGCCGCGGAACCAGCCGCGCAGGGCGGGTAGCCAGCGCGGCTCGTAGTCGACGAGGTCCTTGGCCGTGATGTGCCCACCACGCTCCTCCATGAGGGCCACGATCGCGTCGGCCACGGGGCCCTCGTAGAAGCCAGCCGGTCCCAGATCGCGAAGCAGCTCCAGGGTGCGCCCGAGCTCTTCCTGCCGCAGCAGGCTGCCCTCGACGAGGGCCTCGCCGCCCGGGTAGAACAGCCGCCGGGATGCGGGATCGGCCTTGAGGCGCGCCCGCAGGCTGCCACTCTGCAGGTCCCGCGCCAGGTGCGGATCGACCGCGAAGCCTCCCTGGGCCAGGTCGATCGCCGGCTGGACCAGGTCGCGCCACGGCAAGCGCCCCGCCTCGCGGTGCAGCTCGCGCAGGCCCGCGGCCGAGCCGGGGATGCCAACGATCAGAGGCGAGCCCAGGAAGCTCGGCGAGTCGAAGACGCCCTGTTCGTCGAGGAAGTGCTCGGGGCGCAAGCTCGCCGGCGCGGTCTCGCGGAAGTCGAGGGCGCGCGGCTCGATGTTCGGGTCGTGCTGGACGACGATCGCGAAGCCGCCACCACCGAGGTTGCCAGCCTGGGGGTAGACGACCGCGAGGGCGAGGGCGGTCGCGACCGCGGCGTCGGCCGCATTGCCCCCGGCGTCGAGGATCTCGAGGCCGACGTCGGTCGCGAGCGGGTGCTCGCTGACCACCGCCCCGGCCGTCGGGGTCGGCCAACCCGAGTCGCCCGTGAGGTCGGGCAGCGAGGCGCACCCGACGAGGAGGAGCCCTAGGAAGAGCGGTCCGCGACGCAGCATCCCCAGCTCAGGCAAGCTTGTGCTCGGCGCCCTCGGCGAGCTCCTCGACCACGACGCCGCGCTCGCGCATGTACTCGACCGACTTCTCGATCGACTCGAGGTCGCCTTCGATCTCCACCGCCACCATCGCGATCTGGTCGGTGATGCTCGCCGCGCGAATGTTCGGGATCACCCCGAACTCGGCGTTGAGGGTGTGGCTGATGATCGGCTCTTGGATCAGAGCCTGGGGGAAGGTGCAGAAGTACTTGCGTACCGACATTCGCGGATCCTCGTGGTTTGCCCAGCGGGCAGCGATGGCCGCCCCGTGCGGAGATCCCACCACATCGTGTGCGATCCGGCAAGGATGTCGCACTCCCCAAGTCCCCATTTGGACTTCCTGGAGCGGCGCTCCTGGGCTCCGTGGGGACCGGGAAACCCGGCGGGACTTTTTGAAAGAGCCAGCCCGGCTGCCGTCGCCATGAAGGCGGACGGCGGCCCCTAGGCCAGGTACTGCAGGGCGATGTACGCCGCCAGCATGAGCGTGATCATCCCGACGATCGCGCCGGCGGCCCACTCCTGGAAGATCGCCATGCGCGGCAGGCGCTTGCCGAAGACCAAGACGGCCTGCTTGGGCACCCAGCCGAGGAAGGCCTCCTCGGCATTCGAGGCGGCCTGGAAGATCGGGCCGAGCAGCTTGCGCCAGAGCCCGGCGAGGCCCTTGCGCCACAGCACGTCGGCGTCGACGTTCACGCTGGGCACCTCGGCCGGATACTTCTTCAGCAGCATCATCCCGAAGACCGCGGCGGCCGCGAACATCAGGAGCTGGACCTGGGTCACGACATGCGTGAACGAGTAGGCGTGGTACGCGCTGCCATCGGCCAGGGTCGGCATGCTCGGCAGCAGCTTGTAGAACACCATGGGGAAGCAGCCGATCAGGACGCACAGCACCGACGAGATCGCCATGGCGACGCGCATGTTGAGCGGCGCCTCCTTCGGGCGCTTGCCCGAGTCGTGGGCGAAGAAGGCGAAGTACGGGATCTTGATCCCGGCGTGCTCGAGCACGCCAGCGCTGGCGAACAGCAGGATCAGCCACAGCCAGGTCAGGTCGGCCTCGGCCGCCGCGACCATGATCATCGACTTGGTCACGAAGGCACTGAACATCGGCACCGCGCTGATCGAAGCGGCGCCAATCAGGCAGAAGAACGTCGTCTGCGGCATCGACTTGTAGAGGCCGCCGAGCTCGGTGCCCTTGGTCGTGCCAAGGCGGTGGTGCACGGCCCCCATCGACATGAACAGGAGCCCCTTGAAGATCACGTCCGCGAAGGCGTGGGCCACCGCGCCGTTGATCGCGAGCGGCGTGCCGATGCCGATGCCGACGACCATGAAGCCGATCTGGTTGATCATCGAGTAGCTGAGCACGCGGCGCAGGTCGTTCTCGATGACGGCGTAGAAGATCGGGAAGAGGCACATCACCGCGCCGATGTAGATCAGCTCGTCCGCCCCGGCGAAGCCACGCGCGAGGCAGTAGACCGCCGTCTTGGTGGTGAAGGCCGACAGGAACAGGGTGCCCGTCGCATTCGATGCCGGGTAGGCGTCGACGATCCAGTGGTGCAGGATCGGGAAGCCGACCTTGATGCCGAAGGCGCCGAAGATCATCCAGGTCGCCGCGCTGTCGAGGGACATGGCCTCGAAGGCGATGCGCTGCATCTCGAACCCGTTCGGTCCCATGCCCAGGAGCGTGGCCCCGAACAGGAGCAGCAGGCCCGAGCTGATGTGCGCCAAGAGGTAGCGGCCGCCGGCGCGACGCGACTCGGCGGTGCCCGGTGCGTAGACCTGGAAGACGCTGGTGACGGCCAAGAGCTCCCAGAACAGGAACAGGGTCAGCAGGTCCCCGGCCATGACCGCCCCCACCGCGCTCGCCGCATAGGCGATGCCGGTGAAGTGCTGCATGCGGTCCTTCACGTGCAGCGCGTAGATGGCGCCGACGAGGGCCGCGATGTGGAACAGGATCCCGAACAGCCGCGCGAGCGCGTCGTAGCGCAGGACCTGCAGCTCGTAGCCAGCGAAGGTCCAGGTGGCCGTGTCGCCGAGCTCGAAGCCCAGGATGTTGACCAGGCCCCAGGCGGGCAGGGCCACCAGGGCGACCTGGCGCAGGCGCTGGCCGAGGAACGGCAGCAGCAGGCTGCCGATCAGCATCGGCAGCGCGGGGTGCAAGCTACCCATGGTGGGCCTCCTGGTCGTCGGTGCCTTCGGCGGGCTCGTCGTAGTCGCGCGAGTAGTAGTCCTCGGGTCGCATCACGAGCTTGCGCAGGCCGACCGACAGGACCACCAGCAGCACGATCGCGACGAAGCCATAGAGCGAGTAGAAGCCGAACCAGCTCTCGGCGCTCTGGACCAAGCCCTCGGGCTCAGAGATCTTGCTCTCGAAGGAGTTGTGCTTGTGGACGAAGAAGAAGGCCACGTCCAAGAGGAACGTCAGCGCGCAGAGGGCGAAGAAGCCCTTCGTCAAGCGCTTGATGTTCTCGGGATGGTCGAGCCAGCGGAGGGCTTCCCCGGCCGGGGGTCCGGCGTGGTTGTGGTCGCTCATGAGCCGATCATCCGAGCCAGGTCAAGGATCGGATCGGGGTACAGGAACAGGGCGAAGGAGCCCAGGGCGGTCAGGCACAGGGGGATCACACAGAAGGCGGGCGCCTCGGCCAAGCCGAAGCGCGCCAGGAAGGGCTCGGGCCCGTGGTGGTCGTCGTGGTCCTCGCCGTGGTGCGCGTCCGCGGGCGGCTTGGCCCAGAAGGCGTTGACGGCGATCGGCAGCAGGTACGCGATGTTGAGCAAGGAGCTCGCCACCAGCACCCACACGATCCACGCGCGCTCGGCCTCGATCGAGCCGAGCACCAGGTACCACTTGCTCCAGCTGCCACCGAGAGGCGGCAGGCCGATGATCGACAGGCTGGCCAAGAGGAACGCGCCGAAGGTCAGCGGCATCTTGCGGCCGAGGCCGCGCATGTCGCTGATCTCGGTCTTGTGGGCGGCGACGTAGATCGCGCCAGCGCAGAAGAACAGGGTGATCTTGCCCCAGGCGTGCATGACCAGGTGCAGGCCCGCGCCGGTGATCGCGTTGTCGGTCAGCAGCGCCGCGCCGAGCACCAGGTACGACAGCTGGCTGATCGTCGAGTAGGCCAGGCGGCGCTTCAGGTTGTTCTGGAAGAGCGCCACGCCCGAGCCGGCCACGATCGTGAAGCAGGCCATGTAGATGATGAAGTCCGAGCCGCCGACCGACGCCAGGGTGCCGGTGCCGAACAAGTAGACGGTCACCTTGACCACCGAGAAGACGCCGGCCTTCACGACGGCGACCGCGTGCAGGAGCGCGCTGACCGGCGTCGGCGCGACCATGGCCGCGGGTAGCCAGCGGTGCGCGGGCATGACCGCCGCCTTGCCGATGCCGTAGACGTACAGGCAGTACAAGAGCGTCAGGGTGCCCGCAGACAAGGCGCCGGCCTCCATCGGTCCGGCGAAGACGCCCTCGGCGCTGAAGTCCAGGTTGCCGGTCAGGTGCCAGGTCCAGATCACGCCCAGCAGCAGGAAGCAGATCGAGGTCGTGACCAGGACGCCCAGGTAGGTGCGCGCCGAGCGCAGGGCGTGGGGCGTCGACGCGTGGGCCACCAGCGGGTAGGTGGTCATCGTCAGCGCCTCGTAGAACACGAACAGCGTGAACATGTTCGAGGCGAAGGCGATGCCCATCACGCTGGCGATCGCCAGGCAGAAGCACGCGTAGAAGCGCGTCTGGTTCTTCTCGGCGTGGGCGCGCATGTACCCGATCGAGTACAGCGAGTTCAGGATCCACAGGCTCGA
>JARGPD010000026.1:0-24517 GCA_029212845.1 Planctomycetota bacterium
GGCCTGGTCAACGCCCCAGTTGCCCCCGACGCGATCTACGTCGGCCGCTTCGGCTCCGAGGTCTCGATCTCGGTCATCGACCTGAACGGCAACGGCCAGAGCACGGGCAACCCCGCGTTCAACGCCGCCATCCCGATGATCGAGGGGAACAGCATGTTCCCGCTCAACCCGAACGTCAGCATCCAAGGTGGTGCGCTGACCCCGCCGCTTGCGCCGGGCACCTGCACCTTCAACGGTGGCTCGTCGGGCGTCTTCAGCCTGACCAAGGACAGCAACCTGAGCGACCGCCTTGCGATGTCGCCCCAGTTCGAGTCCGTCGGTGACTTCATGCTGGGCCATGCCCTCGACAGCACGTTCAACAACGGCCCGCCGCCGTTCGGCTGCCAGGCCGGTGGTGGCAACCTGTGCGCGACCACGGGTCTCAAGATCCCGACCCCCGTCTTCGGTGGCCTGAACACCCTGACCCCGGCCCAGCCTGGTCAGTTCAGCACCGCGCCGATCGGTTCGGAGAACCTGATGTCCTGGGCGCCGCACCCCAACCCGCCCCCGCTGACCTTCCCGCCGACCTGCATCTCGCCGTACATCGGCGGCCAGGAGCCGACCTCGATCGACTCCCTCGGTACGGCCCAGGCGCCGACCGGCATCCAGAACCTCCTGGTGCCCGGCTCCTTCCCCCAGGGTGATCCCAGCAACCAGATCCCGCCCCAGGGCATGCTGACCAAGGAGCTGAACACCTACTTCCAGGGTCCCTCCTCCCCGCAGACCCAGGCCGCGGCCTGTGCCAGCTACCAGATCCGCCAGCAGGTGGGCAACTTCCTCTACGTGGTCGACCGCGTCCGCCGTGAGATCGTGGTGCTGAACAGCAACCGCTTCAACGTCATCGACCGGATCCTCCTGTCCGACCCGACGAGCCTGGCCATGTCCCCGGACGTGACCTACCTCGCCGTGACGAACCAGGGCTCCAACACGGTCTCCTTCGTCGACATCAACCCCGCCTCGGCGACCTTCCACCAGGTCGTCAAGACGACGCCCGTCGGCAAGGGTCCGACCGGTGTTGCGTGGGAGCCCGACAACGAGGACATCCTCGTGTGCAACGAGGCCGACAACTCGATGACGGTGATCTCGTCGACCTCCCTGCAGGTCCGCAAGACGGTCAAGAACCAGCTCAACGCTCCCTTCGAAGTGGCGATCACGCCGCGCCAGGTGGGCTTCAGCTTCAACCGTCAGGTCTACTTCGCCTACATCATGGGCCGCAACGGTCGCGTCTCGATCTACGAGTCGGGTCCCGACGGCACCGCTGGCTGGGGTACGGACGACATCGTCGGCCAGCCCCTGTTCACCTTCCCCAACCCGAAGGCGATCCAGCCGGACCACACCAACCTGCAGTCCGGTGTCTGGATCGCGCACGAGCAGGCGCTCAACCTCGAAGGCGAGATCGTCGGCCCGGTCGGTACCGGTGCGGTGACCAACATGGTCTTCGAGACCACGGCCACGGGCCCCGTGCCCCTGTCGAGCTCGTCGTCCTTCATCGGCCTGTCGAGTCGTCAGATCACCTTCCGGATCGCGCGTGCTCTCGGTCAGGAGGTCCTGACCGGCATCCCGATGGACATCGCGTTCGACAACCTGCGCAACCTGTCCGGCCTCCCGAACCCGACGACCTCGGTGTTCACCACGGGTGACCCGGCTTCGGTCAACGGCAAGAACCTGATCCGCGTCTCGGGCGGCATCATCAACAACAACGAGCCCTCGTTCGTGTTCTTGGCGGTGCCCAACTCGAGCCTCGGCGGTGGCGTGATCGACGTGATCGACATCTCCACCGGCCAGCGCCGCGACGTCAACCTGTACCAGCCCGGCATCCAGTCGATCAAGGCGGACGGCGCGACCCTCGTCATGGACTACTTCCGCCAGTAGGAGCCCCGGCTCTTCCAGGCAACGGCCGCCGGGTCCCGTCGATGACGGGGCCCGGCGGTGTTCTTTCCGGGGCCCCAGCGTTGGTGCCCCGGCCCGAAGCGTTAATCTGCCTCGCAAGAGGTACCCCCCTTGCCAGACCCCAGCTCCGTCCAGTCGATGTTCGGCCGTATCGCCGGACGCTACGACCTGCTCAACCGCGTGTTGTCCGCCGGCATCGACCAGCGCTGGCGACGCTTCACGGTGCGCCACGCTTCCGAAGGACTCGGCGGGCTCGAGGGCCAGAGCGGCGTCGACTTCTGCTGCGGCACGGGCGACCTAGCCCTCGCCTTCCGGGCGGCCGGGGCGACGGTCATGGGCTTCGACTTCACGCCCGAGATGGTGCCGCTGGCCCGGGACAAGGGGGAGGCGGGGCCCCAGCCGGGACCGCTCTTCCTGCGCGGGGACGCGATGGCCGCGCCGGCAGCCACGAACTCGGTCGACTTCACCTCGGTCTCCTTCGGCATCCGCAACGTAGCCGACCGCCGCGGCTGCCTGGCCGAGATGGCACGCGTGGTGCGCCCCGGCGGGCTCGTGCTCGTGCTCGAGTTCACCATGCCGCCGGGCTTCCTCCTCGGCGCCCTGTACCGGACCTACTTCACGAAGGTCCTGCCGCTCGTAGGACGGCTGGTCTCCAAGGACGACGACGCCTACTCCTACCTGCCGCGCACGGTCCTGGCCTGGCCCGACCCCGAGACCTTCCAAGCGGAGTTCGAGGGCACCGGCCTGGTCGACTGCGGCTTCCGCCGCCTGACCCGCGGCATCGCCTGCCTGCACTGGGGCCGCGTGCCAGAAGGGGAGCCCTCGTGAGCGAGGAGCCCCTGGTCGGACCCGAGTTGCGCCGGCGCCTCTCGATCTCGCTGCTGGCAGGCATCCCCCTGTTCGTCGCCTACGAGTACGGCGTGGCGGCGACCGCCGCCGCCGGGGACCCCCTGCGCAACTCGTCCGAGCTGCTGCTCTCCCAGCTGATCGAGCTGGCCGGCGGCGGCGCTGGCTGGCGCTACCTGGGCCTCGTGATCGTGCTGGCCATCGCCGGCTTGCGGGCCGCACTCCAGCGCTGGCCGCTGGGGGAGGGCGCGATCTGGAGTCTGCTCGAAGGAGCGGGCCTTGGGCTGGTGCTGGGGCCCCTGATGATGCTGCTCCTGGGACTGCTCGGCTGGCTGCCGGGCGAGCAGCTGATCTCCGGTGGGTCCGGTGCGGGGCCTGGCATCGAGTACATGGCCTTGGTCGTTGGGGGCGCGGTCTGGGAAGAGCTGCTCTTTCGCTTCGTGCTGTACGCCGCGGTGCTCGCCGTCGTCGCCAGCCTGGCCAAGCCCTTCGTCTCCGAAGAGGGACCGCCCGAGCTCTTGGGCGAGGTCCTTGCCGTCCTCTTGACCTCCCTGGCCTTCGCGGCCGCTCACCTGGAGTCGGTGCTGTCCTGGCTCGGCAAGGGCGGCGAGGCCTACGACTTCGACCTCTTCGCCTGGCGCGCCTTCGCGGGGGTGGCCTTGGCCGTGATCGCCCGTACGCGCGGCCTCGGCGTCGCGATCTGGACCCATGCGATCTTCAACGTCGGCCTAGCCCTCGGGTCGGGCCCGGGCGTCTTCCTGATCGAGCCCCGCTAAGGTTGTTGCCTCCGGCCCTGCAACCGAGGCCTGGGCCACTAGAATCCACGGCATGGCAGGTAAGAGAGAGCAGCGCGAGCAGCGGGTCTTCGTGGGCATCACCGGCGCGAGCGGGCATGCCTACGCGCGTGGCCTGCTGCGCGCGCTCTTGGCCGCCGGCCTCGACGTGGACCTGGCCGTCACCCGCGCCGGCTCCCTGGTCCTGGCCCACGAAGAGGACGTCGAGACCGATGACGACGGGCGCCTCTCGACCGCGTCCCTCGGCGCCTGGCTGGACGTCGACGCTGCCAGTGCAGCACGCGTGTCCAGCTTCGGGCGCAGCGAGGTCGGCTCCGCGCCCGCGTCGGGCTCGGCCCTCGGCAAGGCCGTGATCCTGTGCCCCTGCTCGATGGGCACCCTGGCGCGGGTCTCGGTCGGCTTCTCGTCCAACCTCGTCGAGCGTGCCGCAGACGTGGCGATCAAGGAGGGCCGCCGCCTGGTGGTCGTGCCGCGCGAGACGCCGCTCTCGGAGATCCACTTGGAGAACATGCTGCGCCTGGCCAAGCTCGGCGCGCGCATCCTGCCGGCGGCCCCGGGCTTCTACCACCGTCCACAGAGCATCGACGACCTCGTCGAGCAGCTGGTCGGCAAGGTGCTGGACTCGATCGACGTCGAGCTGGCCGAGACGCCACGCTGGAAGGGTCTCGACGAGCCGCCGGCGGAAGAGGGCATCGGCGGGGGAGGCGCGCACCGATGAGCCTCGCGCGCTATCTGTCCCTGGTGAAGTTCAGCCACTCGATCTTCGCCCTGCCCTTCGCCCTGATGGGTGCCTGGCTGGCCGCTGGTGGTCCCCCAAGCGTTCGCGTGCTGGGCCTGGTCGTGCTGGCTGCCGTTGCCGCGCGCACCGCCGCGATGGGCTTCAACCGCGTCGTGGACCGCCGCATCGACGCCGCCAACCCGCGCACCCAGGGACGCGAGATCCCCGCCGGCCTGGTCAGCCCCAGGGGCGCTTGGACCCTGGTGACCGTGTCCTCGCTGGTCTTCGTCGCGGCCTCGGCGCTGCTCAACCCCCTGTGTGGTTGGCTCAGCCCGCTGGTGCTCGCGGTGCTGCTCGGCTACAGCTTCGCCAAGCGCTTCACCTCGCTGGTGCACCTGTGGCTCGGCCTGGCCCTCGGGCTCGCGCCACCCGGCGCGTGGCTCGCGGTCACCGGCAGCTTCGACGGCGACCTGTCCCTACCGCTCCTGCTCGGCGCGGCCGTGCTGACCTGGGTGGCGGGCTTCGACATCATCTACTCCTGCCAGGACGAGGGCTTCGACGCCGAGCGCGGCCTGCACTCGATCCCAGCACGCCTCGGTCGCAGGGGAGCCCTGCGCCTCTCGAGCCTGCTGCACGTCGCGACGGTCTTGCTGCTGGCGGCCCTGGCCTGGCGCGCCGAGCTCTCGTGGATCTTCCTGATCGCACTCCTTGCGGCGGCCTTGCTGCTGATCTGGGAGCACTCGATCGTCTCGCCCAAGGACATGAGCCGCGTCAACATGGCCTTCTTCACGATCAACGGCTACGTGGGCGTTGGCCTGTTCCTGGGCACCGCCCTCGACCTGTGGCTGCTCGGCGGCACGACGCCGATGGGGGCAGGCCTCTGATGGCGCGTGCCAAGGAAGTCACGCCGCTCGTCGCCCTGCGCGAGCTCGAGCAGCAGCTCGAAGGCTGCGAGAGCCTGCCGCGCATCCTCTTGACCCGGGGCCCTGAGAACTGGTTCCACCAGCGGGCGCTCGACTCGATCCTGCGCTGCGGCAAGCGCCTCGGCATGGACGTCAACCAGCACGACCCGGCCGACCCGGACTTCGACGGGCGCGGGCTGTTCGCCGACCTGCGCGGTGGCTCCCTGTTCGGCGCGCCGATCCTGGTGGTGGTGCGCCAGCAGGGCGACCTTTTCAAGAAGGTCGGCACGAAGGACTCCGACCTGGTCCAGACCCTCAAGGGCTACGTGGCTGGCAACGAGCCGGCCGGCGCGGTCGTGATCCAGGCCGGCAGCCTGCGGGCCGACCACGCCGTGGCGAAGCTGGCGGCCAAGCACGGCGCCACGTACAACTTCCGGCGGCTCTACGACTCGCCGCCTTCGTGGGGGCGCGCCGACCCGCGCGACGTCGAGCTCGTCCACTGGATCCGCGAGCGGGCGGCCGAGCGGGGCCTCAAGCTGCGGCCCGAAGAGGCGGTCTACCTCGCGTCGGCGGTGGGCAACGACCTCGGCGCCCTCGAGTCGGAGCTGAAGAAGCTGGCCGTGACGGGCACCGACGAGCTGCGCCGGTCGGTCGGCTGGCGCTCGGGCGGCACGCCCTGGGAGGTCGCCGACAAGGTGCTGGAGGGTGACCCACGCGCGTCGATCGCGGCGGTCGAGGGGCTCTTCTCCCACGGCTTCCAGGGCAAGGACAGCAAGCGCGTGCTCGACCCCTCGGCGCTCGTGGCGATGCTGACCAGCAGCCTGTTCAAGGGCGTGCGCACGGGGCTCGCGGCGAGCGAAGGTCGCGCGCGCGGCTACTCCCAGAACCAGACCATGGCCATGGCCGGTGTCGGCGGCGCGCCCAAGTCGCGCGAGCAGGCCCTCCAGAAGGCGCTCTTGCGGCCGGGCTCGGAGTGGGCCGCGATGCTCGACGACCTGCTCGCGATCGAGCGGCGCCTGAAGACTGGCGTGACCGTCGACGGCAACGACTTCGCCCTGTTCGCGATCAAGTGGCGCAAGCGGGGCCGCCGCTAGGGAGTGGAGTCCAAGCCACCCGAGCGCCGCAGCCTCTACCTGCCGGCCCTGGTCTTGCTCGGTCTGTGCTACGCGGTCGGGCTCGGTGGCCTCGACCTGTTCCTCTGGGCGGACGCCTACCTGGCCGAGCAGCAGCTCGCGGGGCCGCTCGACGCGCTCGGGACGACAGCAGCCCTGGTGCTCGTCCTGCTGCTGCCCCTAGCGCTCGGCTTCGCCGCCTGCCGCGTGCGCACGGCGTCGGTGCGCCTGACCTGTGCGCTGCTGCTGCTGCAGCCCTTCGGCTGCGCCACCCTGGCCCGCGCACCCGACATCGCGCCCTTCCCCCTGTGGCCGTCCCTGGTCGTCAACCTGGTGGTGGTCGCCTGCCTGCTGCTCCCGCGCTGGCTCCTGGCGCGACGCCGGGCGGACTGAGGCCCGGTGCCCGGGTCCCTGGGGAGGTCCTCGGGGCTGGGCGCTCCGAAGGTCGGGCCTAGCGAGCTTCGGGGTGCGAGGGGCTTGGCAGGCCCCTGCGATCGGACTGGGGATGGCAGCAGCCGGGATCGGCGGCTACCCGCGGCTTCAGAACCACCCCGGTCCTGGGTCTGGGGCTTCGCACCGTTAGAATCAGGGCCATGGAATCCCCCCAGGAAACCGCACGGGACGGCGTGATCCGCTCCCTGCCCCAGACCGTGGTCAACCAGATCGCGGCGGGCGAGGTCATCGAGCGACCCGCCTCGGTCGTGAAGGAGCTGGTCGAGAACGCCATCGACGCCGGCGCGACGCGCATCAAGATCGACCTCGAGGAGGGCGGCGTGCGCCTGGTGCGGGTCGTCGACGACGGCTGCGGCATGGGCACCGGCGACCTCGAGCTGGTCTTCGCGCCCCACGCGACCAGCAAGCTGCACACCCCCGACGACCTGGACCACATCGCAAGCCTCGGCTTCCGCGGAGAAGCCATGGCGTCGATCGGCTCGATCGCCCGCTGCCGGGTCGTCTCGCGGCAGGGCGACGATGGCCTGGCCCACACGGTCGAAGACACCGGCGGTGAGATCGGCGACGTGGTCGAGGCCGGCGGCGCCCTCGGCACGACGGTCGAGGTGCGCGACCTGTTCTTCAACACGCCCGCCCGCAGGCGCTTCCTCAAGCGCACCTCCACCGAGCTCAGCCGCTGCCTGGACGTGATCCAGCGCATCGCCCTGGCCCACGAGGGCATCGGCTTCGTCGTGACCCACGACAGCCGGCGCTTGTTCGACGTCGAGCCTTCGATGGACCTCTTGGCGCGGATCCGCCGCACCTTCGGCGCCGAGCTGGCCGACAGCCTGGTGCCGGTCGAGTTCGACGAGCACCCCGACCGCCCGGGCTTCGGCCTGCGGCTCACGGGTTTCGTCGCGCCGCCGCGCTTCAGCCGCCGGGACACCTCGCGCCTGATGTGGTTCCTCAACGGCCGCTTCCTGCGCGACAAGCTCCTGCACCGTGTCGTCAAGGAGGGCTACCGCGGCTTCCTGGTCGAGAACCGCCAGCCGGTCGCCTTCCTGCGCCTGGCGATGGACCCGGCGCTGGTCGACGTCAACGTGCACCCGACCAAGGCCGAGGTGCGCTTCCGCGAAGGCCGCCGCATGTTCGGCATGCTGGTGCGCGCCCTGCGCGATGCCGTGGCCCAGACCGACATCGCGACCCCCGGGGCCAGCCTGGTCGACTCGATGCTCAAGCGTGAGCTCGGCCCCGGCCGCTCCGAGCTGCAGCCCGGCCAGACCTGGCTCCCTGCGGGCGGCTCCGACCATGGGGTGATCCGCCCGGCGGGCTCGGGCTGGCTCGGCAGCGAGCCCTCGCGCCCTGGGACCGGTGGTGCCACCGGCTCCACGGACTCCGGCAGCGCAGGCTGGTCCCCGGCCGGGACCGGCGGCGACCGCGAGGGCTTCCGCGGTGCCCAGGGCACCTCGAGCTACCCGTCCGAGGTCGACGGCCAGGCCACCGCGGCCACCCCTTCGGCCGAGGGCGACATCGAGGCCTGGGCGACCACCGACGAGCTGCGGGGTCCCTACCTGCAGGTCGACAAGACCTACCTGCTGCGCGAGGTGCCCGGCGGCTTCGAGGTCATCGACCAGCACGCCCTGCACGAGCGCTTGACCTATGAGCTGCTCCTGCGCGACCTACGCGCCGGCTCGATCGAGGTGCAGGGCCTGCTCGTGCCCGAGCTGGTCGAGCTGGCCAAGAGCGAGGTCGAGCTGATCGGCGAGCACTGCGAAGCGATCAAGACCCTGGGCGTCGACCTGGCGGTCTTCGGCCCCGCGACCATCGCCGTGCACGGCCTGCCCGCGCGCATCAAGCGCCCCAACGTCGAGGGCATGGTGACCGACCTCGTGCACACCATCGAGGCCGAGGGCAAGCCGCCGAACGCCGAGGACGTCGTCGAAGAGGTCCTGCACCGCATGGCCTGCCGCTCGTCCATCATGGCCGGCGACAGCCTGACCCAGGAGGAGATCCACGCCCTCCTGTCGCGGGCCCGCGAGCTCGGCTGCGACCAGACCTGCCCCCACGCGCGCCCGACCCGCGTGCGCTTCAACCTCGCCGATCTCGAGCGCGCCTTCCATCGCCGCTAGGGACCCCAGCGCCAAGGGCGCCTACCCTGGGACCATGGCCATCAGGAGACCACCTCGAAGGAAGCTGACCGGGGCGCCGGTCACGCTCGCAGTGCTGCTGTTCTTGGACGCGATCATCCTGTTCGCCTTCTGGGCCGACCCGCCCTTCAGCGACGAGCTCATCGGTCAGGCGGGGATGGTGCGCTTCTTCCTCGGCCTGCCCTCGGCGCTGCTGCTGATCCCGCTGGTGCTCTGGCGCACCCGCGCCTTGTTGCGCCAAGTCGCTGCAGGCACCGAGGACTTGGGCCAGGGCCGGACCATGGTCGAGCTGCTGGTCTTGATGCTCTCGGCCATGCTCGCGGCCGTGATGTTCCTGGGCTGAGGGACGGACCAGTCCCGGGGTGCTGGGGGGGCACTTGTCCCGATGGTCCGGCCCAGGCTCGCCCGATGTCGAGGCTCCAGCTCCTGACGCGCTCGGTGGTATGTAGCCTGCCCCTCATCATCTCGGTCGGGCGGCCGCGCCTCGCAGGGGTGAGGCGGCAGGTGAGGATGGTGGTACCGGCGGAGACGTCCCCGATCAGCGTCTCGACCCCGGGGGCGCCCACGGCGGCGGCGCGACACTTCATGCAATAAATAGCGTCACTTCGAGGGTCCCGATGCGTAGGGGAGGGACCCTACAACCAGTCACCTCTGCACCCATGTCCAAGCTCCTCAGTCTGGCCTTCCTGGCCGTCTCCAGCCTCTCCGCCTCGGCCCAGGTCGCCACGACCGTTGGGCCCTTGACCACCCCGCTCGGGGGCGAGGTCTCGATGACCCTGTCCAACGACAACCCCGGCAAGTTCGGGGTCCTGTCGTCCCTGTGGCGCGTGCGCGACGCCGGGGGAGCCACGGTCTTCCAGCCGACCACGCCCTCGAACGCGCTGCTGCTCGGCCCCGGCGGCTGGTTCACCCAGCGCTGGGACCTTTGCGACCAGAGCGGCGCGCCCGTGGCGCCGGGGACCTACCTCGTCGACATCCAGTTCGAGACCTGGTCGCCGGTCGTGACGACGACGGTCGAGGTCGTCGCCGAGGGCGCCGGCCTCGTGCTCGAGGGCAGCGCTTCGATCCAGCCCGTGTTCGGCGGTGGACCGGGGCGCAACTTCTACCTGACCTCGCCGAGTGACCCAGGCAAGCTCTACCTGCTGCTCGCCTCGACCTCGGCGACGGTGGGGGTGCCGACCTGCGGGCCGATCCTGCCGCTGGACGCCTCGCCGCTCCTGACCCAGTCCCTGGTGCCCGGCGCGCTCTTCACTTCGTCGGTGGGTGTGCTCAACGCCCAGGGCGAGTCCACCGCGCCGCGCCTCAAGCTGCCAAGCGACAGCAGCCTGGTCGGGCTGACCGCCGAGACGGCCTTCCTGGTGCTCGATCCCGCGGCGCCGTGCCTGGTCGCGCGGAGCTCGAACGTGCACTCGCTGGTCATCGTTCCCTAAGCCCGTGGCCGTCGGGACAAGCGAAGCGCGCGCGTCGCAGACCGCGCGCGGGCCCTACTCCTTCGGGCTGAAGGCGTCCGGAGCGAGGGGCGGGTTGAGGCGGCCTTCGAGCAGGTACATGTCCTCGCGGGACTTGTCCTCGAAGCCGAGCTGACCGGCCTGGAAGACCGGGTAGCGCACGTGCAGTTCGTCGGGCAGCAGCACGCCATTGATCGGGATGTAGCGGCCGAGGGTCACCCAGGTCGAGGTCTCGAGCCGCGGCTTGCCAGCGCGCACCTCCTGGACCAGGGCCTCGGCGATGCGGCCGCTGGTGGCGTCGATGCCCAGGGTGGCGCGGAAGAGCCGCGTGGGATCGAGCGCATCGGGTGTGGCCCCGAGTGCCAGGTCGAAGTCGGGGCTCTCGACCTCGAGCCAGACGAGGGGCCGCTTCTCGAGGGCGGCTGCCGCGTGGGCCGGGAGGTAGGTCGGGGCAGCCGCGAGGGAGCGCACGGCGGTCACGCGCAGGTTGCGCGGCTCGGCCAGGGCCAGGAAGTTGCGGCACACGGCGCGCACCTCGAGGATGCGCTTGCGGTCCGAAGCGTAGTCGCGGCCGGTCAGCGCGCGGAAGCCGTCCTCCATGATCTGCCAGTAGCCGTCCTCGCCGAAGCCCATCTCGAGCTGTTCGCCGACGAGGAAGCGCACGTAGCCCTTGTCGGCCGAGTACCGCACGCGCGTCTCGACCTGGTTGCGCTCGACACCGTCGCCGCGGACGATCAGCTCGAAGGCCAGGTCGAAGGCGGAGACGGGACCCTGGAGTTTGTCGGGCGCGTCGACGCGCGAGCTGGCGATCAGCTGCTTGAAGAGCTTGGCCGCCTCGGGGGCGGTGCCCTCGGGCAGCACGCCGGGCTTCAGGTCGGCGAAGGGCTTCTGCAGCTTCTCGCGCAGACCGGCCGGTAGCTGGGGGCGCTGGCCCTGGACGCCTGCGGTGTCGCCACCGGTCGGCGGCGGCGGGTCCTGGACCTCTTCCTGCTCGACCTGCTCGCGCACGGGCGGAGCCTCGCCTTCGACCGGATCCTGGGCGCTGGCGCTGGAGACCAGGCCGATCGAGACGAGGGCGAAGAGGGCGTGCTGGGCGGTGTTCATCATGGTGGTCCTATTCGTTGTCGGGCGCACGGTACCAGTCGAGCACCTCCGCGGCGACGAGCGCGTGGCCGTCGAGGTTCAGGTGCAGGTCCCGCTCCCAGAAGAGGGGTACGGACGAGTCCCTGAAGGCGGGGCGCAGATCCCGGATTTCCCCACCGAGGTCCGTGAGTCGGGACAGCAGCTGGTCGCCGAGTTCGAAGTACGTCGCGAGCGAGGCCCCGTCGAGCTCCATGGCCGCCAGCAGCTCCTCGAACTGGGCGGCGTGGGCGTCGGGCTCGGTCTCGAGCGGGCTGGGCAGGTACAGGAACAGCAGCCGGATCCCGCGTCGCTCGGCGTGGCGGACGAGCTCCTCGCAGACGGCGACGGCCTCGGCGAGGGCCAGCTGGGCTTCGCCGGGGTTGTTGCGGAAGTAGACCGCACCCTCGACGGCTTGGGCGATGGCGGGCAGGTGCTCCTTGCGCCAGGGGGCGATGCGCGCGTTGTCGCGGCCCCAGCCCGGCGGGCGGTCGCTCTTGCCGAACCAGTGGGCCAGGCGCAGGACCTCGTGCAGGTCGTTGCCGCCGTAGATCGAGACGACGAAGGTCTCGAGGGGCTGGTCGGCGTCGCGGTCGACCAGCTGGCCGGGCACGTCGCCGCACAGGGCCTCGAGGACACCGAGGTACTGGTGGAAGCTGTGGCCTCCGCAGGCAGCGTTGAGCACCTGCAGCTGCTCGCCCGCGAGGGCGGCCGCGATGCGTCCGCTGAAGGTGTCGGCCAGGTCGCAGGCTCCCTCGGCATGGGAGTCCCCGGCGATGGCGAAGATCGGCAGGGTCGGGTCGAGTTCGGCGTCCGCGCGCCAGCCCTCCGAATTGGTGGTCAGGTTCCAGCCGCCGAGGGGCAGCTCGTCCCAGTCGTAGTGGTCGTCCAGGTTGGCCGGCCGCCGGAAGCCGATCTGGGGGTGCCAGGCCATCGCGCCGGTGCGAAGCTGGACGTAGAGCCGCTCGAGGATCGGCGCGGCGAGGACGCTGCGCACGAGGGTCGTGTCCTCGAAGGCGCGGATCGGGATCGGGGGCAGCTCGGCCTCCATGCGCGCCCGCCAGGCTGCGGTGTCGGCGTCCTGGGGCGTGCGCGGGACCACGGCCAGGGGTTGGGGCGGCGCGTCGAGCTGGGGCTTGACCACGAACCAGGCGAAGAGCCCGGCGGCCAGGGCCGAGGCAAGGGCGACGATCAGCCGCACGCCACCCCTCTGGCTGGTCGGGTATGGGCGGGGGCCATGCGAGGGTGCGAGCCCTTGGGGAGTGTGCGAGGAGTTCAAGGCGTTCGGTGGAGGCGTCCGCGCCAAAAGTGGTGGAGGTCGGCCAGGCGCGCGAGGGCATCACGCCGGGCGGCGACCGCTGCGGTGTGCTCGGCCGGGGCCTCTTCCTCGGTGCGGTCGAGGGCTTCTTGGGCGGCGGCGCCGACCCCGGCGACGAGCCCGCGGCCAAGGCCCCCGAGCACGCGACGCACGACCCAGCGCGCGAGGAAGAGCCAGGCCAGGACGAGGATGCTGGCGTCCACCAGGCGATCGAAGCCGAGGCTCGTGCCCTCGTAGAAGCCCAGCCCGGACTGGTAGACGAGCCACGCGACGAGGGCGTAGACCGGTAGGTCCACGGGCCAGCGCAGGAACCAGCGCGAGCCGCGCCCGGCGGCCGCCACGAGGTCGCGCTCGACCAGCCGCTGCCAGGCGGACTCGATCGCGGAGGCGGCCTCGGCGGCCAGGCCACCGGCGGTCGGCAGGCCGAGGGCGGTCGGCTCGCCGAACAGCTCCTGGCTGGTGTGGCGCGCAGCGGTGAAGGACTCGCGGTACCAGGCCTCGAGCTCGTGGGCGGTGGGGACCAGCCCGCTGGCGCGCTCGATGCGCTGGGAACGCAGGGCGCCCTGGGCGCGGTCGAGGGCGGTCGCGCCGACGGCTGCGCCCGCTGCGATGAGCGGGTTCTTGCGCGCGACCATGGCACCGGCGGCGAGGCCCATGCCGGCGAGTCCGCCGGCGCGCAGGGCCCAGCCACCGGGGCCCTCCCAGTGGCGCGCCGTCTCGTCGAAGAGCAGCAGCGAGATGTCGCGGCGGCGCAGCTCGAGCCGCTCGTCGAGCTCGTCGGAGACGCGCAGTCGGAAGCTGGCGGTGGCGGCCGAGGTGTCCTCGACCAGGCGGTCCAAGCGCGGCTCCACATCGGCGCGCAGCTCGCGGAAGAGCTCGGCGATGCGGGCGGTCGTGCCGAGCGCGTTGTCGCGGCGTACGCGGCCGAGGCGCTTCTCGGAGACGAGCTCGCCGAGGTGCTCGACGAGCTCCTTCCAGCCGGGCACCTCGCGGACCGCGCTGCCGGGCTCGCGCTGCTCGGCGGCGAAGGCCAGGGCGGCGCTGGTGACGAAGACCGGTGCGTCGGGCGCGTCCCACCGGTCGCTCGCCAGCTTGCGCAGCTGCGCCACGAGGGTCGCCTGGGCCTCGGGCGAGAGCTCGTCGGCACGGTTGAGCACGAAGCACAGGTCGCGGCGCCCGGAGAAGGCGTCGACGAATTCGACCGAGGCCAGCTCAGCCACGGACTGGCGGTGGGCCACGAGCACCAGGGCGTCCGAGCGCTCGGCCAGGAGCTCGACCTGGTCGCGGTGCTCCGTGGCGATGCTGTTGGTGTCGGGTGCGTCGACCAGGACCTGCTCGGTCCAGATCCCGCCGGCGCCCTCGGCGGGTGCGTAGTCGGTCACCTCGATGCCGTCGGAGCGGATGCCCTGGACGAGGCTGGTCACGTCGGCGTTGCGCGGCTTGTAGATCGCGGGACGGCGGGTCGTCGGGCGGTCGGTGCCCGGCCGCGCGACCGGCGCGCCGG
Organism: Planctomycetota bacterium; assembly: GCA_029212845.1. Taxonomy (GTDB): domain Bacteria; phylum Planctomycetota; class UBA1135; order UBA1135; genus JARGPD01. Next base: position 14,270 of record JARGPD010000026.1, read on the forward strand.
CGAGGGCGTTGAGCAGGGTCGACTTGCCCGCGCCGGTCGAGCCGACGAGCGTGATCACCGCGGCCGAGCTGCTGCGCTCGAGCTGGGCGTCGAGGTCGTCGAGGTAGCGACCGAGCTCGGCCCGTCGACGGCCGAGGGGCACGAGCGCGGGGGAGCCACGCAGGAGGTCCAGGTCGGCATCGAGCTCGGCCCGCAGCTGGTGCAGGTCGTCGCGCAGGCTGGGGTCAGGACGGGTCATGGGTTGTCGATCCTCTCGGCCTGTTCATGATCGCCGCTGGACCCGTTCACGGGAAGGGTGAGCTTGGCCAGTTCGGCCTCGAGCCCGGCAAGCTCGGCCGCGCGCTCGCCGCGGGTTGCGCTCGCGGCGGCCAAGGGCCCCGCCGTGGTCGCCAGGGCTAGGCGCACGAGCGAGGCGCACAGCACCTGGCCGCGGAGGTCGCGCCAGCTGCGGCGCGCCTCGCGGGCGACGCCGGCGCCGAGGAACTTGGTGAAGCGGTCGGCCATCGCGACGCCGAGCCCGCCGGCAGCGACGCTGGCCACGTCCATGCCGAGGCCACCGGTCGCGATGGCGGTGCCGATGCCGGCGGCGATGGGGGCCGCGTGCAGGAGGTCGACGCCGAACTGCACCAGGGCCTCGCCGCCCTTGCGGTTGCCGTCGAGCTCGGCCTCGATGAGCTGCTCGCAGACCTCCTCGAAGCTGGCCAGGATGCGCTCGTCCCCGGCGTCGGCGAGGTCTGCTGCGGTGGGTGCGCCGACCGATGCGGCGCGGGCGAGGTCGGCGGAGACCGAGGCCTGGAGGGTCGCCACCCCGGCCTCGCTGCCGTCCCCCGGACCGAGCGCGGGGGGCCTGCGCCAGAAGGGTGCGTCGGCGCCGAGCGCGGCGGTCAGCTCCTCGAGGTAGGGGCCGAGCTCGGGCGCGAGGTGGTGCGCCTCGAGGGCGGCGACCGACAGCTCGCGGTGGGCGCGGTCCTTGCGGTTCTTGGTCGCCGGCGAGGTCCCGGTGGCCAGGGACGCGAGGCCCTCGAGCGAGCGCCGCAGCTTGCGGGTGCCCGTGCGCATGGCGCGCCGCCAGGGGGCGATGCGGCGGTCGGCCACGGCGCGGAAGGCCTCGAGGAAGGGGCCGGGCGGCATGGCGCGGGAGGCGACCGAGGCGGCCACCAGACGCGCGGGTCCACGGGCGGTGTCGAGGATCGCGGCCGCGAGGGCGGCCTCGCGCTCGAGCTCCTGGCGTAGGGCGGCGAGGTCGCCCGCGAGCTGGGCGGTGGAGGCGGACAGGGCGCGGCGCTTGAGGCGGCGGCCCTCGGCGCCGGTCAGCCAGGTGCTGAGGTCGATGCTCGCATCGCCGAGCATGGTGGGGGCGAGGTGCGCGCCGGCGGTGCCGCGCTGCAGCTCGATGTCGAAGGGCGCTTGGAAGACGGCGACGGGTTCGGAGCCGAGCTTGGCGGCGAGCTGCTCGGCGTGGCCGCGGGTGATCGACTCGTCCTCGTAGGCCTCGTTGTAGACCAGGGCCCAGGGGCGGCCGTGGCGCAGCCAGCCCTCGAGGAAGCGCACGACGAGCTCGTTGTGGTAGGTGTGGCGCGTGACGACGACGAGGGCCAGGTCGACGACCTTGAGCAGGGACTCGGAGGCGGCGCGGTTGGCGGCCAGGATGCTGTCGAAGTCAGGCGCATCGATCAGCAGCAGCCCGCCGCCGCCGAAGCCGTCGATGGGGGCCAGCAGCAGCTCGGCCGGGTCCTCGGCGTTCTGGCGCGCGGCCTCGAGCGGACCGTCGGGGGTCTCGTGCAGGCAGGTCAGCGGGAATTGGGCGAGGGACGGCTCGGCGGCGAGGGCGGCGAAGAGCTCGGGGTGGGCTGCGCCGACCAGGCGGCGGGTGGCGCCGCCCTGGGGCTCGGAGGGGGAGAGGGGGCGGCCGACGAGCGAGTTGAAGAGCAGCGACTTGCCGGCGTTGTTGGGACCGACGATGCCGACGACCAGGTGCTCGTGGGAGCCGGCGGTGCGGGGCAGGAGGTCGCGCTGGAGGCGCTCGAGCAGGCGGGCCTGGAGGGCGCTCGCGGTGGGGCCGAACTCGGTGGCGTCGCCGCTGCCCTCGATGGCGGCTGCGAGGCGGCGGAACAGCCTGGGCGCATCGGCAGCGCTGCGTGAACTGGATTGGGGTGCGTGGGTCGACACTTCGGGGGGGCGGCCGGAGGACCGCGGCTCGGTCGGGGTAGAGTAAGCGCGCCAGCGGCCGGATGGGCCGGGGGCGGCCGGGAATGGTTCCCGGATCGCGGCGATCCTGGGAGGGTCCCAACGACGGATGAAGAGCGAGGACAGCCAGGCGCCCCTGTTGGCGGTGATCGGTCCGACGGCCTCGGGCAAGACAGCCCTGGCCGTCGAGCTGTGCAGGACGGCCAGGGACCGGGGCCTTTCGTGGGAAGTCCTGTCCCTCGATTCCATGCTGGTCTACCGCGGGCTCGACATCGGAACGGCCAAGCCGTGCGCCGGGGAGCGCGGCGGCATCGCCCACCACTTGATCGACCTGGTCGATCCGACCGAGCGCTTCGACGTCCAGGCCTACCTCGCCGAGGCGAGCGCGGCCGAGGCGGACTGCACCGCGCGCGGGGTCCAGCCCCTGTACGCCGGCGGCACCGCCTTCTACCTCAAGGCGCTGCTGTCGGGGCTCTTCGAGGGCCCCCCGGTGGACCTCGCCCTGCGCGCCGAGCTCGAGGCCGAGTACGACGCGGCAGGACCCACAGCGACCCACGCGCGGCTCGTCGCGGGCGACCCGGTCCTGGCCGAGCGCCTGCACCCCAACGACAAGAAGCGCGTCGTGCGCGGGCTCGAGGTCCTGGCCCAGGTCGGCACGCCCCTCTCGACCCTGCAAGCCCAGTGGACTGGCCCCGCGCGCCCCTCGCGGCTGGTCGGGCTCGAGTCGCCGACGAGCGGCCTCGACGAGCGCATCCTGGCGCGCACCCGGACCATGTTCGCGGCGGGCTGGCCCGAGGAGGCCGCCACACTTCGCGCGGGGCCCGGCCTCGGCAAGACCGCCGAGGCAGCCCTGGGCTACGCGGAGGTCCTGGCCTTCGTGGACGGCGAGCTCAGCGAGGAAGAGGCCATCGCCGCGGTCGCGCTCAAGACGCGCCAGTTCGCCCGTCGCCAGCGCACCTGGCTGCGGCGCTTCGAGGGCATCCGCTGGTGGCCCGCTGCCACCAACGCCGAGGACCTCGGACGCATGGCGCCCGAGGTCCTCGAGTGGTTGCTTGGCGGCTGAGGCCGCCGGGCCCTAGAAGTTCGTGGTGGTGAACTCTTCCGGGGCGGTGGGGGCCGCATCCTCGTCGGCCCAGAAGGAGCTGACTCCACTCCACTCGAAGCCGATCAGGCCGGCGGGGACGCCGATGATCAGGTCGGTGGCCATGGTCACGCCCTCGGCGGCGACGTAGGCGGTGCTGACGACGCCATCACGGGTCAGGTACCACGCGTCGGCGGCGCCGGCGGTCATGTGGTAGGGGGTGTCCTGGTTGCCCCAGCCGCGGCGCATCTGCAGCGGGTTCATCGGGTTGTCGTTCATCAGGTGACGACGCAGGGTCAGGGCGATGTCGGCGGAGCCTTCGCGCTGGTGCTCGAAGCGACCGTTCGAGACCTGGTCGTCGTACCCGGTGAAGGCGTGCTCGGCGCTGACCGCGGCTTGACCCGCGTTCCAGTGGCTACCGTAGTCGGGGTCGGTGCTGGCGCAGGCGCCGAGCAGAGCAACCGAAGCAAGGAGCAAGGGGGTTTTCATCGTCGGTGGTGATGGCGGGGGGACTTGCAGTTAGAGTTTGGCCGCCGAGCTCACCAGGGTTGGTGGCTGCTCGAGGACCTGATCGGACGCTGAGTCTAGTGGTCAGAAGGCCACCAGGTCAAAGGATTTGGACCCAGAGAACACAGTTATGAAGAGCTACAAGGCACCGCGCGGAATGCGCGACGTCCTGCCCGAGGAGATGCCAGCTTGGCAGCGCCTGGAGGCGACGGCCCATCGGCTGGCGCGGCTCTTCGGCTACTCCGAGGTGCGCCCCCCCTTGATGGAGGAGACGGAACTGTTTACCCGCTCCGTCGGGGAGGTAACCGACATCGTCGAGAAGGAGATGTTCTCCCTCAAGAAGGGGAAGACCTCCCTGACGCTGCGCCCCGAGGGCACTGCCGGTGTCGTACGTGCCTACTGCCAAGCGGGTTATGCCAAGCGGGACCCGCTCCAGCGGCTGTACTACTGCGGGCCCATGTGGCGCTACGAGCGTCCCCAGCGGGGACGCGAGCGCATGTTCACCCAGTTCGGGGTCGAGTGCATCGGCTCGGCCGACCCGCGCCTCGACGCCGAGGCGATCCAACTCGCCTGCCGCTTCTTCGAAGAGCTCGGCCTGACGGGCCTCGAGGTGCGGCTCAACTCGATGGGCGACGGCGACGATCGGGATCGCTACCGCGACGCGGTGCGCGGCTTCTTCGAGCCGAAGCGGGCCGAGCTGTGCGAGCTCTGCCAGGACCGCTTCGAGCGCAACGTCCTGCGCGTGCTCGACTGCAAGAACCCCAGCTGCCAAGAGCTCGCCATCGGCGCGCCGGTGGTGCTCGACTTCCTCAGCGAGGAGAACGCCGCGCACTTCGCGGACGTGCAGGTGGCGCTGAAGTCCCTCGGCCGCGAGCCGATCGTCGACCCGGGCATCGTGCGCGGGCTCGACTACTACACGAAGACCATCTTCGAGATCCACGCCCCGGCGATCGGCGCGCGCAGCGCGATCTGCGGCGGCGGGCGCTACGACCACCTCGTGCGAGACCTCGGCGGACCCGACGTGCCGGCGGTCGGCTTCGCGATCGGCTTCAGCGGCACCCTGATCATGCTCGAGGAGCTCGGGCTGATGGGCGACCTCAAGCCCGTCGCGCCGGACGCCTACGTGGCCTGCTTGACCGGCGGTGACGACGACGCGGCCCTGCGGCGCGAGGTGCTCTGCGTGGCCGACGAGCTGCGCGCGGCCGGCGTCTCGGCGATCTTCGACGTCGACGAGCGCAGCTTCAAGGGCCAGATGAAGGCCATCGCCAAGGGCGGCTACCGCCTGGCCGTGATCGTCGGCGAGGACGAGCTCGCGCGCGGCGTCGTGCAGCTCAAGGACCTCGGGGCCCGCGAGCAGACCGAGGTCCCGCGCGCCGACCTGGCCTCGGCCGCCAAGGGGCTGCTCGGCGGCTAGGGGCAGGCCCCAAGCCTCCGCTCCCCGACCCCAGTCCATGGCGCTGCCCCAGCCCTCGAGCTCCTTCGATCCGCGCGCCCGGGAGTGCGCGCGGCTGGGCTGGTTCGGTGGCACCTTCGACCCCCTGCACCGGGGCCACCTGCACGTGGCGCGCACGGCCCTCAACGAGCGCGGCCTCGACCATGTGACGTGGGTGCCGGCCGGGCGCTCGCCCCACAAGCAGGCGGGCTCGACCTCGGCGGTGGATCGGGCGCGCATGGTCGAGCTCGGTCTGGCCGATGAGAGCGAGGCGGGTCCGGCGGGCGCTGGGCTGGCCGCGCGCTCCTCGATCTGGACGGGCGAGGCCGAGCGCGGCGGGGCTTCCTACACCGTCGACAGCGTGCGCGAGGTGCTCGCGGCGCGCCGCGGCCAGGGCGCGGTCTTCCTGCTGCTCGGCAGCGACCAGCTCGTGGCCCTCGATCGCTGGCGCCAGGTGGAGGAGCTGCTGGCCCTCGTCACGCCGCTGGTCGTCGAGCGCCCCGGCGCAGGGCGCGAGCTGCTCGACGCCCTGGCGGGCCGCGTCTCGGGCCCGGCGCTAGCGGCGCTCGAGGACGGCTTCCTGGCGCCGCTGCCGGTGGACCTCGCGTCGACGCAGCTGCGCCGAGCGAGCCGCGCCGGCGCCGTCGAGCTGGACCTGACCCCCCGGGTGCGGCGCTTCGTGGACGAGCACGGCTTGTACCGCGGGCAAGGACCTGGCCCGAGCCCGGATGCGAGCGGCGGAGCGGGCCCGTGAGCCTGGCCGAGTGGCTCACCTTCGGGCTGGTCACGCCCCTGGGCACGGTCCTGCTGCTAGGGCTTGCGCCGCGGCTCGGGCTGGTCGATCGGCCGAGCGAGGCCCCCGAGCGCAAGCTGCAGGCGCGCCCGGTGCCGGCGGTCGGTGGCCTGGCGCTCCTGACGGCCGCCCTGGTCTTCTTCGGCATCAGCCGCATCACCGGGGACGAGGGTGGGCTCTGGCGGTTGTTCGAGCCCGGCGCGGCCCTCGCGATCGTGCTGGCCTTCTCGGTCGGCCTAGTCGACGACCTCTTGCACGCGGGCCTCAGCCCCCTGCAGAAGGTCACGCTCCAGGGCGTCGCCGCCCTGCCGCTGGTCTGGCTGGCCCCGGGCATCGAGGGCTGGGCCCTGTGGCTGGCGGGCATCGCCGCGATGAACATCGTGAACACCTTCGACAACTCCGATGGCTGCCTGACCGCCCTGGCTGCGGCCGCTCTCTGGCCGTTGTCGGGGGCCGTGGCCCTGGGGCTGGCGACCTTCCTTCCGTTCAACCTCGGCCGGGCGCCCATCGCCGCGCCGCCGGGCGATCCCCGTCGGCTGCCCGCCCGGGCCTACCTAGGTGATGCCGGCAGCCACATGCTCGGCATGCTGCTGCTGTTCTTCCCCGGGGCCTGGCTCACGCTCGTGCTGCCGGCCTTCGACTTGGCTCGGGTCTGCGTGCTGCGCTGGGTCGCTGGCACGCCGCCGTGGGAGGGCGACCGGCGCCACCTCGCCCATCGCTTCGAGGACCGCGGCTGGCCGCCCTGGGCCATCGCCCTGTCCCAGGTCGCGATCGCCGCGCCGGCGATCTTCGTGGGCACCTCGGGGGCCGCTGGGGACCCCTTCGCCCTGTTCGCAGGGGTCGCGCTGACGGGCATCCTGTTCGGCCTTGCGGTGCTCGTGAGTCAGGCCCAGGTCGACGGTTAGGGCCGCAACCCCGGTTCTGACGCCCTCCTGGGGGGGGGGCGGCCGGGCACCCGGACGCCTCTTGGGGAATGCCTTGCCCGACCCGGGGCCTGGGTGCCAGCATGGAGCTATGAAAGGTTCCATCCCCCCGTTAAAGCTCGCGCTCCTCGCCCTCTCGTCCTTGCTCGTCGCTGGTCCGGTCTCGGCCCAAACCTTCGGACCCGAGCAGAAGCTCAGCACGAGCTCGAGCGGCGCACGCTGCGTGATCTCGGCCGACCTCGACGGAGACGGAGCCCAGGACCTGGTGGCGACCGAGTGGGACTCCGGGCGCATCGTCTGGTTCCGCCAGACGGGGCCGAGCACCTACGCCGGCGCCAAGGTGATCGACCTCGGCATGACCGGCGCCCTGTGGCTCGACGCCGCGGACCTCGACGGGGATGGCGACGTGGACCTGATGGCCACCGCGTGGACGAAGGGGCACGTGGTCTGGTACGAGAACTTCGGCGGCGGGATCGGGTTCGACGCACACATCCTGGACGGCACGGCCTCCGGGGCGTCGGGGGTTCGGCCGGTGGACCTCGACATGGACGGGGACCTCGACATCGTGGCCTGCTCCGAGTCCACCGACCGCGTCTCCAAGTACGTGAACAACGGCCTGGGCGCCCTTGGAGCAGGGATCGTCTTGAATGGCTCGATCGATGGGGCCCACTCGCTCGGGACCGGAGACGTGGACATGGACGGCGACGCGGACCTGGTCGTGGGCGCCTGGTCGTCTTCGACCGTCTACGCCCTGCCATCGAACGGCGCCGGCGGCGTCGGCACGCCGGTCACGATCTCGGGAATCACCGGACCCGCCTGCACCCAGCTCTTCGACATGGACGGGGATGGGGACCTGGACATCCTGGGTTGTGGACGCAACTCGGACGAGGTCTTCTGGATCCCGAACCCGGGCTCGGGCAAGTTCAGCTCGAAGCTGACCGTGGGCATCATCGACGAGCCCTACTGGGTCGAGGCTGGCGACATCGACGACGACGGCGACCTCGACGTGTTCGTCTCGGCGAGCAACGCCGACCGGGTCTCCATGTTCGAAGGCCTCGGCGCGGGATCCTTCAGCTTCGAGAAGTCGATTCTGACCTCGGCGGACGGCGCTCGCTACGTGCACGTCGCCGACCTCGACGCCGACGGCGATCCGGACCTGGCCACAGCCCAGTACTTCTCGAATACGATCTCGATCGTCCCCAACATCCTGCAGTTCGAGAAGCCGACCCTGTTCGAGCCGGGCGGCCTGCACTGCCTCGAGACCGGGACCGTCGTGCTGACCGGCGAGCACCTCTTGGGCAGCTCGGTGACGATCGACGGCGTGCCCGTCGTGGTGCACACCGAGAGCGACTCGTCCCTGGCCTTCGACCTCGGCCCCGACGTGCCCGGCGGCTACCACGAGGTGGTGCTCTCGAGCCCGCTCGGGACGACGGAGTGGCCCGAGGGGCTGGTGCGCTACCCGGCTCTCGGTGCGCCGGAGGTGGTCGAGCTCGGCGCGGCCGTCGAGGTCGTGATCGAGAACGGCGAAGCGGGCGGCTACGTGCTGGCCTTCTCCGGGGACCTCTTCGCCTCGCCGGCTCCCTTCGAGTCCTACGGCTGGTTCCATGGGCTGGAGCTCAACGGCGTCTGGACGCTGGCCTTCGGCGCCCTCGCACCCGGTGAGACCTCCCGCATCGTGAACCTGACCGCGCCGTCGACGATCGGACTCGTCGGCGTGCCCCTGCACCTGCAGGCCTGGACGTCCCAGACGAGCTCGGGCCATGCGGGCTTCACCCCTTCGGTCACGGTTCTGATCGAGTAGGGCCGTGCTGCTCGGGCACGTGACGGGTTAGGCTGGAGCCGTGCTACGCCACCCTAGATCGTTGCTGCTGCTTGCCGCCCTGGTGTTGGATCCAGGTGCTGCCGTGCCGACCTCGTCGGTGCCCACGGCGGCGGCCGCGGAGGTGCGCGGCATGACGATCTCGACGCGGACGATGGGCAGCGAGTGGGGCGGCGAGGGCTTCGAGGCCGAGCTCGACCGCCTGCAGGGCCTCGGCGTCAACTGGGTCGCGATCCATCCCTACGCGGGCATCCGCGCCGACGGCAGCGTGCGCTTCACCAAGCACGACCCGGCCGATCCGCCGGACTACCTGGCGCGTCCGATCGCGGCGGCCCATGCGCGGGGCATGCGCATCCTGATCAAGCCGCACCTGGCCTACTGGGGCAGCCCCTTCGCCTGGCGCGGAGAGGTGCACTTCGAGGAGGCGGCCGCCGACGCGCGCTTCTGGAGCGGGCTCCAGGCCTGGACGGTCAACCTGGCCGAGGTGACGCGGGCGGCGGACGCCTTCGTCGTCGGGACCGAGCTCGAGCTGCAGGTGGATCGCGAGGACGAGTGGCGCGAGCTGATCGCCAGGGTGCGCGCGGTCACGGACGCGCACTTGACCTATTCGGCCAACTGGGACGGAGTCGAGCGCGTGCCCTTCTGGGACGCGCTGGACGTGATCGGGGTGCAGGCCTACTTCCCGCTGGTCGCGGACGCGGGGCCGGGCGGCATCCCGAGCAAGGCGGACCTGCGCGCCGCATGGGAGCCGCACCTCGCGCGACTCGAGGCCCTCTCGAAGCGCACCGGCCGGGACGTCTTCTTCGCCGAGCTGGGCTACGACCGGAGCGAGACGACGCACCTGCGTCCCTGGGTGGGGGCCCCGCGCGGGAGCACGCCGAGCGCAGCCTCGGCCGCCCTGCAGCTGCGCTGCCTGGACGTCGCCTTCGACGTCTTCGAGGAAGAGGCCGACTGGCTGCACGGCGGGTTCCTCTGGAAGTGGTTCGTGCCCAGCTCGCGCCGCAGCTCAACCTCCGACTTCCAGCTCGACCACCAGCCCGCAAGAGACCTCCTCACCCGCCGCTGGGTCACACCCGAACGCTAGGGAACGCGCAGGCGGTACCGCATCAAAACGGCGGGAACGCGCAGGCGGTACCGCCTGCGCGCTCCCGACCCCCGACTTCGGCGGGTCGCGGTAGCTAGCTGGTCAGGCCGGACCAGTCGAGGCGGGCCCGGCCGCGCTTGCGCTTGAGGGCCGCCTCGGCGCGCTGGGCGGTGGCCCGGTCGGGGTAGGGGCCGTAGGTGCAGGCCAGGGACCACGGACGGCCGGCGCGGGTCGAGCGTGCACCGCCGGGGGTCTCGCCGTTGTGCTGCTCGAGCCGTCGGTCGGTGTCGAGGGCGATGCCCACGTAGGTGCGCGCCAGTCGATCGCTCACGAGCACGTAGACGCTCCAATCCTTGGGCTCATCGAGCACGCCCTCCTCCTTGCGGCCTTCCGCATCGCCGTCCGACATGCCACCCGCAACG
>JARGPD010000026.1:24617-40811 GCA_029212845.1 Planctomycetota bacterium
CCTCCGCATCGCCATTCGCAACCGTCTCCGTAGCTGCGTCCTCAGCAGCGCCGCCAGACGCAGCCTCGTCATTCGCAGCGCCGCCAGCCGCAGGCTTGGCCTTGCGGGGGTTCTTCTTCGGTGGGCTGTCGCTCACCTCTGGGCGGCCTCGGTGGCCTTCTGCAGGAGGTGGCTGCCGACGACGCTGGGAGCGCTGACGTTGCCCTCGCGGAAGAGCCGCAGCTTCAGGGCTCCGCGCTCCTGGTAGGTCGCGTCGGAGGCCATCAGCTCGGTGACGAGGCTCTCGCGGACATCCTCGAGCTTCGTGACCGTGCGCTCCTCGACGCGGATGAGGTGCAGGCCGGCGGAGCTGCGGAAGGGGGCCACGAGGGCACCGACCTCGGCCGCGCGCACGGCGGCCGCCATCTCGGCGCCGTAGTGCTTGTAGTTGTAGCCGGGGATCACGCCGCCGTTCTGGTGCACCGAGATGTCGTGGCTGGCGCCGCGGCAGAGGGCTTCGAAGTCCACACCCGCTTCCAGCTGGGCGAAGAGCTCGGCGCCGCGCGCGTCCATGGCCGCTTCGATGGCCTCGTGCTCGAGGCCCGCGCCGGTCACGCCGGCCGCCTGCCGCTCGGCGCGGGTGCGCGTGTGGTTGAGCATCAGGTGGCGCAGCACGACCTTCTCGCCACCGACGCCGTACAGGAACTCGAAGCGCTCGAGCAGGGCCTCCTCGGAGACGGTGCGCTGGGCGCGCGCGATCTTGGCCTCGAGCAAGGCCGGCTTGGCGCTGAACTCGTAGCGCCGGCGGTAGGTCTCTTCGGTGTAGCCGAGCTCGGTCAGGGTCTCGAGCATCACGCGCTCGTCGCCGCGGGCGCGGGCGATCATCGAGCGGCGCTCCTCGTGCCAGCTGGCGTCGAGCTCCTCGGGCGTGACGGCCAAGCCCAAGGACGCGGCCTCGGCCTCGAGCAGGCGCACGTAGACGAGGTCCTCGAGGGCGCCGAGTCCGAAGAGCTCGAACAGGTGCTGCTTGTACTCGTCGAGGCTGATCTCGTCCTCGCCGATGCGCGCGACCACCTCGGGAGCGGTCGGAGCGGGCTCTGGCCCAGGGCTCTGGCCCAGGACCAGGCCTAAGCCGAGCAGGGCGGGGAGGGCGAGGGAGGCGAGCTGGAGGGTGGCTTTCATGGTGTCGTCGTGGCGGTCGGGCTCGGGTGGCCGGGGGAACCGGCGTGGCTCGGGCGCATCTTGGCAGGCTGGACCGGACATGTCAGCCCCGACCCGCCGTAGAAAGCGCTGGCCAGGAGGCGATCCCGAGGCGATCCGGGGCCCACTTCGGCCCGGGCTTTCCCAAGCGCTACGGCTCCGTCCTTGCCAGCGAGCACCTGGCCTCCGATAATCTTCGCCCTTTGGCGCCCGCCCGGCGCCTCCACACCGTGGCCTACCTCCTCACCGCACTGATCTCCGACCTGCACGGGAACGTGCCCGCCCTGCGGGTCGCCCTCGGGGACGCTCTCGCGCGCGGGGTCCGGCGCTTCGTCTGCCTCGGCGACGTGGTCGGCTACGGCGCCGAGCCGCGCCTGACCCTGGACTGGACCATGGCCCTGTGCGGCCTCGAGCCGGGAGCCGATGGCCCCCTCCCGCCCCACGTGCCGGCCGACCTGGCCGCGGAGCTCGGGCTCGATGCCGAGGCCGTGGCGGCGATCGACGAGCGGCTCGAGCCCGGCCTCTGCCTGCTGGGCAACCACGAGCACGCGCTCTTGCACGTGCCCGAGGACTTCAACCCCAAGGCGCGCGCCGCGATCGAGTGGACCAAGGTCGAGCTAGGCGCCGGTCCGAAGGACCGCACGACCGCCTACTGGGACCTGCTCGGCGACCTGGAGCCCTTGGCGACCGACGCGATCGCCCAGTTCGTGCACGGCTCGCCGCGCGACCCCGTGCGCGAGTACGTCGTGCCCCGCGACTCCCAGGACCCGGCGCGCCTGGCGGCCCTCTTCGGTCCGATGGTGCGCGGCGTCTGCTTCGTCGGCCACAGCCACGTGCCCGCCGTCTACTACGAGGACGGTCGCATCTTCCTGCCGAAGAACGGCAAGGGCGGCAGCCTGAAGCCCGCCGACGGTCCCTACGCCCTGGGCGTGCCCGGGACCGGCACCGCGGCCCACCCGGTCGACGACTCGGCGCCGCGCGCGATTGTCAACGTCGGCTCGGTGGGGCAGCCGCGCGACGGGGACCCGCGCCTCTCCTACGTGCTCTTCGACGGGCACAACGTCACCTTCATTCGCCTCGAGTACGACATCGCGGCCGCCGCCCGGCGGATCGTCGACGTGCCCGAGCTCCCCGACTACCTCGCCGAGCGCCTCTCACGAGGGCGCTAGGCCTCCCTTCCAAGGACACCCCCAAGGCATGGACAAGCGCCTGCCCCTGGCGATGCTGCTCTCGCTCGCCGTCTGGTTCATCTGGCTCGAATTCTTCGGGCCACCGCCATCGCAGCCCGACACCCAAGGCCCCGGTACGACGATCGCGTCGCCGGCGGACGGTGGTGCGTCTGCGGCCGATGAGCCCGCCGTCACCACACCGCCGACGGACGTCGAGGGCCGCGTGGCCGCCAGCGAGGAAGAGGAGCTGACGATCGTCCTGGAGGCCCCCGCGAGTCCCGCCGGGACGCCCGAGGACCTCGGGCCCCGCGGCCTGTGGCAGGCGACCTTCTCGAACCGTGGCGGCGTGCTCAAGGAGCTGCGCACCGGCCACTACGTCGACGTGCTGGGCCTGACCGCCGAGCAGCGCGCCGACCCCGAGCACTGGCCGCTCTTGGTGCAGTCGGTCCCCACGGGCGACCCGAACTTCGCCGGCGCGACGGGCTCCCTGCTCCTGTCCTCGGACGTCTCGAGCCGCCACCTGGAGACCCTGCCCTTCGGCGAGGAGCTGTGGGAGATGCAGCTGCTCGGGACCCAGGCGGAGCCGCTCGGCGTCGAGTTCCGGCTGGCCCCGGGGAGCGGGGTCGAGCTCGTCAAGCGCTTCGAGCTCAGCAGCGACTCGAAGAGCGGCTGGGAATTCGACCTGACCCTGTCCGTCACCAACCTGGGTGGGCTGCGCAGTGGTCCGGCCCAGTTCGTCCTGACCCCCGGCGCGGTGGTGCCCGCCGCCCTCGACGACACCTTCTACCAGGAGCCGCGCGCCATCGCCGCGGGCCCCGCGGGCGAGACCGATCCCGACTACGACTCGGTCGAGTTCAGCGACAGCGGGGACGCGTTCGGGGGCCTCGACGCGAAGGCGCCCCTGGCCTTCGTCGGCACCCACAACAAGTACTTCGCGATCCTCCTGCGCGGGCGCGATGCCGAGAGCGCGGCCTCGCTGCAGGGCGCCAAGTACCGGCGCCTGGCCGAGGCCGGCAGCGGCGAGTGGCAGTACGTCTTCGGCGAGGCGCTGCTGCAGCTGAGCGTGCCGGCCGAGGGCCAGACGCGCAGCTGGAGCTACCGCGTGTACGCGGGTCCCAAGGACCCCGACATCATGGTGGCCGACAACGAGTCGCTCGCGATGGTCACCGATGGGGACCTGAACTGGTTCTCTGGCATCGGCAAGCTGCTGCTCGGCGTGCTGCGCGGGCTCGAGAAGGTCACCGGCAACTTCGGCTGGGCCATCATCCTGATGACGCTCTGCATCCGTGCGCTGCTGTTCCCGCTGAACCGACGCTCCCAGACGTCGATGGCGCGGTACCAGACGAAGATGAAGCGCGTCCAGCCGAAGATCGACGCAATCAAGAAGAAGTTCGCCAACGACCGCGGCGAGCTGAACAAGGCCCAGCAGAAGCTGATGCAGGAAGAGGGCATCTTCCCGCCCCTCGGCGGCTGCCTGCCGATCTTCATCCAGATGCCGATCTTCTTCGGCCTCTTCTCGGCCCTGCGCACCAGCTTCGACCTGCGCCAGGCGCCGTTCATCGGCTACATCCAAGACCTGTCCCGACCGGACGCCCTGATCCCGTTCGACACGCCGATCGACGTCTTCTTCCTGCCCACCCTGAACGCCTTCAACCTGCTGCCGATCGTGATGGTCGTGATGTGGGTGCTGCAGCAGGCGACGATGCCGAAGCCGGCCGACGAGCAGGCCGCGCGCATGCAGCGCATGATGATGTTCATGCCGGTCATGATGGGCATCTTCCTCTACAACTACGCAGCGGGCCTCTCGCTCTACATGATCACCCAGTCGACGATGGGCATCTTCGAGCAGAAGGTGATCAAGAAGCTCTGGCCGGTCGATGACACCGAGGCCGAGAAGAAGGACAAGAAGGGCTGCGGTCCCCTGTCCGGCATGATGGAGAAGGCTGCCGAGCGGCAGAAGCAGCAGATGGCTCTGGTCGAAGCCCAGCGCGCAGCCCAGAGCAAGCAGAAGAAGAAGCGCAAGTGAGCCTAGCCGGGCGCGACACGATCGCCGCCATCGCGAGTCCACCCGGAGGGGCGGAGCGCGCGGTGTTGCGGCTGTCTGGGGACGCGTCCGGTGGCATCGTCCAGCGGCTGCTCGGACTGCCTGCGCCACCCCGCGAGCGCAGGGTGCTCGAGGGTCGGCTCGACGACGGCGTCGGGACCCAGCCGTGCCTCGCGTTCTGGATGCCCGGTCCGCGCTCCTACACCCGCGAGGACGTGGCCGAGCTGCACCTGGTCGGCTCGCCGCCCCTGGTCGCCGCCGCCCTGGACCGGGTGCTCGCCCTCGGCGCACGTCCGGCCGCGCCCGGCGAGTTCACACGCCGCGCCTTCGCCAACGGGCGCATCGACCTGACCCGCGCCGAGGGCGTGCTCGGCCTGATCGAGGCCGCCGACCGCGCCGCCGCCCGCTCGGCGGCAGCGCTCCTGTCCGGTGGGCTCGGCACGCGGGTCAGCCAACTTCGCGCAGGCCTCGACGCCCTGCGTGCCCTGTGCGAGGCCAGCCTGGACTTCGACACGAACGAGACCGGCCACGTGGAGGTCTCGGCCCTACTCGCTCGACTCGCGGCGATCGAGGACGAGCTCGGGGAGGCCTTGCTCTGGGAGCAGCGCCGCGAGCCCGCCCGGGGCCGGCCCCGGGTCGTGCTGGCCGGGCGCCCCAACGCGGGCAAGTCGAGCCTCTTCAATGCGCTCGTCGCGGGCGGTGACGAGCGCGCCCTGGTCAGCGACCTCGCGGGCAGCACCCGCGACGGGGTCGGGGCCCGGTGGCTGGTCTCGGACGTCGAGCTCGAGCTGTTCGACGCGCCCGGCTTCGCCGAGCTGCAGGAGGCCAGCGCGGACGCGGTGGCCCAGGACCTGGCCGCCGAGCGCAGGTCCGGCGCCGACGTGATCCTCTGGTGCCTGCCGGCTCCGGAGCTGCTCGCGCGTCCCGGCCTGTGGTCCGACCGCGACCAGCTGCCCGCGAGCGCCGAGCTGGTCGTCGTGCTGACCAAGCTCGACCTTGTCGCGGGCGAAGAGGTCGCCGCCTTGGTCGCGAGCGCGTCCGACCTGGCGCTAGGCGCCGATGTGGCGGCCACCTCGGCGAGCACGGCTTCCGGCTTGGGTGACCTTGCCTGGACCGTGGCCGAGCGCCTGGGCCTGGTCGCGGCCCGCACGCCGGGCGACGGCCAAGGCGCAGCGGAGCCCCATGCGCCCGTCGAGGTCGCCGCAGCCGCGGCACTCGGGCGTGAGCTCTCGGCGCGGCACCGCGCAGCCCTAGCCGCCGCCCGCGACGCGCTCGCCACCGCGCGGCTCGATCTCGAGGCCGCCGCCATGGGCCTGCCCCTGGACCTCGTCGCCGAGACCCTGCGCGGCGCGACCTCGGCCCTGGACGGCGTGACTGGGGAAACCACGCCGGAGGATCTGCTCGACCGGATCTTCGCCGGCTTCTGCCTCGGAAAGTAGCGGGTACGCACGAGCACTTAGGTGGGGTCGGTGCGCCCACCTTGCCGTAGGATTTTGTTGCCCCCCAAGTTCAAGACGATCCCCGCCAACGTGCAGCGTTTCCGCCCGAATCGAGCCCCTTGGCTCCTGCTCCTGATCGGTGCCCTGCTGCTGCAGGGCCCGCGGGTCGAGGCGCAGACGTTCCTCTCGGACCACCTGACCGAGCTGGACGGCCTGCCCAGCTCGGCGATCTACGACGTCGAGTCGGACCCCGAGGGACGCGTCTGGCTGGCCACCCGCGCCGGCGTCGCGGTGTACGACGGCACCGAGCTCGAGGTGCACCGGGACCTGGGCTCCTTCGGGAGCTCGTCCGCGGTCCGCAGCCTTGCCCTGGACGGGCAAGGAGGAGCTTGGACGACCTCGGGGGCGGCCGGCGGAGATGTGCTGCACTTCGACGGCGTGACCTGGAGGGCCAGCACAGACGGAGGCATCGCGGGCCTCGGCGTGGAGATCCGCGAGCTGCTCTCGGCCCGAGGTCCCGAGCGCATGCACCTGGTCGCCCTCGACATCAACGGGGGACTGCACGCCTGGGACCCGGAGCTGGGAGAATGGGCGCTGTTGGCCGAGGGCGTCCGGATGGCGACGGAAGACCCCATGGGCTTCCTGATGATTCGCGGTGCCGGCGTGGAGCTCTTGCACTTCGACGGACTGAGCGAGGTCCTCCTGGAGCACGACCTCGAGGACCTGCGCGCGGTGCGCAGCGAGGGCGAAGGCTTCCATGACGTGCGGCGCTGGGCCCTGGGCAGCTCCTGGCTGGGGACCTACCAGGATGGTGTGCTGAGCGTTGTCGACGAGGACATCCTGCTCGGGAACACCACGGCCGAGGACCTCCCCCGGCTCGAGCTCGACGGGAGGGGGGGCGCGTTCTTCGGCACCTACAACCAGGCCTTCTCCTGGGGACCCGATGGCCAGCGCGCCCTCGGGGACGACCCGAGCATGGTCTCCGCCGGTGCGACGGACATCGAGCGGGACGCCTTCGGGAACATCTGGGTGAGCACCCTGCGCGGCGTGACGCGCATCCCCCCGCGGGCCTGGGTGAGCTACGAGCAGCGGTCGGGTCTGCTGCAGGACGAGGCCACGGCCCTCGAGCACCTACCGAACCTCGGGCTTGTCATAGGGCACAACGGCGGTCTGACCCTGCTGCGGGATGGGCGCATGGAGCAGCTCTCGTTCCTCGATGCCGGGGCGCGCAACCTTGAGACGGCCCGGGTGCTCGACCTCGAGCCCGACGGGATGGGCGGGCTCTGGCTTGCTTGCAGCGGGCTAGGTGCGGCCCACATGGATCGCGAAGGCGTGCTGACCTGGCGCTCGAACCAGGAGCTGGGCCTCCCGGTCGGGGTCCCCGGGAGTCGCGAGGATGTCGTCGGCTTCGCGCGCACCACCGATGGCGCGCTGTGGGTGTGTGGGACCAAGGGGCTCGCCCGGGATCGCGGGCAGGGCTTCGAGCCGGTCTCGACCCCGGACCGCAAGCTCTTCTGGCGCCGCATCCTCGCCCATCCCGAGGGTGGCATCCTGCTGCTGACGGCCGCCTCCGGCCTGCAGCTCTGGAGGGATGGGGTCTGGACGCGCTACGACGGCGAGAACGCGCAGGCTTCGAACGTCTTCGCCGTCGCCTTCCCGAGCTCGGGCCCGCCGCTGGTCGGGACCATGGCCGGCCTGCGGGTCCTGGGCGAGGCCGGACTCGAGCCCGCGCCACCGGGCCTCGACGGCCTGGGGGCGGTCTTCACGATCACCGAGGACTCGCGCGGCTGGCTCTGGATCGGCACGGATCGGGGCGTCTTCCGCTGGCGCGATGGGCGACTCCGGCGCTACACCGTCCGCGAAGGGCTGGCCGGGCAAGAGATCAACCGCGACGCGGCGCTCGAGGGTCCCGACGGGCGCATGTGGTTCGGCACGAGCCACGGCCTGGCCTGCTTCGACCCGGCGATGGTGTGGGACTTCCCCGCTCCGCGCCTGTCCGTCCGCGGGGCGCGGGTCATGGGCAAGCCCTTGGCGGAGGGGGACGGGTTCACCGTCGGGAACGCCTTCGAGCTCGAGGTGGCCGTCGCCTCCCTCGCCGGCGTCGCAGCTCCCGAGTACCGCTACCGGGTTCCGGGACTCTTCGAAGAGTGGTCGCCGCCGATCCCCGCGACCCAGCGCTGGGTCTCGCTCCAGCACCCCTTCCAGGGCGAGCTCGTGGTCGAGCTGCAGGCGCGCAACGCGGATGAGGAGTGGGGCCCGGTGACCGCCTCCCCGACCTACTTCGTGCACGGCGTCTTCTGGCGCTCGTGGTGGTTCGTGCTGCTCGTCGCGGGCTCGCTCGTGGGCTTCGTGTTCGGGATGAGCCTCTGGATCCTGCAGCGGCGCCAAGCGCGCTGGCTGCGGCTCGAGCTCAAGCAGCGCAAGCTGGAGCTGCGCAGGACCGAGCTGAGCTTCACGCGCCTGTTCGCGGCGAACCCAGCGGCCCAGCTGATCGTCGAGCCGGACACGGGCAACGTCGAGCTGGCCAACGCTGCGGCCGCGGAGCTGCTCGGTCTGCCGCCGCGGCTCGGCAAGGAGCGCAACCTGCTCGCACACCTGGTCAGCATCGGCCTGGCTCCGTCCGAGGACGAGTGGCGCGACGCGCTCGAGCGCGCGGACCGCGAGACGATCCTCGAGGTCGTGGGGCAGGCCGGGCAGCTGGACCTCGAGCTGCGCGTTGGTCGCATCGACCTGGAAGAGCGCCGGCGGGCCCTGGTGACGGCGACCGACATCACCGCGCGTCGACGCAACGCCGAGGAGCTGCGCCGCACCCAGAGCCTGCGCGCTGTCGGCGAGCTGGCCGGTGGCCTGGCCCACGACTTCAACAACCTCCTGACCACGATCCTGGGCCAGGCGGAGCTGCTCGAGACGCACCGGCCGAACGACCCGATGATCGTGGACCGCGCCAGCAGCATCCGCCACGCCGGCCAGCGCGGGGCCGACCTGGTGCGCAAGCTCTTGGCCTTCGGCCGCAAGCAGGTGCTCAAGCCCGAGACCGTCGAGCTGGCCCTGGTGGTCGGCGAGGTCCTGCCGCTGTTGAGCGACCTCTTCGACGACAAGCTGCGGCTCGAGGTCGAGCTGCAGCCCGACGCCGGTCTGGTGCGGGTCGACCGCGCCGAGCTGGAGCGCGTGGTGCTGAACCTCTGCCTCAACGCGCGCGATGCGATGCCGCGCGGCGGCGTGATCCGCGTCGAGGTCCGGCGCGATGCGTTCGAGGGTCTGGACATGGTCTGCCTGGCGGTGCTCGACGAAGGCACGGGGCTCGCGCCGAGCGTGCGGGAGCGCATGTTCGAGCCCTTCTTCACGACCAAGGGCGAGCTCGGCGGCGCCGGGCTCGGCCTCTCGAGCGCCCACGGCATCGTGGAGCAGACCGGCGGCACGATCCAGGCGCTGGATCGGCCGGGGGGCGGCACCGAGCTGCGGGTGCTGCTGCCGCGGGTGGCCGATCCCAGCCAGGTCCTAGGACCCGAGCGCACCGGCGCGGCCTCGGGGGGGCGCGCCCCCCCAGGCCCCCGGGGGCTCCTGGTCGGCGACCAGGGGCAGGGCCGCCCCGCCGGCGGCGGCCTGCTCGGGGGGATGGGCTACCGCGTGCTCGAGGCCAGCGACGGGGTGGATGCCCTCGCCCAGCTCGCGCAACCCAAGGTCGAGGTCGACCTGGTGCTGACCGACGTGATGATGCCGGGCATGGGCGGGCGCGAGCTGGGGGCCGAGCTGGCGACCCTGTACCCGGGGATGCCGGTGGCCTACATGTCGGGCTACCTGGACTCGGCGACCGAGGAGATGCAGGGGCGCTTCCTCTCGAAGCCCTTCGGCGCCTCCGAGCTGGCCGAGCTGGTGCAGAGCCTCGAGCTCCCCAACGAGCGGGTGTCCGACGGCCCAGGGGTCTAGGTTCCGAGGCGCCTTTCGTTGGGAGGATCCAGACGCGCTGGATCCGGCAAACCCTGCCCGGCGAACGAGTTGCGCCAGCTCGACCAGGACGGGTTCAGGGCGCTGGGCCGGGCCCGGGCTGGGACCTGGAGCGCCCGGCGCCCCCGCCTAGCGGGGTCCCTGTGCCGGGAGCACCACCAGAGGTGGCGCGTTCCCGGGCCCCTTCGGCGTTGACATACAACATATGGGGGTGATACTGGTCCCATGAAGTGCCAGCGCTGCAAGGAGGACGACGACCGCGTCGTCGACTCCCGGACCTCCGCCGATGGACGGGCGATCCGCCGGCGGCGGGAGTGCCTCGTCTGCGGGCTGCGCTACACGACCTACGAGCGCGTCGAGTCGACGCCCCTGCGCGTGGTCAAGAAGAACGGCGAGCGCGTGCGCTTCGACCGCGACCGGGTCCTGACCGGCATGGTCATCGCCTGCGAGAAGCTGGACGTGTCCCTCGCGGACCTGGAGTCCGCCGCGGCGCGCATCGAGCTGGCCTGCCAGGAGGAGTTCGACCGCGAGGTGCCCTCCGCGGTGATCGGCGACCTCGTGATGCGCGAGCTGCGCCTCCTGAACCAGGTCGCCTACGTGCGCTTCGCCAGCGTCTACCGCGAGTTCAAGGACGCCGAGGAATTCCGGGCCGAGCTCGAGCGGTTGACCGACGTCGAGGGCAGCCGTTGAGCTCGGAGACCGGCGAGAAGAGCGGTCGACTCGAGGCGGTCCGCAAGCGCGACGGGCGGCTCGTGCCCTTCGACCTGGCCAAGATCGCAGCGGCGATCGGCAAGGCCATGGACGCGGTCGGCGAGTCCGACGAGGCCTTCGCGCTCGAGGTCGCCGGCGTTGTCGAGCTGGCCCTCTCGGGGCGTGGCGCCGGCGGGGGCAAGGTGCCGACGATCGAGGACATCCAGGATCACGTCGAGAACGTGCTGGTCGAGCTCGGCCGCACCCGCGTGGCCAAGGCCTACATTCTCTACCGCAACCAGCGCGCGCGCCTGCGCGACGAGCTCGAGGTCCAGAACCCACCCGGCGGTCGCCGCTCGACCAGCGACCCGGCCGTGCGCGTGCAGGAATCGGCCGGGAGCTCGACCTGGAGCAAGGGCCGCATCGTCGTGGCCCTGATGAACGAGGCCGGCCTGCCGCGCGAGACCGCCGCCGAGGTCGCCGCGCGCGTCGAGCGTCGGGTCTTCGACTCCGGCACGCGGCGCATCTCGACGGGCCTGATCCGCGAGCTGATCGCCGGCGAGCTGGTCGACATGGGCCTGACCCGCGCCCTGCGCCGCCAGGCAGCCCTGGCCGTGCCGCGCCACGACTTCCAGCGCATCCTGCGCGGCGAGGCCTTGACGCCTTGGGAGCACGAGAGCTTCGCCGAGGCGCGTCCCGCCGGCAGCCCCAGCGAGCTCCCCTTCGTCTCGGGTCCGCGCTCGCTCGAGGTCTCGATCACCCGCGCGGTCTCCTCCGAGGTGATCCGGCGCTACGCCCTCGAGGACGTGCTCGGCGAGGGTCTGGCCGAGCTGCACCTGGCCGGCGACCTGGCCATCGAGGAGCTCGGCGCGGCCGAGCTGCCCGCCTGGATCGGCATGCCCGCCGAGCTGCTCCTGTCCGGCGAGGTCGGGCCTGGCTCGGGCTTCGACCTGCTCGACGAGCTGGCCGACTGCGCCCGCGGTGCGTCCATCGGCGTCGTGCTCGAGGACCCCGCCCCGGTGCTCTCGCCGCTCCTGCGCGCGACCCGTCCGGGCTCGTCCACCGGCCTCTCCGCCTGGCTGTCGGCCCTGCGCGCCGTGGCCCACGCGTCGGGCCGCCGTCTCGATCTCGGCGGCATCGGCCTGCGCAGCCGCGGTTTCCTGGCGCGCCTCGTGGCCGAGATGGCCGCCGAGGCGCCCGGTCCCTACGCGCCGCGCCTGTTCCTGTCCGACGAGGAGCTCGGCACCTTGATCGGTCCCAAGGTCGGCGGCGCGGGCCGCGACGCCCGCCAAGCCTCCGGCGGTGGCATGGTCGGCTCGGGCTTGGTCGAGGACGCGATCGAGCTGCTGCTGCAGTCCGGCCGCCTGATCCCCGTCTGGGGCGGCGACCGGCGCTTCGCCGCACCGGGCTGTCGGCGCTCGAGCCGCGAGCGCGGCGTGCTCGCTTGTGGCGGCGCCGCCGTGATCAACCTGCCGCGCCTCGCGCGCCGCGCGGGACCCTGGCGCGAGAGCCAGCTGTTCGAGGAGCTCTCCGGCCTCGTCCAGGCGGCCCTCGAAGGCGCGCGCGCCGTGACCGCCTTCCAGGCGCGCACCAAGAACGGCGGCCAGAGCGGCTTCGCCCGCATGCGCACGAGCTTCGCCCTCGCGCCCGCCGGCCTGGCGGAGGCCCTGTTCCTGCTCGGCGATGGGCGCATCGACCCCGACCAGGGCGCGCGCATCCTGGGTCTGTTCTCGGAAGCCGCCCGGCGCTTCGCCAAGCCCGGCGATCCCGAGATCGTCGTCTCGCCCTTCTATGGCGAGCGCTCCGCGGCGCGCTTCGCCTGGCTCGACGGCGAGCGCTTCAAAGCGCGCCCGGGTGACGGCGGCGGCGACCAGGGCGAGCTGTTCGGCCAGGAGCTGTTCGGCCCCGAGGGCGCAGCCCTGCAATCCAGCGCGCCCTACACCCATGGCTACGGGCTCGGCGCGCCGTCGGGCTGGTGGCCCGGCGAGGCCGAGGCGCGGCTCGTGTCGTCCATGACCGGCGGCGCCCTCCTGCCCTTCCCGTTCATCGACGCCGGCCGTCTCAAGGACGCCGGCGGAGCCGAGCTGCTCGGCGACCTGCCGCTGCTCTCGACCTGGCGCCGCTTCTCCCACTGCCGCGACCTCGTCGGCGCCACCGGCCGCGAGCCGGGCCTGTTCACCCTCATTCCCGGTGGGGGAGCTTCCGACGAGGAAGCCACCCCGTCCGACCCCCCTGCATCCGACGGCTCTCCCGATGAGGTCCCCGGAGCTCCCATCGACGCATAAGGTCCCATGCGCCTGAAACGACTCGAACTCTTCGGCTTCAAGTCCTTCGCCGATCGCACCGTCCTCGAATTCGACGCTGGCGTGACCGGCATCGTCGGCCCGAACGGCTGCGGCAAGAGCAACGTGGTGGACGCCGTCCGCTGGGTGCTCGGCGAGCGCCGGCCCACGTCCATGCGTGGCGCCGAGATGACCGACGTGATCTTCAAGGGCTCGGCCTCCCGGCCGGCCATGAGCGTGGCCGAGGTCAGCCTGGTGCTCGAGAACGAGTGCGGCACCCTCGAGGGCCACGGCGCCGAGGTCAGCATCACCCGGCGCGTGTTCAAGTCGGGCGAGGGTGAGTACCTGGTCGACGGCCAGAAGGTGCGCCTCAAGGACGTGAAGGACATGATGTTCGACACGGGCCTCGGCAGCCGCGGCTACGCGATCCTCGAGCAGGGCAAGATCGACGCGGTGCTCTCGGCCGATGCGCTCGAGCGGCGCTCGATCTTCGAGGAGGCGGCCGGCATCAGCCGCTTCCGCCAGCGCAAGAAGGAGGCCGAGTCCCGCCTCAAGGCGGTCGACCGCGACATGACGCGGCTCGAGGACGTCGTGCGCGAGCTCGAGCGCCGCCAGCGCTCGCTCAAGATCCAGGCCGGCAAGGCCGAGCGCTACGTCGAGGCCAAGGAGGCCTGGACGACCGAGGGCTCGCGCTACGCGCGCCACCGCTTCGCGCGCCTGACCGAGGACCTGTCCTCGCTCGGCGAGGAGCTGACCGGACTCGAGGCGCGCGCTGCTGAGCTGCGCGCCCTGCGCGAGGCCGCCGAGGGCGATGTCAACGCCCGCGAGCACGAGCAGCTGGCCCTGACCGCCGAGCTCGAGCGCCTGAGCGCCGAGGCCACCGAGGTCGCCGGCGACCTGCGCGCCCTGGACGAGCGCCGCAACCAGCTGTCCTCGCGGATCGGCTCCTGGAAGGAGAGCGCCGCCTCCGAGCTCGACCGAGCCACCGGCCTCGAGGTCCGCACCTCCGAGCGCGAGGCCGAGCTCGACCAGAGCCAGCGCCGCGTGGCCGAGCTCGAGGCCAAGGCGGCCGCGGCCGAGGCCGAGCTGGGCCGCATGGGCACCGACAACCGCGAGGCCTTCGAGCGCTTCAAGGAGGCGCGCGCGGCCTTCGCCGCCCAGAACGACCTAGTGCTCGGGCTCTTGCACGACAAGAACCGGGCCCAGAACTCCAAGCGCCACCTCGAGGCGAGCCTCGAGCCCCTGTCGGCCCGCGCCGGCCGCGGCGCCGAGCGCCTGACCGAGGCGCGCACCAACCTGGTCGGCGCCCGCGAGCAGCTGGCCGCCGACACCCAAGGCCTGGAGGAGGCGCGCGTCAGCGCCGTCGACCTGGCCGCGCGCCGGGACGAGCTGCGCGAGGCCGGCCAGGCCGCGCGCCAGGCGGCCCGCGAGCGCGGCGCCGAGCAGCAGCGGCTCGACCTCGAGGTCAAGGGCCTCACCAGCCGCGTCGAGTCCCTGCTCGACTGGAGCCACGAGCGCGAGGGCCTGGACGCCGGCAGCCTGGCGATCCTGGACCAGCGCGAGAGCCTCGGCCTGGGCGAGTCCGCCCTGGCTGGCATCGTCGCCGACCACCTGCGCTGCGAGACCCACCACGCCGCGGCCCTGGAGGCCGTGCTGGGGCACTGGGCCGAGGCCCTGGTCCTGGCCGAGCCCGAGCGCGCGGTCGACCTGATGGAGTGGCTGCGGCGCGAGGAGGCCGGCTTCGGCCGCCTCGCCATGGCCGCCCCGACCCTGGCTGGCGGCGACTTCGCGCCGGACCTCGCGGACCTCGCTGGCCGCCCCGGCGTGCTCGGTCGTCTGCGGGACTGCGTCTCGCCGACCGCGGGCTACGAGGGCCTGGCCGACCGCCTGGTCGGCGGCGTGCTGCTGGTCGCCGACCTGCAGACCGCCAAGGCCGTGATCGCCGAGCGCCCCGAGCTCCTGTGCGTGACCCTCGCCGGGGACCTCTGCTCGGCCGCGGCCCTCGCGGGCGGCGCCGGTGATGGGCGCGGCAGCGGCGCGGTCGCGCGCCGTGCCCAGGCCGCCGCGCGCGAGTCCGAGCTGGTCGTGCGCCCGGCGGAAGCGACCGCTGCCGCCGAAGCCGCCGCGGCCGCCGAGCTGCGCGTCGCGGGGCTCGAGGCCGAGCTCGGCGCCGCCGTCGAAGGCGCCCAGGAGGCGCGCGCCCGCTCGGTGCGCCTCGAGAGTGCCGTGCGCTCGGGCGAGCGCCGTGTGCGCGACCTCGAGGAAGCCGCCGAGGTGCTCGAGGGCGAAGCCCAGAAGCTGGTCGAGGAGCGCTCGCGCATCGAGGCCGAGCTGGCCGAGAACCAGCGCGTGCTCGACGAGGTCCAAGGTCGCTTCGACCTGGAGAACGCCCAGCTCGACGAGCTCGAGTCGCGGCGCAAGGAGCTCGAGGGGCGTCGCGACGACACCTCGCGCGCCGAGGCCGCCGCGCGGGTCGAGTGGACGCGCCTGTCGGGCGAGCTGACCGGCGAGAAGCGCCGCGGCGAACACCTGACCGCAGCCCTGGCCGAGACCCAGGCCGAGCTCGCGCGCACGCGCTCGCTCTCTAGCGAGCACGCCAAGAGCGCGGTCGAGGGCGCCGACGAGTTCGAGCGCCTCGGCGCCGAGCGCTCGGCGAAGCTGGCCGAGCGCGGCGACCTCGATGAGCGCCTCGGCACCCTGCGCGCCAAGGATCGCGATGGCCGTGAGGCCGTCGACGAGCTGCGCCGCCGGGCCGACGCGGTCACCCGCGAGCTCGAGGGCTTGATGGACGCGACCGCCAAGCGCCAGCTCGAGCGCCAGCGCATCGACCTGTCGCGCGAGGAGCTCCTGCGCCGCAGCGACGAGGAGCTGGACCTGACCCTGGACGACCTGTGCCGCGACTTCGAGGCCGAGCCCGAGCTCGCCGAGGAGGGCGCCCTCGACGTCCTGCAGACCGAGGTCGCCGAGCTCAAGCGCGCCCTCGATCGCCTCGGCCCGGTCAACCTGGCCGCCGTCGAGGAGCTGGCCGAGGTCACCGAGCGGCTCGACTTCCTGGTCGCCCAGCGCAAGGACCTGGCCGAGTCGCGCCAGAGCCTGATGGCCACGATCGCCAAGATCGACGAGGAGTCCGAGCGCCTGTTCCTCGAGGCCTTTGCCGAGATCAAGGGCAACTTCCAGGCGATCTTCCGCAAGCTCTTCGGCGGCGGCAAGGCCGACATCATCCTGGATCCCGACCTGCCGCCGCTCGAAGCCGGCATCGAGATCTACGCACGCCCGCCGGGCCGCGAGAACCTGCCGATCGGGCTCCTGTCCGGTGGCCAGCGCACGATGATCGCGCTCGCGCTGCTCTTCGCCGTGTTCGAAGCGCGGCCCTCGCCCTTCTGCATGCTGGACGAGGTCGACGCGGCGCTCGACGACGCGAACATCGAGCGCTTCCTGACGATGAT
>JARGPD010000209.1 GCA_029212845.1 Planctomycetota bacterium
CACTCGGGCGTCGCGATGAAGCGCGTGCCCATCTGGACGCCGGCGTAGCCGAGCTCGAGCATGGCCAGGAGATCCGCCGGCTCGGCGATGCCTCCGGCGGCGAGCATCGGCAGGCCGAGCGGCTCGAGCTCGGTGAACAGGTCGGCGGGTGAGCGCACGCCGGCGTGGCCACCGGCCCGGGTGTTGACCGCGATCAAGCCGTCGACCCCCCCAGCGGCGGCCTTCTCGGCAAAGCGTCGCTCGGTCACGTCGTGCCAGACGTAGCCGCCGGCGGCGTGCACTCGGTCGACCACCTCGCGCGGGTTCCCGAGGGCGGTGACGAAGAAGCGCACGCCGGCTTCGAGGGCCTCGTCGACCCAGGCGTACATGCGCTTGAGGTAGGTCTTCGAGCCGGCCTCGACGATCGCGTTGAAGCCGATCGGGCGGTCGGTGAGCTCGCGCACCCGGGCTAGGCCGGCCGCTAGGGAACCGGAGTGCACGTAGCTGAAGGAGATCGGCTGGACGATGCCCATGCCGCCGGCGGCGCTGACCGCGGCGACGAGCTCGGGGTTGCCGCAGGGGTACATGGCGCCCAGGGTCAGGGGCAGCTCGACTCCGGCCTGGCGGGTGAACTCGGTGGCGCGCGGCGTGCTCGTGGCACGCGCTGGGTCGCCTGGGCCGGGGGGCGGGAGGGGCTCGGCGGTCATCGCGGGCCCAGGGTCCACTCGGCGGTGGCGACGGCGACGCGGTCGCCCTCAACATCGAACAGCTCCGCGACGGCGGTGAACGGACCGTCGTGAGAGGGCTCCGGCGGGTCGAATTCCGCGCGGGCAAGGATCGTTCCGCGGGCCTTCTTTTCAAAGCTCATGGCGAGGTTCGTGACGATGCCGCGGCGGTCAGAAGCGAGGCAGGTGAGCGTGGCCAGCCCACTCGCGATCTCGCCCAGGTTCATCAGGGCGATGGCGTGCACGCTCTTGAGGTGGTTGCGCACGGCCCGGCGATCGGCCATCTCGATGTGGCAACGCCCGGGGGCGAGCTCGCGCACGAAAGGCCGAATGGAGCCGCTATACCGTGCTTTGAGGCCAATCATGCGGCTGAAGAGCCAGGCGCCACCAGGGCGTCTGGACAGGCTGTTCCAGCGCTCGAGCAGCTCGTTGGAGTGGACCATGGGAGCGAGTGTAGCGAGGCTGGGGCGCCGACGGAGAACACGCTTGCCCTGGGCGATCTAGGAAGCCCCAATCGGGCCGCTCTCGGGCCCGCCCAGCCGGCGCGTCGGCCGGGGCCCATGCGCGGGTGCGAAGGTGTCCAAGCGAGGCTTGTTCGGCCCTTCCGGCAATTCTAGGTTCCTGGCTCACGGCCCACTCCTGGTCGCCACCCAGTGAACCCGCCACCCATGCGATTCCTAGTCAGCTTCGTCACCCTTGCCGCCTTCTGGTGGCTGTGCTCGGGACAGACCGCGCCCTTCCTGCTCAAGAGCGGGCTGGTGGTCAGTCTCGCCGTCGCCTGGCTGTCCACTCGGATGGGCCTGGTGGACGAGGAGAGCCAGCCCCTGTCGGCCCTGCCCCGGTTGGCGCTCTACGTGCCCTGGCTGCTTTGGCAGGTCGTCCTGTCGAATTGGGACGTCGTCCGTCGGGTCTGGTCGCCCGGGCTCTCGATCGCGCCCGCGGTGATCGAGGTGCCCTGCGCGCTCAAGACCGGCTTCGGGCGCGCGACCTATGCGACCTCGATCACCTTGACGCCGGGCACCGTCACGATCGAGACCGGCAAGGACACGTTCCTGGTCCACGCACTCCATGACGAGGCGGCGGCCGGCCTCGAGAACGGCGACATGCACGCCCGCCTCATGAAGGTGGAGGGCAGCGCCTGATGGGTACCGTGCTAACGATCACGATGTTCTCCCTGATGGCATCGATCCTGATGACGCTCGTGCGCGCGCTCAAGGGGCCGACCAGCTACGACAGGATCCTCTCGGTCAACGCGATCGGGACCACGACCGTGGTCGGCGTCGTCGTGATGGGCTTCCTCAAGGGGCGCCCCGACTTCCTGGACCTGGCCGTGGTCTACGCCCTCGTCAACTTCGTGGCGACGGTGGCGATCCTGCGCTTCGTCGAGCAGCGGAGGCTTGGCTGATGGAGTGGAACGACTACCTGACCGGCGTGTTCCTCGCGCTCGGCTCCTTCCTCGCGCTCACCGGGGGGGTGGGCATCCTGCGCATGCCGGACTTCTATTCGCGCCTGCACCCCGCCGGCAAGACCGACTCCCTCGGGCAGCTGATGGTCCTGATCGGGCTCTGCTTCCAGACGAGCGACTGGCTCGTGCTGGCCAAGCTGGGGCTGATCGTGAGCTTCTTGATGCTCACCGCGCCGACGGCGACCCACGCGATCACCAAGGCTGCATGGCTCGAGGGCCTGCGGCCGTGGCAGCGCCCCGGCGATGCCGAGAACGTCTACACCCGCAAGCACCCTGACAAGCGCGCGCCATACTTCAGCGCCGCGCCGAAGGACCCCCTGGCCTCGTCCACGAGCGCCGAGCAGGGCCAGCAGCTGGAGGCGAGTGATGAGTAGCTTCCTCCTGATCGACATGATCCTCCTGGGGCTGGCGGCGGTCGTTGCCATCGGCGTCATCTCGGTCCGCAGCCTGCTCAGCGCGACCATGCTCGGCGGCATCTACAGCCTCCTCATGGCGCTCATCTGGCAGAACATGAACGCGGTCGACGTGGCCTTCACCGAGGCCGCGGTCGGCGCGGGCATCTCGACCGTGCTCTTGGTCGGCACCCTGCTGCACACCCGGCGCGAGACCAACCAGAGCCCGGCGATCCACTGGCCGGCGCTGTTGACCGTCGTCCTGACCGGGTCCTTCCTGATCTACGGCACGGTCGACATGCCCGACTACGGCGACGCGAGCGCGCCGATCCATACGGGCCGCGTCCAGCAGCTGCTCGGCCAGCGTGTCGGCAAGGTCGACAACGAGGGCGTGCACCACGCGTGGACCTACTCGACGATGGCCGAACAGTCCGTCGAGCGGGACGAGCCCGAGCGCAGCTTCCCACCCGAACGCAGCCACGGCGAGGACCACGGCGGTGACGCCGAGGCCGGCGCCCATGGCCACCCCAATGATGACTTCAAAGGCCACTCACCCAACACGGTGACGTCCCTCCTGGCCGCCTACCGGGGCTACGACACGATGTACGAGACCGCGGTGATCTTCACGGCCGGCATGGCCATGGTGCTGCTCCTGCGGCGGCGGGAGGAGCGGGCATGAAGGACCAAGTCGTTCTCCGCGTGATGACCAAGCTGTTGGTCCCCTACATGCTGGTCTTCGGATTCTATGTGATCGCCCATGGCGAGCTCGGGCCCGGCGGCGGGTTCCAGGGCGGCGTCATCCTGGCGGCGGGATTCATCCTGTACGGGATCGTCTACGGCAAGTCCGAGCTGCACCGGGTCGCGCCGCGTCGCGTGATCGACGCGCTCGCCGGCATCGGCGTGCTGCTGTACGCAGGCGTCGGGGTCTGGACGATGCTGCTTGGCGGTCGCTTCCTGGACTACTCCGTGCTGCCCGCAGCTGACTACGGTGCGGCCGAGGCCCTGGGCATGGTGCTGGTCGAGTACGGCGTCGGGATCACCGTCTGCACCGTGATGATCACGGTGTACGACATGATCAGTGAGGAGGGCCGCCCATGAACCTCGCGCTGCTCGAGCCGTCCACCGCGTCCTTCCTGAAGGTCGCGAGCCTGGCGGGCACCTACAACTACGCGCTCTACGTCGTGCTGATGATGATCGGCTTCTACGGCGTGATCGCGAAGAAGAACCTGATCAAGCAGGCGCTCGGACTCGGGCTCTTCTCGACAGGCATCTTCCTCTTCTACATCTCGATGGGGGTCGTCGAGGGCGGCACCGCGCCGGTCTGGTGGACCACCGACGAGGCGCACCTGCTCAAGGCTGCCGGCCCCTACGACAACCCGCTCACCCACGTCCTGATCTTGACCGCGATCGTGGTGTCGGTCAGCACCCTGGCTGTCGCCATGGCGCTGATCGTCAACATCCAGCGTGCGTACGGCACGATCGAAGAGGACGAGATCCGCGCCATCGAGGACGCGGAGCATCCTGGGGAGGGCGTGATTTGAGCTTCATCGACTTCAACCTGCCGGTCCTGCTCGTCATCGTCCCGCTGCTCGGCGGCGTGCTGAGCGTCGTGGTCGGCTCGATCGTTGGCTCGCGCAAGGACCTGGCCTGGGGCTGGGCCCTGGCGGTCTCCTGGGTCACCCTGGCGCTGGTCATCCGCATGCTGCTGGCCGTGGTCGCGGCGCCCGAGGGCTTCGTGGTCTACAACCTGGGCTCCTGGCCCGGGCCATGGGGCATCGAGTACCGCGTCGACCACCTGAACGCCTTCGTGCTGCTGGTGGTCGCGGGAATCGGAGCGGCGACGACCTTGTACGCGCGGCACAGCGTCGCCGACGAGATCCCAGACGACCGCCACCACGCCTTCTACTGCGTCTGGCTGCTCGCCATCGCGGGCCTGCTCGGGATCACGGTCACGGGCGACACGTTCAACGTCTACGTGCTGCTCGAGATCTCGTCCCTGACCAGCTACGCCCTGATCGCGATGGGCAAGGGCCGCGACCGCCGCGCCCTGCTCGCGAGCCTGCGCTACCTGATCCTGGGCACCATCGGGGCGAGCTTCATCCTGGTCGGCATCGGCTACCTCTTGATGCTGACCGGCACGCTGAACATGGCCGACATGCACGAGCGGCTGATCGCCCTGCCGGACTTCGCGGAGAACCGCACCGTGCTGGTGGCCTTCGCCTTCCTGCTGGTCGGCCTCTCGGTGAAGATGGCGCTCTTCCCGCTGCACATGTGGCTACCGGGCGCCTACACCCACGCGCCCTCGGCGGTCTCGGCCCTGCTCGCCTCCACGGCGACCAAGGTCGGCGTGTACATGGCCTTCCGGTTCATGTACACGATCTTCGGTCGCCACTACTCGATCGACGTGCTGCCTGGGCACTCGGTGCTGCTCCTCTGCGCGGCACTCGCGGTGCTGGTACCAAACCTCACGGCCATCCGGCAGACCAACGTGAAGCGGCTCTTGGCCTACTCCAGCGTCGGTCAGATCGGCTACATGGTGATGGGCTTCGCGCTCGCGAACGAGGCCGGCATGACCGGCTCGATCGTGCACCTGTTCAACCACGCCGCGATGAAGGGCGGCATGTTCCTGGCCGTCGGCGCCGTGGTCTACCGGCTCGGTCGCTGCCACGTGAACGACTTCACCGGGCTCGGCAAGCGCATGCCCTGGACGATGGGAGCCTTCAGCATCGGCGGCCTGGGCCTGGTCGGCTTCCCGCTGACCGCCGGCTTCGTCAGCAAGTGGTTCCTGGTCAAGGGCTGCATCGAGGCGGGCCTGTGGCCGCTGGTGGTGGTCGTACTGATCGGCTCGCTGCTGGCCGTGATCTACACCTGGAAGCTGCTCGAGCGCATCTGGTTCACCGAACCTCCGGAGTCGACCGCGGACCTGCGTGAGGCACCTCCCACCATGCTGATCTCCACCTGGGCCCTGATCCTGACCAGCGTCTACTTCGGCGTGCACGCCAGCTTCACCGTCGGCATGGCCCAGAAGGCCGCCGCGTTCCTCCTGGAGACGACGCAGTGATGGGTCTCGAAGCTACACCGCTGGTCGCCATGGCGATCCCGGCCGCTGGCGCCGTCGCGGTCGCCCTGCTGGGCCG
>JARGPD010000210.1 GCA_029212845.1 Planctomycetota bacterium
GGCTGCGCGAGCGGGCGCGCTGCTCGGACGATCCCCAGCGCGAGGCGGCGCTCTTGGTCAACCTGGCCACCGTGCACCGCCGGCTCGGCCGGCCGGCGCGCGCGCTCGAGGACAACACGGCGGCCGTGGCGGCCTACCGACGGGCGGGCCACCTGCCGGGCTTGGCCCTGGCCCGGACCCAGCTCGGTGGCCTGCTGCGCGACGCGGGCGAGCTGGCCCGGGCCGAGGTCGAGCTGGCGGCAGCGGCCGAGCTGCGGGGCCGCCTGGGCGATGCGGGCGGCCGCGCCCTGGTGCGCGGAACCCTAGGGCTGGTGCGGGCCCGGCGCGGGCATCCGGCCAGCGCGCTCGAGGACCTCGTGCGCGCTGCTGCCGAGCTGGACGGTGACCTCCAGAGCGCCCACGGGCCGCTGCTCGCGGCGACCATCGCCGAGCAGCGCGCCCTGCTCGGGCGGGGCGAGCTCGAGGCCGAAGACCCCGGCGCCCTAGGCTCCGCCGAGCCCCGGGTGCAGCTGGCCCGCGGGCGCGCGGCGATCGTCGGCGGCGCCCTGGAGCGCGCCTCGAGGCTGCTGCGCGGGGCCGCGGAAGCGGCGCGCGCCCGCGGCGACCGAGCGACCGCTGCCGAGGCCTCGTTCCTGCTCGCCAACGGTCTGCGCCCGCCGCGGGTCGCGGCGCGGGCCGAGGGCGAGGACGCCGCGCCCCTTGTGGCCGAGGACCGGCGCCTCTTGGAGCTGCTGCTGCTCCCGGATGGCGAGCTGGACGGTGAGGCCGGGTGCGAGCTGGCCGAGGACCTCGAGCGGCGTGGTCGCGACGACCGGGCTTGCCGGTTGTGGCTGCGCCTGGCAGCGGCCGGCGCCGCTCCGCTCGAGCGCGCCAAGCGCTCCCGCGAGCGCTGCGGCGCCGGCGCTGCCCCGGCGGAGCTGGCGAGCCTCTCCCGCCACCTGCTCGGCTTCCCCGACCCACGCCCCGACGACCTCGAGCTCTTCGACCAACCCGAGACCCTGGACCCCGACGACATGGACCTCCTGCGCCTGCTCGAACTCAACCACCGCCTGGTGCGCCAGGAGGATCAGCAGTCCCTGCTCGGGACGATCGTCGAGGAGGCCCTGGCCGTGACCGGCGCCGAGCGCGGGTTCCTGATCCTCGAGGAGGACGGCATCCTGCGGCTGGACGTGGCCCGCGACTCGTCACGCGGCGGCTTGAACGACACCGACTTCGAGGTCTCGGGCTCGGTCATCCAGCGCAGCCTCGAGCAGCAGCGCTGCCTGCGCATCTCGGACGCGTCGGACGATCCGCTGCTGGGGGGCGCGGCCTCGGTCCAGGCCCTGGAGCTGCGCTCGGTCCTGTGTGCGCCCTTCCCGATCGACGCCAGCCTGCGGGGGGTGATCTACCTGGACAACCGGCTGGTGCGGGGCGCCTTCGACGAGCGCGCGGAGCGGCTGCTCGGGCTGCTGGCGGACCAGGCTTCCCTGGCGATCGCCCAGGTCCGGCGGCGTGAGGAGATCGAGCAGCTCAACGCCGAGCTCGAGCAGCGCATCGAGGTGCGCGAGACCGAGCTCGAGCAGGCCCGGCGAAACCTCAGCGAGGCGGGTCTGGCGCGGCCGGTGGGCGGGCTGATCGGTCGTGGCTCGGCCATGGAGCACGCCAAGCGGCTGATCGAGCGCGTCGCGCCGACCGAGCTGTCGGTGCTCGTGGTCGGGCCCTCGGGCAGCGGCAAGGAGCTGGCGGCGCGGGCGCTGCACGACCTGTCGGATCGTGCGGCGGCCGCCTTCGTGTCCGAGAACTGCGCGGCCATGCCGGCGGCCCTGGCCGAGGCCGAGCTGTTCGGCGTGCGGCGGGGGGCCTTCACGGGCGCCGAGCGCGACCGGCCCGGGCTCTTCGAGCGCGCCGAGGGTGGCACCCTGTTCTTGGACGAGATCGGCGAGATGCCGATGGGTCTGCAGGCCAAGCTGCTGCGCGCCCTCGAGACCCGGGCGGTCCGCCCGGTCGGAGGCGAAGAGCTGATCCCGGTGGACTTCCGCCTGGTGGCGGCCACGAACCGCGACCTCGAGGTCGAGGTCGAGGCCGGAACGTTCCGGCGCGACCTCCTGTACCGGATCCGCGCCATCGAGATCGCCATGCCGCCCCTGGCCCAGTGCCGCGAGGACCTGCCCGAGCTGGTGCGCCACTTCCTGCAGCTCGAGGCTGCACGCTCGGGCAGCCCCAAGGACATCACGCCGGCCGTGCTGGCGCAGCTGGTCGCTCGGGACTGGCCCGGCAACGTGCGCGAGCTGCGCAACGAGGTCCAGCGATTGTTCGCTCTCTCCGGCGACGTGATCGACAGCCCCGAGCTGATTCGACCCGCCGCGCGCGCCGGGGGGGCGGGCCTGAACAGGACCCTGGAGGAGCTCGAACGGACGGCGATCCTGGCTGCGCTCGAGCAGCATGGCGGGGACAAGCGCCGGGCCGCCGCAGCCCTCGGGATCTCGAGGGCGAAGATCTACCAGCGCCTCAAGGAGTGGCGCGAAGAGGACGGCGAGGCCTAGGTCCGGGGACTCGAGCTAGCCGGCTCCTGGGGGCCATTCTTCGCCTGCTGGCAGGTGGAGCCCTGGGCTCCGGGTAGAGTGCGCCGTGCCCAAGACCCGACGCCAACGCATGCTGCGCATCCTCAAGATCCTCGTCGTCCTTGTCGCTGCCTATTGGACGGCGGCGTGGTTCCTGCAGCGGCGGATGATCTTTCCCGGCCACTGGGCGAACCGGCACACGAGCCGCATCCACACCGAGGTCGAGGGGGTCGAGAAGCTGTGGCTCGAGACCGAGGCCGGGCGCACCGAGTACTGGTTCCATCCGGCGCCGGCGGCGAGCCCAGGGGACCCCGCGCCGCTCTTGGTCTTCACCCATGGCAATGGCGAGCTGATCGATGGGCAGGCGGCCTTGGTGCGGGGCTTCCAGGAGCTTGGCTTCCACGTGGCCCTCTGTGAGTACCGCGGCTACGGCCGCTCGGACGGAGCGCCGTCCCAAGCGAGCGCGACCACCGATGCCCTGGCGATGCTGGACGAGCTGCTCGCGCGGCCCGCTGTCGACGCCGAGCGTGTCGTCTACTACGGCCGCTCCCTCGGTGGGGGCATCGCCTGCTCCATGGCGGTCGTGCGCCCGCCCTCGGCGCTCGTGCTGCAGTCGACCTTCGAGTCGATGGCGCGCATGCTGCAGGGCTACCTGATCCCGCCCTTCCTGGTGCGCGATCCCTTCGACAACGCCGGTGCCGTCGCGGCCTTCGACGGGCCGGTGCTGGTGCTGCACGGCACGCGCGATCGGATCATCGACTACGACCACTCGGCGGCCCTGCTCGCTGCCTCAGAACGGGTCGAGCGGGTGACCTACGACTGTGGGCACAACGACTTCCCGGTCGCTGACGAGAGCCACTGTGGGCCGGTGCGGACCTTCCTGCTGCAGGCCGACGTGCTGCCGGCTGGGGGCCGGGGCTCCGGCGACCGTTAGGCAGCCACCGAACAGCCAAGGGCCTCGAGCAGCTCGGCCTGGGCGGGGGTCAGCTCGGACTCCTCCGTGCGCTCGAGCTCGGTCCAGAACTCGCTCGTGTTGCACAGGCGCTCGAGGTGCTCGGGGAGCTCTTGGAAGGCGCTCGCGCCGACGAGGTGACGGATCTTGGTGGGGCTCATGGGTCGATGCCGAGGGCGCGGATCAGCTCCTTCTGGTCTTCGGAGAGGGCGGCTTGGGGGGTGCGCTCGAGCTGGCTCCAGAAGTCGTCGGAGTCGCAGCGCAGCTCGAGGTGCTCGGGCAGGTTCGAGAGGCCGGCGGTCAAGGCCAGCATCTCGACGAGGTTGGCATCCATGGGGGCCTCGGGGGAGGGTGGGGGGTGCAGCATGGATCGGGGGGACATCGCGGGTGCCCAAGTCGGCTCGCGGGCGCGTGTCCGGTACGAAGCCCAAGAATTGCTCGGCCGCTCGGCGCGAGGGTCGGAAACGGCCGCTCCCGCGGGGCTCGGCCCGCCCGGTGGGCTTATGCTCACCCCATGGCTGGATGGAAATGGAGCACCGCGGGCGAGTCCCATGGCTCGGCGCTGGTCGGCATCCTCGAGGGGCTGCCGGCCGGCCTCGAGCTGGACGTCGCGCGCATCGACATGGAGCTGGCCCGGCGCCAGGGAGGCTACGGCCGCGGTGGGCGCATGCGCATCGAGAGCGACCGGGTCGAGGTCCTGGCCGGCCTGCGGGCGGGCCGCACCCTGGGCTCGCCCCTCGCGCTCTTGGTCCAGAACCGCGACGCGACCATCGAGGACCTGCCCGTGCCCGGGAGCCCGCGGCCGGGCCATGCGGACCTGACCGGCTGCCAGCGCATGGCGGAGGCGGACCCGCGGGCGGTGCTCGAGCGGGCAAGCGCCCGGGAGACGGCCATGCGCGTGGCCCTCGGCGGCGCGGCTCGGCAGGTGCTGGAGTCCTTCGGCGTGCGCCTGGTCGGCCATGTGGTCGAGCTGGCCGGGCAGCCGATCGCGGCGGAGGATCAGGGCCTGGCGGCTCGCTTGCGGGTGGGGCAAGCCACGGCGGACGAGGCCG
The DNA here is from genome assembly GCA_029212845.1 of Planctomycetota bacterium. GTDB lineage: Bacteria > Planctomycetota > UBA1135 > UBA1135 > JARGPD01. The sequence goes on from JARGPD010000210.1 coordinate 4,545, forward strand.
TGGCCGTGCGGTCCGGCAGCGACTTCAACGGCCTCGACCCAGGCGTCGAGGACCGGTGGCGAGCGGCGGTCGACGAGGCCAAGGCGGAAGGCGACACCCTCGGCGGCGTCTTCGAGGTGGTCGTGACCGGGCTGGTGCCGGGGCTCGGGGGCGTCGCAGACCCCCGGGATCGCTTGACCGGGCGCCTGGCCGGGGCGCTGCTGTCGATCCCGGCCCTCAAGGGGGTCGAGGTGGGGCTGGGCTTCGAGGCGGCCCGAAGGCGCGGGTCCGAGCTGCACGACGCCATCGTCCCGCCGGTCACCGAGGGTGCCGTCGGCCCGTTCGGCTCCTTCGCGCGGGCGAGCAACCGCTCGGGGGGGCTCGAGGGGGGCATGACGACCGGTGCGCCCCTCGTGGTCCGGGCGGCCATGAAGCCGATCTCTACCTTAAGGAAGGGGCTCGACACCGTGGCCTTCGGCGGCGGCGGGCCGGTGCGGTCCACGTACCAGCGCTCGGACGTCTGCGCGGTGCCCGCGGCGAGCGTGGTGGGGGAGGCGGTCGTGGCTCTCGAGCTGTGCGGGGCGATGGTCGAGGCCTTCGGCGGTGCGTCGATGCGGCTCCTGGCGGCGAACCTGCGCCACTGGGAGGAGCGTGCCCAGGACCTCTGAGCGGGACGGGTCCTCGGCAGCGCCGGCCGAGGGAAACACCCCCAGTTCAAAAAAGTATGGCGCCGCCCATTGACCGGAGGATGGGGATCCCTAAACTCTCCGTCCCCATTCCGTAGGCGTTCAGCCCTGTGGTTCGGATCCCCTGCCCGCCAGCGTGGCTCAATTGGCAGAGCCCCTGATTTGTAATCAGGAGGTTGTGGGTTCGAGTCCCACCGCTGGCTCCATGCAGGGCGGGTGCAAGTACAAGGCTCCACGCAAGTGGGACCAGCTCACTGACAACGAGACAAGGACCGGAATTGACGGGAGCCGTGCTCCGTCGCGCTGCCGCCTGCCCCGCAGGTGGCGCCGATGTGGTAGCACGGCGTTCGAACCGCGCTCCGGCCGATGCGACGCCACCTGGGTCAACGGATCCAAGTGGGGGAATACTCAAGCGGCCAACGAGGTCAGACTGTAAATCTGATGGCACAGCCTTCGCAGGTTCGAATCCTGC
>JARGPD010000027.1 GCA_029212845.1 Planctomycetota bacterium
CCGGCGCGGTGATCCTGATCACCCACGACCGCTACTTCCTCGACAACGTCGTCGGCTGGATGCTCGAGGTCGAGCGCGGCCAGGGCACGCCCTACAAGGGCAACTACTCGGACTACCTCGAGCAGAAGCAGAAGCGCCTCGACGTCGCGCGCCAGCAGGACAGCAAGCGCGCCAAGGTCATCGCCCGCGAGCTCGAGTGGATCCGCCGCACGCCCGCCGCTCGCCAGACGCGCTCGAAGGCGCGCCTGCAGCGCTACCAGGAGCTGGTCGACCAGCAGCGCGCCAACGAGCAGGCCGACAGCCTCGAGCTGCGCATCCCGCCCGGCCCGCGCCTCGGCGACAAGGTCATCGAGGTGCGCGACCTCGAGAAGGGCTATGGCGACCGCAAGCTGATCGACGGCCTGACCTTCGAGCTGCCCCCCGGCGCGATCCTCGGCATCGTCGGCGCCAACGGCGTTGGCAAGTCGACCCTGCTCAAGATGATCCTCGGAACGGAAGAGCCCGACGCCGGCAAGGTCACCATCGGCGCCACGGTGCAGATGCGCTTCCTCGACCAGTCGCGCACGGTGCTCGACGACGACAAGAGCGTCTTCGACAACATCACCGACGGCAACCTGCAGCTCGAGTTCGGCACCCGCTCGGTCGATGCGCGTGCCTACGTCAGCCGCTTCAACTTCAAGGGTGAGGACCAGCAGAAGCTGCTCTCCGAGTGCTCGGGCGGGATGCGCAACCGCGTGCTCTTGGCCAAGATGCTGCGCGAGCCGGCCAACGTCATCATCCTCGACGAGCCGACCAACGACCTGGACCTCGACACCCTGCGGGTGCTCGAGGAGGCCATGCAGGAGTACATCGGCTCGGCCATCGTCGTCAGCCACGACCGCTACTTCCTGAACCGCATCGCGACCCACATCCTGGCCTTCGAGCCCTCGGGTCACATCAACTTCCACCCGGGCGACTACGAGAGCTATCAAGAGTGGCGCGAGGCCTGGCGCGAGCGCGAGGGCATCGCCGACGACTCCAAGGCCGGAAAGTACCGCAAGCTCAAGCGCGTCTAGCCCGCGGGTCTCGACGCCCAGCTCGACCCCGCCCTGGCATGCCCGGGGCGGGGTCGCGCGCGTTCCGGTCAGGCGGAATCCGACATTGGTGTCCAGTCCCCGGTGGCGGGGCCCCTCCGGGCGCGACTAACCTCTGGCCATGGAAGGAACGAGCCTACCCAGCACCGACACGATGTACGCCGCCCTGTGCGAGCGCGACGCCAGCTTCGAGGGCGTCTTCGTCGCGGCGATCCGCACGACGGGCATCTTCTGCCGCCCCGGCTGTCCAGCGCGCACCCCGAACCCGGGCAACGTCGCCTACTTCGCCGGGACCGCCGAGGCGCTCCACGCGGGCTACCGGCCGTGCAAGCGCTGCCGGCCTATGGCGCCCGCGGGCGCAGCACCCGAGTGGCTGGCGCCGCTCTTGGCCGAGGTCGAGGCCGACCGCACCCGGCGCTGGCGCGACCGCGACCTGGTCGCGCTCGGCCTCGAGCCCAAGCGCGTCCGGCGCTGGTTCCTGGCCCACCACGGCATGACCTTCCACGCCTACCAGCGCGCCCGTCGCCTGGGCCTGGCCCTCGGTGCCCTGCAAGCGGCTGGGGCTGACGGCTCGGACGCGGGCCCCCGCGCCGACGCCACGATCTCCGACGTCGCCCTCGACGTGGGCTTCGCCTCCGAGAGCGGCTTCCGAGAGGCCTTCGGCAAGCTGTTCCAGGCCACGCCGACCGCGAGCCGCGTGGGCGGCCGCATCGAGGTCGGACGCTTGACGACACCCCTCGGCCCGATGCTCTTCGGCGTGCTCGTCGAGCCGGGCGGGAGGGAGTCGCTCGTGCTGCTCGAGTTCACCGACCGGCGCGCACTCGAGGGTCAGCTGACCGCGATGGTGAAGCGCACCGGCGCCGTCCTGGCTCCGGGCTCGGACCAGACCGAGCTGGCCGCCGAACTCTGCGACCAGCTGGCGGAGTACTTCGCGGGCGAGCGGCGCGACTTCGACCTCGCCATCGGCGCCCCGGGCACGCCCTTCCAGGAGCAGGTCTGGGCGGCGCTGCAAGCGATCCCCTATGGCGAGACCCGCAGCTACGCCGACATCGCGGCCGTGGTCGGCCGTCCGGGTGCGACCCGCGCGGTCGGCACCACCAACGGCAAGAACCGCATCGCCGTGGTGATCCCCTGCCACCGCGTCGTGCGCAGCGACGGCAGCCTGTCGGGCTACGGCGGAGGCCTCTGGCGCAAGCAGGCCCTGCTCGACCTCGAGCGCGGCCAGGCTAGCAGCTGAGCCGCGCCCGCCCAGTCGCGCCGCTCGCCGCTTCCCCCCAACCTGGACCAGCTACGCCGGAGCCACCCCGAAGGCCGAGCGCTCGACGAGCAGCGGGCTCGTCGGCAGGCCGGCTGCGAGCCGCTCTGCGTTGTAGGCCGAGGGCGCGCAGTCGTTGGCCCCACCGGGATGGAACAGGGCCGCGAGCAGCTGCACCTGCAGCCGCCCGACCCCGAGCTCGAACTGCCCGCCCGAGTAGCAGGAGATGCCGGCGCGCGCGCAGTGGTCCAGGATCGCCAGCAGCTCGGCCAGGCTGCCGAAGCGCGAGGGCTTGAGGTTCACCGCCCTTGGCTTCACCGGCAGCGCGACCAGGTCCGCCAGGCTCCCGAAGGGGGCGTCCCAGGTCAGGCGGTCGGCGAAGGGGGCCAGGGCTTCCCAGGTGTCTCCGGCCCAGGGCCCGCCCATGCCGGCCCCCAGCCAAGGGTCCTCGAGCCAGGCCCCGGGCAGGGCCCGCGCGACCTCGGCGTAGGCGGCCGCGTCCGGATCGGGACCGCGGAAGTCGCCGTGGTAGTGGCCCTTGAAGTCGACCACGTCGACCGCGTCCAGCGCCGCTAGCCGCTCCAGGGTGCGCGCGTCCCAGCCCGCGGCGAAGTCCAGCTTGAAGCGGCTCGCGGGCGCCACGGCCAGGACCTCCTCCAGGCGACCAAAATCCTGGCCGTCCAGGGAGAGGGACACGCCGAAGTGCAGCGCAGCCGGGTCCCTGCCCAGCACCGCGGCCAGGTCGGTCCCCGCCTGGCGGAGGGCCAGGTCCAGGGCCGCGCTCTCGAAGGCCCAGCGCCGGTACTTGCGCGCCTTGGGCTCGCCCGGCTCGGCGAGGAACAGGTCCAGCCCGCCGAGGAGCTCCAGCAGGTCCCCGAGGTCGCGGCGGCCGTGCAGCGCCGCGAGCTCGACGCGCCCGGCCTGCAGGTCGTCGTGGTCGGGGCCGGCGTAGGTCACGTCCTCGCCGCGGCCGGTGACGCCAGCCCCCGACAGGCAGGCCACCGACGTGCGCCGCACCCAGCCGCTGGCCGTCGCCAGGGACAGGGCCTCGATCGAGACCTCTTCGACCAGGACGGGCAGGCCGAAGAGGCGCGCGGTGAGGTCGGCTGGAACAGGCAAGGTCGGCGGGCTGCTGGGCGTCGTCATGGCCCCCTTCTAGCACGCCGGGCGCCTTCGACTCCACCGTGACCACGTGCTAGGATCCGCCGCCACGCCTGCCCCCCCACGCTCCCCATGCCGCGCCTCACCCTCGACTCCCCCGAGCTCGCCTTCCAGGGCGACCTCGCCTTCGCCCGCGCCACCCTGGAGGCCTACGTGCCCCAGGACCCGGACCAGGCGGACGCCCGCGCGTGCATGCTGCAGTTCCTCACCGAGCACCCGCGCGACGCCCACCTGCGCGAGTGCATCCCCGGACACCTGACGGCCTCGGCGATCCTCTTGCACCCCGACGGCAAGCGCGCCTTGTTCACCCACCACCGGAAGCTCGATCGCTGGCTGCAGCTCGGCGGCCACTGCGACGGCGACGCGAACCTCGCGGCGGTGGCCCTGCGCGAGGCCTTCGAGGAGAGCGGCATCGAGGGCCTGTGGATCGAGCCGACTCCGATCGACCTCGACATCCACATGATCCCGGCGCGCAAGGAGGACCCCGACCACCTGCACCTCGACACGCGCTTCTTGGTGCACGCTCCGAGCGGGGCCGAGTACGTGGTCAGCGAAGAGTCCCACGACCTTGCTTGGTTGACCCTGGAGCAGCTCGAGGCCTGCGCCGACGGCTCGGTCCTGCGCATCGCGCGCCAGTGCCTGGCCTAGCGAGCCCGCGGCCCTAGTCCGCCTGGCCGTCCTTGGCCCGCGCGCGCGCTCGGGTGGCGCGCCGGCGGCTCTCGAGGTAGACCAGCACCAGGACCCACAGCACCAGCCCGAGGGCCTCGTGCTTGGGGATCGTGCCCAGCTCATGGTCGTCCTGGAAGAGGTCGATCAGCCCCACGATGCAGCGCTGGAGCACCACCAGCAGGGCGAACAGCCAGAGCCACGGAATCAGCTTGTTCCTGGGGCCCTAGGTGGGCAGCTCGGGGTCCTTGGGCGCTTCGGTCGCTTCGGTCTTGGGCTTCGGCTTGGCCGGCTGGTCGTCCAGGAGCAGCCGGCGGCTGGGCGTCTCGAGGTCATCGAACTGCCCGCTCCGCGCCGCCCAGACGAAGGCGATCAGGGCAAAGGTCGCGAGGCCGAGGGCGAGGGGCAAGGCGATGAAGACGAGGTCCATGGCTGCACTCTAGCCTAGCGCTCGAAGGTCCGCGAGCGGTAGGCCAGGCTGACCACGGTCAAGCTCGACAGGGGCATCAAGATCGCCGCCAGGATCGGGTTGATCAGGCCGCCCATCGCCAGCCCGGCCGCGACCAGGTTGTAGGCCAAGGAGACGGCCAGGCCGCGGCGGATGACACCCAGGACCCGACGCGAGCCATCGAGCAGGCGCACCACGTTGGCCAGCCCCGGCTCGGCGAGGTAGACGTCCGCCGCCGAGAGGCTCGCCTCGGCCCCCCCGTGCACGGCCACGCCGGTGGTCGCCGCCGCGAGGGCCGCGGCGTCGTTGACCCCGTCGCCGACCATCACCACCGGGCCCTCGCGACCGGCCGCTTCGACCGCGGCCAGCTTGCCCTCCGGCGAGACCCCGCCGTGCACCAGCCCCGGCTCGAGCCCGAGCTCGCGGCCGACGGCTTCGACGACGCGCGGGTGGTCGCCCGACAGGATGCCGACCCGCCAGCCGCGGCGGCGGAGGTCGGCGGTCATGGCGCCGGCCTCGTCGCGCAGGGGATCCCCGAGGGCCACGAGCGCGACGACGCGGCCGCCGGGGGCCGCGAGCACGGGGGGGTGGCCGCCCAAGAAGGCGCGCGCGAGGGCCTGCGCCCGCTGGGGGGGCCAGATGTCGCCGCCGACGAAGGTCGGCGACCCCACGCGCACGGGCACGCCGTCGAGGAGCCCCTCGAGGCCGCTGCCGAGCACCTCCTCCACCGACTCGAGCTCCCCATCGAGGGCGCGCCTCGCGGCCCAGGCATCGAGCTCGGGATCGCCACCGCCGGGCCCCAGGTGGGCCACGATCGCCACCGCCAGGGGGGTGCGCCGAGCTGGCCTCCAGGGCGGCGATCCAGGCCAGCTCCTCGGGCGCACCGGTGACCTCCAGCACCTCGACCTCGCCGCGGGTCAGGGTGCCGGTCTTGTCGAGGTAGACGAGCCCCGGCTCGGCGAGTCGCTCGAGCACCTCGCCCCCCTGGACCATGATGCCGAGGCGCGCGGCGCGACCCACGCCCGCGACGATCGCCAGCGGCGTGGCCAGGCCCAGGGCGCAGGGACAGGCGACGATCAAGAGGGCGACCGCGTGCTCGACCGCCGCGCTCGGATCCACCGGCCACCACAGGGCCAGGGTCAGAAGGGCGAGCACGATCAGCGCCACGGTGAAGTGGCCCGACATGCGATCGGCGAAGCGCACCATCGGCGTCGCCCGGCCCGCGGCGAGCTCGACCATCTTGAGCAGGCTGCCGAGGCGTGTGGCCTCGCCCACGGCCTCGATCTCGACCACCACGCGCGCGGCGAGGTTGACCGTACCGGCGTGCACGGCCTGGCCGGTGGCGACCTCGACCGGACGCGACTCGCCGGTCAAGAGCGACAGGTCGAAGGTGCTCGCGCCGCGGCGCAGGATCCCGTCCGCAGGCACCGAGTCCCCCGCGCGCAGCTCGACGAGGTCGCCGGGGTTGAGCGCCGAGATCGGCACCTCGCTGACGACGTCGGGCTGGTTCGGGTCCAAGCGACGAGCCCGGGCAGGGGTCATCGAGTGCAAGAGCTCGAGGCTGTCCCGGGCCGAGCGCTGCTGCCGACTCTGGACGAAGCGGCCGAACAGCAAGAGGAAGATCAGGAAGGCGACCGACTCGAAGTACACCTCGCCGCGATCGGCCCAGGTGTTGTACGCGCCGCCGAGGATGCCGGCCACCAGCCCGAGCGCGATCGGCAGGTCCATGTGCGGCGTGCGCGTCCGGAGGGACGCGAGGGCGCCGCGCAGGAAGGTGCGACCGGGCCACAGCACGGCGATCGTGGCCAGCACGAACGAGTAGTGGCGCAGGAAGAAGCGCATGTCCGAGGACATGCCCGAGAGGATCCCGCCGTACAGCGCGAAGGCGATCAGCATCGCGTTCAAGGCCAGCATGGCCGCCACCCCGAGCCGGACCAGCTCGGCGCGCTCCTCCCGCCGGCGCAGGTCGCGGGCGCGACCGCCGCGGGCCGGGTGCGGCGCATAGCCCAGGCCGTCGAGGGTGCGCGCGACCTCGGACAGCGCGACCGCACCAGGCTCCCACTCGACCTCGAGCACCGAGCGACCGAAGTCCAGCCGCGCGCTGCGCACGCCGCTCAGCAGGGCAGGCAGCTTCTCCACCAGCCAGATGCAGGCGGTGCAGTGCACGCCCTCGAGGTACAGCTCGCACGTGCGCGGTGAGCCCCCCTCGGGCTCGCCGTTCGAGCGCACGTACAGGCGCGCGAACTCCTCGTCGTCGAACTCCTCGAAGCTGCGGCCGCTCTGCTGAGGCTTGGCCCCGGGCTCGTCCCCGCGCAGCTGGTAGAAGGACTCGAGCCCCGCGCCGTGCAGGACCTGGAAGACCGACAGGCAGCCGCGGCAGCAGAAGGCCCGCGACGAACCATCGCGCACGACCTCGGCCGGGACCTTGGGCACGGGCAGTCCGCAGTGGACGCAGGCTTCGGGTTGGGACGTTGAGCTGGACAAGGTCGGGGCGGGCCCGGGGTGGGAGTCGGTCAGGGTCCGGCGTGGGTGTCGAGGTCGGCGGCGGCCTTGCCGCAGCCGGGGCAGCCGCAGGTCTCGCCGGCCACGCAAGGCCCCGGGTGGGTGCAGCCACAGGGCTCGGCGAGCGGCTCGAGCCCCGTCTCGGTCGGAGCGCTCGTGCCCGTGCAGCAGGGCAGCTCCTCCCCGGCCAGCTCGCCGGCGAGGGCGCGACCTCCGACCCCCGGGCCCAGGCTCTCGGCGAAGGAGGGTACACTCCAGCGCCCGAACAAGGTGAACAGGCCGAGCGCGACCAAGGAGGTCGAGATCAAGAGCGGCGCGCGCCGCTGCAAGGGGCCCAGCAGGCCGCCGACGCCAAGCCCGAGGGCGAACAGGATCGGTACGGTGCCAGCCCAGAAGGCGGCCATCACGAGGGCGCCACCCCAGGGGGCGCCCGTGCCGGCGGCGGCCGCTGCGAAGGCGTACAGCCAGCCACAGGGTAGGAAGGCGGTCAGCCCGCCGATCGCCAGGCTGCGCTTCGTGGCGCCGAAGGTGCGAGCGCGTGCGGTCAGGCGCGTCACCACCCGGGTCACGGGCCCGGGGCCCCGACCGCGCCGGGCGCGCCAGCTCGAGAGCCCCGGCGCGAAGTAGGTCCCGAGGCCACCGAGCACCATCACGCTGCCCCCGAGGACCGCCGCCATGTGGCCCAGCCCCGCGGCCTCGCCCCCTAGGTCGATGGCCGCACCGAAGCCGCCGGCCACGGCGCCGAGCAGCAGGTAGCCCACCAGCCGCGCGCCGTGGTAGGCGCCCAGGGACAGGGCCCCGTGGCCACGTCCCGCCGAGCAGAAGGCGACCAGCGGGCCACACATGCCCGCGCAGTGCAGGCTGCCTACGAGGCTCGCCACGAAGACGCCCCAGAGCAAGAGCATCATCCCCCGGCTCCTCCGGGCGGGCTGGCGGCGGGAGCGGCGGGCGCTGCGCCGAAGAGCTGGGCCCGAAGCTCCTCGACGAAGAGCGTGTCGCCACGCTCGAGCTGAACCTGCCAGCGCCAGATCCCGACCTGGTGCGGCGCGAGGCTGAAGACGTAGGCGCCGGGCTCGGCCTCGGTCAAGGCGCCCTCGAAGATCGTGTTGGCGTCGGCGTTGAAGATCGCGCGCACGTGGCCCGTGGCACCGGTCACCGGCTGGCCCTCGCCATCGGTGAACACGAAGGTCACGTCGATGCTGTCGCCGAAGGCGGCCAGGCCCTCGGACTGGAACTCGACCTGCCAGCCGAGGTTCACCGACGCGGCGACCTGCTCCTGCAGCCGGTCCCACTCCAGCCCGCGCGCGTAGTAGTCGCGCTCGTGCTCGCGCCCGTGGCCCTTCGAGGACGCCACGAAGGCCGTCACGCCGATGCTCAAGGACATGAGCAGCAGCATCACGGGGAAGGACATCCAGAAGTGCTTCGGTTGGAGGGCCATGGTGGGATTCTACGGGCGGGCCCTAGCGCGGACCTAGGAGCGTGCGCTCGAGGCTGGTCTGGAAGCCCGCGCCGTCGCCCACGACGAGCTCCAGGGGCGCTTGGCCCCCGACGAAGACGCTCGCATCGACGAGCACGTTGAAGATCAGCTCCTCGGTCCCGCCCGGACCGACCTCGATCGAGAGGGACTCCGGCATCGTCAGGTAGCCGGCTTGGGTCGGCGTGACGCTGTAGGTGCGCGCCTCGGGGGCGCGGTTCTCGATGCGCAGCTTGACCGGGTTCGAGATGCGCCCGTCGGCCAGGGTCATGAAGGGCACGTTGCGGATGCGCAGCACGCTGACCAGGGTGTCCTTGCGGCTGCCGAGGAAGAAGAGCAGGGTCACGAAGGCGACCACCAGGCCGACGCTGTAGAGGACGGTGCGCACCCGCACGACCTTGCGCTCGCCACCGGCGAGCTCGTTCTCCGAGGCGTAGCGCACCAGGCCGCGGTCGAGTCCGATGCGATCCATGACCGAGTCGCAGGCATCGATGCACTCGGCGCAGTTGACGCACTCCATCTGCAGGCCGTCGCGGATGTCGATGCCGGTCGGGCACACCGCCACACACAGCTTGCAGTCGATGCAGTCGCCGAGCGCGGCGGTCTTCTCGGTGCCGCGCTTGCCCTTGCCGCGCGGCTCCCCGCGGGTCGTGTCGTAGCCGATCACGATCGAGTTCGGATCGACGAGGGCGGACTGTAGGCGTCCGTACGGACAGGCCAGGGTGCACATCTGCTCGCGGAAGCTCGCGAAGTCGATCAGCATCAAGAGCGTCACGAACCACACCATCGCGAAGCCGCCGGGGTGCTCGGTCGGGGAGCCCAGGCTCCACTCCAGCACCGTGTGGGGACCGACGAAGTAGGCCAGGAAGGTGTGCGACAGGTGCAGGCTGACGAGGAAGAAGACCAGCAGCTTGAGGAGCTTGCGGCCCTTCGAGACCGCGTCGGGTCCCTTCGAGTAGGCCTTGCCCTCGATCAGGCGCTCGAGCGGTCGGTAGAGGAACTCCAGGTAGACCGTCTGGGGGCACGCCCAGCCACACCACACGCGACCGAAGAGCGCGGTCAACAGGAAGATCCCCAGGAAGGCCGTGAGGAAGAGCGCGACGACCAGCACGGTCTCGGTCGGCTGGAAGGCGACGCCGAAGAAGGTGAACTCGCGCTGCAACACGTCGAGCCGCATCGCCGGCTTGCCCCCAATTTGGATCCAGGGCAGCACGTTGAACAGGACCATCAGGAAGTACCCGAGGACCCGCCGGCGCCGCCAGAAGCGACCCTTCGACAGGCGCGGCGCGAGCCAGCGCCGGGTCCCATCCGGGTTCAAGGTCGAGAGGACCTGGTCCGGCGGGGTCAGGGGCAGGGTTTCGGTTTCCATGGATCGAACGGGCTGCGTTGGAGGTGCACTACGCCTTGGGCATGGCGACGGGGTCGGGTCCTAGCGCCAGGGCGGGATCGGCTCGCCGAGGGGCTCCTTGGCCGTCGCCGGCGTGGTCCCGCGCAGGCTCGCGGTGAAGGCCGAGACCTGCACGATCTGCTGCTGTCGCAGGAGCAGCTCGTGGGCCGGCATGCCCTTCTCGGCGATGCCCGTGCGCACGACCGTGATGATGTCCTCGATCGACCTGATGTTGTTGTAGTTGTCGTCGCACATGTTCGGGCCCACGAGACCGCCGCCATCGGCCAGGTGGCACGAGGCGCACTTGGCGACGAACAGCTGCTGGCCCGCGGCCAGGATCTCGGGGTTGTCGAGGTACCCCAGCATCGCCTGCTTGCTCTCGTCCAGCTTGGGGGCCAGCTGCGCGGCGCGCTCCATGTCGGCCTCGTGCTCGGCGTACACGCCGCGGCCATCCGCGAAGTGGTACCAGGCCCAATAGGGGAAGGCGAAGATGATGCTCAGGATGAAGCTCCAGACCCACCAGCCGGGCATCGGGTTGTCGTACTCCTCGATGCCGTCGTAGGCGTGGTCCGTGAGGACGTCGTGTGGTTGGTCAGCCATGGCTTGTCGGTCGCGTGCTCAGGCGCGGGTCTGGTCTTGAAGGGTGGGGTCGGCCGAGCTGTTGTCGGCCCGTCTCGGATCATCGAGGGGCATGTGCGCGCCCTTGCGCATCGCCGAAGGCCGCGCGCCGAGGGCCCGCACGACCACGGCCAAGAAGGCGATCGCGACGATCACCATCGCGGCGAGCTTGAGGCTCGCCACCCAGTCGGTCTTCGCAAGGAAGGAGAGTAGAGGCATGGTCCCCACCTAGAGTCCGGTGCTGGCCGTCGACGTGCCAGCGACATCGGTGCCGAGGCGCATCAGGTAGGCGACGAGCGCCACCATCTTCGACTCCTCGAAGCGGACCTTGGGTGCTTCTGGGTCCTGCTGCTCGGCAGGCTTCTCCGGGTCAAAGGGCTCGGCTAGGTAGTAGGTGCCGCCTTCGCTCGAGAGGCGCTCAGCCAAGAGCTTGGCCTGGGCGCGGGCGCTGGCGGCGGCCCCGTCGAAGTCCGTGTACGGCACCCCGACCGCGGCCAAGGCGCGCATGTGACCCGCCACGCCATCGAAGGGCGCCGGCTGGTCCAAGAGGTGGTCGTACTCCGGCATCAGCGAGCCCTCGCTGGTGATCTGCGGGTCCTCGAGGTGCTGCACGTGCCACAGGGCCGACGGCTGGCTCACGCCTTCGCGGGAGAGGTCCGGCCCGATGCGGCGCGAGCCCCACAGGAACGGGTGCTCGTAGATGTACTCACCGGGCTTCGAGTAGGGGCCGTAGCGCTCGACCTCCGAGCGCAGCGGCCGGATCATCTGCGAGTGGCAGTTGACGCAGCCCTCGGCCTGGTAGATGTCGCGACCCATGAGCTCGAGCGGCGTCACCGGCTTGACCGCAGCGATGATCGGCGTGTCGACCTTCTTGCGGAGGAACAGCGGGACCATCTCGAAGGCCGACGCGAGCAGCACGGCGACCAGGACCCAGGCCGAGAATTTGAGGGTCTGACCTTCCCAGGCCCGGTGCCACCTCAGGCCGGCGAAGAAGGCCAGGCGCTGGCCCGTCTTCGTGACGGCCTGGCCGTCGAGCGGCCCGGGGGGGGCCTTCGGCTCGACGTAGTCCTTGGCGAGGGCCGGGGCCTCGAAGACCGGCTCGTCGTAGGTGCTGGGTCGTTTGGTCCAGACCATGAAGACGTTGTAGCAGCCGAGCAGGACCCCGCCGAGGTAGAGGGTGCCGCCGACCACGCGGACCGCGTACATCGGCAGCAGCTTGGTGACCGTCTCCAGGAAGTCCTGGTAGACGAGGCTGCCCTGGTCGTCGAAGGCGCGCCACATCAGGCCTTGGGTGAGGCCGGCCCCGTAGATCGCGACGACGTACAAGAGGATCCCGACCGTGCCCATCCAGAAGTGGGTCTCCATCAGCTTCCTGTTGCAGCCCGCGGGCACCTGGAAGATGCGCGGCGCGAGCCAGTAGACCATGCCGAACAGCATCATCCCGTTCCAGCCGAGCGCGCCGGCGTGGACGTGGGCGATGGTCCAGTCGGTGAAGTGCGAGAGGGCGTTGACGGTCTTGACCGACAGCAGCGGACCCTCGAAGGTGCTCATCCCGTAGAAGGTCACGCCGACGACGTAGAACTTCAGGATCGGATCCTTCGCGACCTTGTCCCAGGCTCCACGCAGGGTCAGGAGGCCGTTGAGCATGCCGCCCCAGGAGGGCATCCAGAGCATGATCGACAGCAGCATGCCGAGGCTCGACGCCCACTCCGGGGTCGGCGAGTAGTGCAGGTGGTGCGGACCGGCCCAGATGTAGAGGAAGACGATCGTCCAGAAGTGCACGATCGAGAGGCGGTAGCTGAACACCGGACGACCCGCGGCCTTGGGCAGGAAGTAGTACATCAGCCCGAGGAAGGGCGTGGTCAGGAAGAAGGCCACGGCGTTGTGGCCGTACCACCACTGCATGAACGCGTCCTGGGTGCCCGCATAGATCGAGTAGCTCTTCAGGATGCCGGCCGGCATCGCGAGGCTGTTGCCGATGTGCAGCACGGCGATCGCGAGGATGGTCGCGATGTAGAACCAGATCGCCACGTAGATGTGGCGCTCCCGGCGCTTGTAGATCGTGCCGAAGAAGTTGATCGCGAAGACGACCCAGACCAGGGTGATCGCGACGTCGATCGGCCACTCGAGCTCGGCGTACTCCTTCGACGACGTGAAGCCGAAGGGCAGGGTGATCGCGGCCGAGACGATGATCAGCTGCCAGCCCCAGAAGTGGATCGCGCCCAGCGCATCGCTGAACATGCGCGTCTTCAACAGGCGCTGGCTGGAATAGTAGATCGCCGCGAAGATGCCGTTGCCCGCGAAGGCGAAGATCACCGCATTGGTGTGCAGCGGGCGCAGCCGGCCGAAGGAGGTCCACTCCAGCCCGAGGTTGAACGCGGGGTCCAGGAGCTGCAGTGCGATGAGGATGCCAACGAGCATGCCGACGACCGCCCAGGTGAGGGTGGCGAAGACGAACTTGCGCGTGATGGCGTCGTCGTAGCGGAACGTCTCCATGGGGACGCTCGAGGGGGTGGCAGGGGACGACATGCGGAGGCTTGGGGGCTGGATGACCCGTGGAACCTGGCCCCCCGGCGCAGCACGAGCTGCGCCTCTCCCCAGGGAGTCGATCGGGCGCGATCCGTGGGTTGGGGGGGGCAGGAGGGCCCACGGACTTGGAAGCAGAGGCTATTGACCCACAAAGGATATAGAAATCCCCTGCATGGTGAGCGCCAATTGGCCCGGGAATCAGGACCCAAACAGTCTTCTTCCAAAATCTAGCTCCCTCGGCCCCAGGGCAGCCCATGGCGGAGCCTTCCACACCCAGATCCTCGAGGCGGCTAGCGCGACGCCGTGGGAGCCACGAGGCCTCGGCCGCATAGGAAAGCGCAAAGTCAAGACCCCCTGATCCTCATCTCGACGGCCCCTGGCGGGCGCGCCCGGAGCGATGTTGGTCCCGACCCGCTACCATCGGCGTCCCCCTCAAGATGCCGGAAGCTCGTCCCCCTCACCTCCTGCTTCTCGCCGGCTTGCTGCTTGCTCTTGCCCACGCCCTGGTCCTCCCGGCCTGGATGGGCGAGGACGAGCCGTGGCACGTCGAGTACGCCACGCTGATCGCCCGCGGCCACCTGCCCACGGCGGTCGCGCCGATCACCGCACCCGAGCTGGCCGAGGCGCGCGCCAAGGGCGAGCTGGCGATCAAGATGATGCACCGCCGCTTCGGCGACGTCCCCCTAGAGGAGCACCGCGAGCTCCAGGCCGAGCTGCTCGACGGCCTCCGCGCGAGCGCCTTCTCCAGCCGCGTCGACTGGAGCGACGACCTCGGCGGTGCGCGAACCTTCGACGCCGTCGCCCCCGGCTTCTCGGCCGCGCACCAGCCGCCCGCCTACTACCTCGTGGTCGGCACCACGGCGCGGGTCCTCGGCGTGACCAGCGCCACCGGCGTGCTGCGCATCGGCCGCAGCTTCGCCCTCGTCGCCTACCTGCTCGTCATCGCCCTCGGCATCAGCAGCGCGCGCGCCCTCGGCCTCTCGGCGCCGGCCGTCCTGGTCGTCGGCGCCCTGCTCGTGCTCTGGCCCATGCACGCGCGCCACGCCGCCGTGGTCAACAACGACGTCGCCGCCAAGCTGCTCGCATCGGTCGCCTTCTGGTTCGGCGCCCGCGGTCTCGGCGGACTCACGTCCCCCACGCGCTCCCTGCTCGGCGCCTCCCTGTTCACGCTCCTCGCGGCGGGCGCCAAGCCGACCGGGCTGCCCGCCACCAGCGCCGTCGTGCTCGTGCTGCTCTTGCTGTGGAGCTCCCCCCGAAGGGACGCCGCCTCCCCCGCGCGCTGGCCCCTGGCCCTCGGCCTGACCCTCGTCGCCCTCGGCGTAGTGCTGGTCCTCACCGCCCACCACGCGCCGGTGGTCCCCGGCTCGCTGACCGGCCTCACCGACCGGCTCGCCCGCGCCGGCGAGCCGCGCTTCTGGCGCGCCCTCGCCAGCACCTTCGTCGGCAGCTTCAACTGGGAGTCGCGCAGCCTGCCCCAGGCCGTCGTCCTGACCGCCCTCGGCACCTGGCTGCTGGCCGCCCTCGCCGGCCTCGGCGGCCTGGCCAGGACCCCCACCCGCGGGCTGCGCCTCTTCGTCTGCCTGCCCCTCGCGGCCCAGCTCGGCGCCGTGGTCCTACGCGGTGCAGCGGCGGGCCGCTACCTCTTCCCGGCCATGCTCGCCTTCGCGATCCTCGCGGGTGCCGCCGTCGACGCGGCCGAGTGCCCGGCCACCCGCCGCCGCATCGCCAGTGCCCTCGTGATCGGCCTCGTCGCCCTCAGCAGCTACGCCTTCTGGGCCGGCCTGCTCGGCAACCAGTACGCGAGGCTCGGCGCATGAGGCTGGCCCTCGTGCTCGGGCTCGGCGCCCTAGCCCTCGGGCCCCTCGCGAGCCTCGGCCCGCTCGCGCCCGAGGTCCCCGCCGTCGAGCTCCGGCGCCCCGGCGGCAGCCTGCATGCGGGCGTCCTGCCACTGGCCACGAGCCCCTTGGCCAGCTGGCCCGGCCAGGCCTTCGAGCTCGCCTCCGGCAGCCCCCGGCGCCTGGACTTCGAGCTCGCCGCCTTGACCGGCGGCGCCCTCGCCGAGGACGCGGCCGTGGTGCTCTGCCTCTCGAGCTCCTCCCAACCCGAGGGGCCCTTCGTCGAGCGCGAGCGCCTGCGCGCCCGCCCCACCGCCGCCGGCTGGCTCAGCTTCAAGACCAATGCGGCCCACCCGGGGCCCTACTTCCGCGCGCACCGCGCCCGCGAGGGCGACTTCGCCATGGCCCCGCGGCTGCGCGCGCGACTGCGCCCAGGCACCTGGGGCGGCTGGGGCAACCAGGCCCGACCGGTGACCCGCCATGTGGGCGAGCTGCCCCTCGAAGCGGGCCTGCCCGCCGCTGTCGTCGTCCCAGCCCTCGAGCTCGGGGCCCCCGCGATCGGCGGCCCGCCCGCGAGCCTGACCCTGCGCAGCGCGAGCGCCCCCCAGGGCCCGGACCTCGCCCAGGTGAGCCTGCCCGCGGACCTCAGCCTCGAGTCCACCTGGCTCTGGTTCCCGATCCCCGACCTCGCCGGCGCCCTCGGGGAGCACGCCGACACGACGAGCAGCCTGGCCTATCGCCTCGACCTGCCGCCGGGCACGGTGCTCGTCGGCCGCGGCGGCCAGCTGCACCCGTCCACCCTCGTGGGCCAGCCCGAGCCTACGCCGGGCTTCGGCTTCCTGCGGGGCGAGGCTCGCCACGACGACCGCGACCTCCTGGTGCGCGTCTGGAGCGACCGCCCCGAAGGCCTCGGCGCCAAGCTCCAGGATCGCGGCGGCGCCCAGGTCCTGCTCGGCGCGCTCCTGGCCCTGCTCGCGTCAGCGAGCGTGCTGCTCGGGCTGCGGCGCGCCTGCGCGGGGGCCGACCTCAGGCCGCCCAGCGAGCCGGACGGCGACCCGGACGGCGACCCGGCTCCGGGGCTGCCCGGATAGCCCGGCTCGCTGGGCACGGCGCCGACCACGTGGTCTGGTCCCGGTCCCATCGCACGGCTCGCCCTGCCCCGGCCGCGCTCCTCGAAGCACCCGCGCGGCCTGGGCTTGGCCCCTACGCGGTCGACGTCGGGTCGGGCTCTGGGCGCGCTGCCTTCGCACCGAAGAGCTGGCCGAGGGTTCGGCGCGGCAGCATCAACAGGTCATCGAGGATCGCGTAGGCGCAGGGAATCACGACCAGGATCAGGACGGTCGTCAGCGCCAGGCCGAAGAACACGCTGATCGCCATCGGCTGCAGGAAGCGCGCCTGGCCCGACGCGAAGAAGGTCAGGGGCGACAGGCCGAGCATGGTCGTCACGCTGGTCAGCACGATCGGCCGGAAGCGCCGCTGGCCGCCGACCATCAGGGCCTGGATCAAGGCCAAGCCCTCGGCGCGCTTGCGGTTGACCAGGTCGATCAGGATCAGCGAGTCGTTGACCACGACCCCGGCCAGGGCCAGGACGCCGATCAGCGACATGAACGACAGCCCGCGCTGCATCAGCAGGTGGCCGATCACCACGCCGATCGTCGACAGGGGGATCGCCAGCATGATCACGAAGGGCTGGGTCATCGACTTGAAGAGCGTGCCGAGGATCATGTACATGACGAGCAGCGCCACCAGGGCGGCCGCGCCGAGCCCGGCCATCGCCTCGTTGGTCTCCTTCTCGTCGCCCTCGAAGACCAGGTCATAGTCCCCCGGCGGCGCGAGTGCGACGGCGCCCTCGGCCTTGCCGAGGAAGCTCGAGTCGATCAAGGCGGTCACGCGACCCGAGCTGACCCGCGACTTGTCCACGTCCGCGATCACGCGCACCGAGCGGCGGCCGTCGTCGCGGGTGATCTCCATCACCCCGGTGGCCTCCTCGAGCCGCGCGACGCTCGCCAGCGGCACGCGCACCCCGCCCGGCCCCGTGACCCGCAGCTCGTCGAGCGAGGCGCGCGCCTCGCGCAGCTCCTCGGGCAGCTTGACCAGCACCTCGACGTCGTCGTCGCCGCGGCGGATGCGCGCATGGCGCGTGCCCTCGAAGGCCGCGCGCAGCTCCGACGCCAGGCCGAGCTCGGTGAAGCCCAAGAGCCGCCCCTCGTCGGTCAGGGAGAGGCGCACCTCGCGCTTGCCCACGCTCTGGTTGTCGCGGATGTCGACGACGCCGTCGATCCCGGCCAGAAAGGCCTTCAGCCCGTTCGCCGCCAGCGCCAGCTGGGACAGGTCCTCACCGCGCAGGGACACGTTGATCGCCGCACCGGTCGGGCCGGCCTGGGGCTGCACCACCGCGACGCGCTCGATGCCCGGGGGCGGTACGGCCAGGGTCTCGCGCAGGTGCGCGATCACCTCACCGGTCGTCATCGAGCGCCCCTCGCCCTCGCGCAGCTCGACCCAGACCTGGCCGAGGTTCTCGCCGTAGTCGAAGCGCACCGCATCGACGAAGGAAACGCCCGCGATCGAGTTGGTGCTCTCGACCTCGCCCTCGGGCAGGGCCAGCACCTCCTCACGCACCAGCTCCACCAGGGCCATGGTCTCTTCCATCGACGTGCCCGGGGTCGCGCGCACGTTGATCGAGAAGACCTTCGACTCGAACTCGTCGAACAGGTTGAAGGGCATCTGCAGACCGGCGAAGCCCATCAGGCCGCCGGTCACGGCCAGCGCCAGGCCGAGGGTCGCGTAGCGGTACTCGAGGGCCCGCGCGAGGGTCCAGACGTAGGCCCGCTCGAAGGGTGCGTACCAGCGCCTGCCGGCCTCGTCCTCGAGCCCGGCGGAGACGCCCTTGCCGGTCCAGTGGGCCAGGTGAGCGGGCAGCACGATCAGCGCCTCGACCACCGACGCCGCCAGGCAGAAGGTCACGATCAAGGGCAGGGGCCGCATGAACATGCCCATCTGGCCGCCGAGCATGAGCATCGGTAGGAAGGCGGCCATGGTCGTCAGGATGGTCGCGATGACGGGTCGCCCGACCTCGACCGTGCCCTCGACGGCCGCCTCGAGCACGCCCTTGCCCTCCTCCATGTGCCGGTAGATGTTCTCGCCGACGACGATCGCGTCGTCGACCAGCATGCCGAGCACGACGATCAGCGCGAACATGGTCAGCATGTTCATCGTGATGCCGAAGGCGGCCGCGATGGCGATGCCGCCGAGGAAGGCCACCGGGATCCCGATCGCGGTCATCGCCGCGACCCGCACGTTCAGGAACAGCACCAGCGACAGCAGCACGAGCAGCCCACCCATCAGGGCCGAGTTGCTCATCACCTGCAGGCGGTTCTTCACGTAGATCGACATGTCGGAGTTCGTGCCTAGGGCGACGCCCTCGGGCAGCCGCCCGGCCTGGCTCTCGATGTACTCGAAGACCGCGTCGGAGAGGTCGATCGTGTCGCCCGCGGCCTTCTTGTTGACCTGCAGGTACATGCTGGGCTGGCCGTTGAAGCGCGACCGGATCGAAGGCCGCTCGAAGCGATCGCGCACCCGCGCGATGTCCCCGAGCCGCACCTCGCGCCCATCCGGCGCGAACAGCAGCGGCAGGTCGACGAGGTCCTTGGCCTCGTCGACGTCGGCGGTCACGCGCAGGAGGTACTCGCCCGAGCCCGTCGACAGGCTGCCGAGCGGCACGTCCCGGCTGCGCGCCGCGATCGCGCGCCCGACGGTCGCTAGGTCCAGCCCGTAGCTGTCGAGCGCCGAGGGGTCGACCTCGACCCAGATCTCCGGGTCCCGCGGCCCGTTGACGATCACCTGGCTGATGCCGGGCAGCGCTTCGATCGCGCGCTCGTGGCGCTCGGCCTCGCGGCGCAGGGTGTCCTCGGACGCGTTGCCGAAGACGAACACCGCGATCACCGGGAACTCGCTGGTGATCTCCTTGACGATCGGCTCCTCGGCTTCTTCGGGCAGCTCGAGGTCGCGCGACATCGCCGCGCGCACGTCGTCGAGGAAGTCGCTGATCTCGCGATCCTCCTGGACCTTCAGGGTGACGACCGAGATGCCCTCGAGCGAGCGCGAGCTGATCTGGTCGAGTCCATCGAGGCCGTCGAGCTCCTCCTCGATCTTGAGCGTGACCAGCCGCTCGACGTCCTCGGGGGTCGCCCCGGGATAGGCCGTCGTGACCGTGGTCAGCCCGAGGCTGAACTCGGGGAAGACCTCGCGCGGCATGCCGAAGTACGACAGCAGCCCCGCGGCGATGATCGCCAGGGTCGCGAGGTTGACCGCGACCGGGTTGGCGACGGCAGCGCGAACGACGGCGCGGATCACTGGGAGCGCTCCGGGCCCTGGGCGCGGACGGCGGTTGGACCGAGTGGATCGAGCCGATCGAGCGGCGCGAGGATGAGCTCGTCCCCGGCGGCCAGGCCCGCCTCGATCAGGAAGCCCTCGTTCACAGCCTCGCCAAGCTGCAGGACACGCGGCTCGGCCTGGCCGCCATCGGCGAGCACGAAGGCCACCGCTCGGCCGCCCTGCCAGGTGAAGGCGCTGCGGTCGATCCACAGGGCGTCGTCCAGCTGCTCCAGGGCGACGCGGGCCATGGCGAAGAGCCCCGCGGGAAGCCCGGCCTCGCGATTGTCGAGCTCGATCTCGACGGAGAGGCTACGGGTCTTGGGGTCGGCCAGGACGCCGAGGCGTGCGACCTGGCCCGGCAGGGACAGGCCGGGGCGCGAGGGCAGGCTCACGGTCACGGCCTGGCCGATGGCGAGCCCCGCGAGCTGGGACTCGTGGACCTGGGCCAAGAGCAGCAGCCGCGAGGTGTCGACCAGCTCGCCGAGGGGCACGAGCGGGGCGAGGAGGTCGCCGAGCTCGGGGCCGGCGCTGGTCAGGAGGCCGGGGAAGGCGGCGGTCAGACCGTGGCGGTCGCGGCGGTCGGCCGCCTGCCGCAGGATGGCTTCGGCGGCGAGCAGGGCGGCGGCGCCGCTGTCGACGGCGGCCTCGGCGCGGGCCTTGGCCGAGCGGCCGGCCTGCACGGCGCTGAGCGCGGCCAGCTCGAGGCGCAGGGCCTGGTCGACCAGGGCCGCCGAGGCCTCACCCGTGGCGGCCAGCCCTTCGATACGCTTGCGCTCGCGGGTCGGCACCTCGAGGGCGCGCTCGAGCACGACCAGGGTCGCCTCGGCCTCGTGCACCTCGACCTCGGCAGCCGCCAGCACCGCCTTGGCCTGGTCGCGCTGGGCGCGGGCCGTCTCCCAGGCCAGGACGGCGGGCGCCGAGTCGACGCGCGCCAGGAGCTCCCCGGCCTCGACCAGGCGCCCCGCGCGCCAGCCCTCGAGGACCTCGACCACCCGGCCACCGGTCTCGAGCGAGAGCACCGCCCGGCGCACCGGTGCAAGGCTGCCCTGGACCGCGAGCTCGCGCGGGATCGAGCGCGACTCCAGCGTGGCGGTCTGGACCGGCACCGGTCCCATGTCCATCGGGGGGACCGGTCGCTGGGGTTCGACCACCGAGATGACCTTGACCCAGAGGAGGGTGAAGAGGGCGGCGATGACCACGAGGGCGATCAGGGTCTCGAGCGAGCGCTTCCAGGGGTTCCGCATCGGGGGCCGGACGTCCTTTCGGGGGAGGCCGGGGTGGGCCTCCGGAGGGTTGCAGGGGGGGGTCGCGGGGGGGCAGGGGAGAGGCTAACGGGAGGCCCCACCGCGCCCACATCGATCCCGGCAAAACCTCGCCCGAGCGACCCGGAGCCCTGGGCGCTCCAGCCAGGCTCGATCTTCCCCGGTTCGCGCCATGCGCTCGGCCCCCGAAATCGGTTAGAGTTCGCGGTTCTGCCGCCCCGGAAAACCTCCGGAAAGCCCCGGTCCCCAGGAATCTCCAAGTTCCCACGGACCGAATCCGGACGGGTCGGCACGAACACCCTTTCAAACCAACTCCGATCCCACCCCTCCAGCGAGCCCAAGTCGTGGAAGCCACCTTCGAAACCATCGACACCTGCGAGGTCGTCGTCACCGTCTCCGTCCCCGCAGACGAGTTCAACGCCGAGCTGAACAGCAACTTCGCGCGCCTCGCGCAGAACGTCAAGATGAAGGGCTTCCGACCCGGCAAGGTCCCGAAGTCCGTCATCGAGAAGCACCATGGCGAGCAGCTGCGCAGCGAGACCCAGCAGCACTTCGTCAACCAGGGCCTCCAGCAGGCGGTCAGCGAGGGCGAGCTCCGCCCCGTCGGCCAGCCGCGCCTGGCCCAGGATGACCTCGAGGTCGCCGAGGGCGGCGGCTTCACCTGCAAGGTCGGCCTCTCCCTGCGCCCCACCTATGAATTGGGTGAGTACAAGGGCCTGACGATCGAAGCCCCCAAGGTCGAGGTGACCGACGACGAGGTCGACGAAGCGATCACCGGCCTGCGCGAGGGCCAGGCCCGTCCCGAGCCCGCCGGCGACGGTGGCTGCGCCGAGGACGGCATGGCGCTCGGCAAGATCGAACTGCTCAGCGGCGAGAACGTGCTGATGGCCCGCGAGGGCATGCGCTTGTCGCCCCAGACCGTGCCCCCCGGCCTCCACGAGGAGCCCTACAAGGCGGCGATGATCGGCTCGAAGGACGGCGACGTCCTCGACGTGCCGATGACCTTCCCGGACGACTTCCAGCCCGAGGAGCTGCGCGGGACCGAGGGTCTCTGCCGCATCACGGTCGCCCAGGTCTTCGACATGCAGCGCCCCACCGACGAGGACCTGATGAAGCTCCTCAAGGTCGACGACATGGACGCCATGAAGGAGCGCGTGCGCGAGGACATCCAGCGCCACAAGGAGAACCAGCGCAACCAGCAGATCGAGCTGAACCTGCTCGAGAAGCTGATCGAGATGCACGACATCGAGATCCCGGCGCGCCTCCTGGCTGACCAGATCGCCAACCGCAAGATGTCGGCCCAGCAGCAGATGGCCGGCCAGGGCGCCTCCGAGGAGGAGATCGCCGCCGAGCTCGAGCAGAACGAAAGCAACTTCGAGACCGAAGCGATCCACAACACGAAGGCCCTGTTCCTGCTGGAGGACCTCGCCCAGGCTGAGGGCATCCAGGTTCAGAACGAGGACGTGGCCCGTAAATTCCAGGAGATTGCTCAGCGGAACCAGACTTCGGTCGAAGAGGTCCAGAAGTACTATTCGGAGAACAACCTGATCAACCAGCTCGCCATGGAGATCCTGGAGATCAAAGTGCGCGCCTTCCTGCGCGAGAACGCTGAGATCACCGAAGGCTGACCCCCGGAACCCGAATGACCCCCCCCGGAAGCAACACCACCGCCATGACCCCGAACTCTGCAGTCATCCCCTTCGTCATCGAGAAGACCGGTCGCGGCGAGCGTAGCTACGACATCTACTCGCGGCTGCTCGAGGACCGCATCATCTTCATCGGCACGGCCATCGATGATCAGGTCGCCAACGCGGTGATGGCCCAGCTCCTGTTCCTCGACAAGGTGAACAAGAGCCAGGACATCAGCATCTACATCAACAGCCCCGGTGGCTCGGTCACCGCAGGCCTCGCGATGTACGACACGATGCAGTTCGTGACCCCGGACATCGCCACCTACTGCCTCGGCCAGGCGGCGTCCATGGGCGCGGTCCTGCTCGCCGGCGGTACCGCTGGCAAGCGCTTCGCCCTGCCCAACTCCCGGGTCATGATCCACCAGCCCTGGGGCGGCGCCCAAGGCACGGCCAAGGACATGGAGATCCAGGTCGAGGAGATCCTGAAGCTCAAGAAGCGCCTCGAGGCGATCATGGCCGGCCACGCCGGGCGGACCCCCGAGGAGCTCGCGATCGCCTGCGATCGCGACAACTTCATGAGCCCCGAAGAGGCCAAGGAATTTGGCCTGATTGACCACGTGCTCACGACGGACAAGTCCGCCGGAGAGTAGGCTCGAACGGGAGCGGGCTGCTCCAACAGCTGCCCGCTCCTCCGTTACGACCCAAAGAATCCCACCAGAACCGGAACAGGAGCAGCGATGACCCCACAAGGAGGAGGCGGTAGCAAGGGGCGGCACGTGGAGCGCTGCACCTTCTGCGAGAAGCGGCGAGACCACGTGGTCAGCCTGATCGCAGGTCCCCCTGGGATCTACATCTGCAACGAGTGCATCGAGATCTGCAACTCGATCCTGCAGGAGGAGCACCGCCGCGCGACCGGCACTCCCGACGCCGCCCAAGCGGTCCCCTCCGAGTCGACCCCCACCGGCCCCTGGGCCGAGCGTGAGCTGCCCACCCCGATCGAGATCGCACGCCGACTCGACGAGTACGTGATCGGCCAGCACCGCGCCAAGAAGACCCTCTCGGTCGCGGTCTACAACCACTACAAGCGCCTGCGCCACATCGCGCAGACGGGCAACGACCTCGCCGGGGACGGCGCCGTCGAGATCGAGAAGTCCAACGTGCTGCTGGTCGGCCCGACCGGCTCGGGCAAGACCCTGCTCGCGCGCACCCTCGCGCGCATGCTGGACGTTCCCTTCGCCATGGCGGACGCCACGACGCTCACCGAAGCCGGCTACGTCGGCGAGGACGTCGAGAACATCCTGCTCAAGCTGCTGCAGTCGGCCGACTTCGACCGGGAGCGCGCCGAGCACGGCATCATCTACATCGACGAGATCGACAAGATCGGGCGCACCACCTCCAACGTCTCGATCACCCGCGACGTGTCGGGCGAGGGCGTGCAGCAGGCCCTGCTCAAGATCCTCGAGGGCACCGTCGCCAACGTCCCGCCCCAGGGTGGCCGCAAGCACCCCGAGCAGGCTTACATCCAGCTCGACACCGCGAACATCCTGTTCGTGTGCGGCGGCACCTTCGCCGGCGTCGAAGAGGTCATCTCCAAGCGCATCGGGCGCGAGACGATCGGCTTCTCCAGCCACGGCACCGCGGACGCGACCCCCGAGAGCGTCAAGAAGAAGATCATCGTCGAGGACCTGGCCAAGGACGAGCTCCTGCGCCTGGTCTCGCCGAAGGACCTGGTCGAGTTCGGCCTGATCCCCGAGTTCATCGGTCGCTTGCCCGTGATCACCACCCTCGACGCCCTCGAGGCCGAGGACCTGGTGCGCATCCTCACCGAACCGAAGAACGCTCTCGTGCGCCAGTACCAGAGCCTCTTCCAGATGGAGGACAAGCACCTCGACTTCACGCCCGCTGCCCTGCTTGCGATCGCCAAGGAAGCCATCGAGCGCGAGACCGGCGTTCGTGCCCTGCGCTCGATCCTCGAGAGCACCCTGCTCGACCTGCTGTACGAGCTGCCCAACCGCACGGACACCGACGATTTCCTCATCGACGAGCAGCACATCTCAGGCGAGGAGAGCCTCGCCCGTGGCCTGATCGTGGAGCCTGCTTCGGAGGAAACTCCGGCCGAGGATCCCGACGAGGAGCGCGAGTCCGCGTGACCCCGTCCGCGGTCGGATTCGGCCGCCACGAGCTTGACGAGGAGCCCCGCCACGGCGAGGCTCCTGCCTCTCGCCCCCCCCCACCGGTGCCCATCGGCGCCTCGAATCGTGGACGCCCCGCCCAGCGTCCCTGTCGTCACCTCGCGGGCATAGAAGGGAAGCTGGTCCATGGCTGGTCCAATCACGATCCACTACCACCGGGACTTCGACGGCATGGTCTCGGCCGCCGTCTTGGCCCACGTCCTGCGCGAAGTCCACGACGAGCGCGTCCAGTGGCGTAGCGTCAACTACGACCAGCGCCGAGACTGGGACGACTTCCAGCGTGGCAATCGCTTTGCGATCGTGGACTTCCACTTCCACAAGCGCGCGGAGTACTGGTTCGACCACCACCCGACCACGTTCCTCACGCCCGAGGACGAGGCCGCCTACGCGCCCAGCGACAAGTGGAAGCTCGACACGAGCTCGCCCTCCTGTCCGCCGATCATCCTGAGCCACGCTACCGAGCACTGGGGCTACAAGGTCTCCGAGCGCTTCGAGGAGATGGCCCACTGGTCCAACGTCATCGACGCCGCCCAGTTCGAGAGCGTCGACGAGGCCCTCTTCGGCGACGACCCTGCACTTCGCATCTCACGCTGCATGGCCGTTGCCCCGACCCCCGACTGGCAGGACAAGATCGTGCGCGACATGATCGACCTGCGCCTCGAGGACGTCGCCATGCGGCCCGACGTCGAGAAGGCCTGGCAGCGCGCCGCGCGCAACCGCGACAAGGCCCTCGACGACTTCCCCGGCACGATCCAGAACGTGATCGACGGGGTCATGCTGTACGACGCCTCGTCGAACAAGATCCGCCGCGAGCGCTTTGCGCCCTTCTTCCACGACCCCGACATCTACTACGCCGTCGGCATCATCCCGACCCGCGGCGGCCTGCACGTCACCTGCGGCGTCAACCCCTGGAACCCGCCCCCGGTGGACACCGTCCACGTCGGCGAGATCATGCAGGGCTACGGCGGCGGCGGCCACAAGCCCGTCGGCGGCGCCAACCCCGGCAACAAGACCCGCGCGCTCGAGATCTCGAACGAGATCGCCACCCTCATCCGCGGCAAGCTGAACGCGAAGTAGCGGCGGCCCTGTAGGTCAGCTCCCAGGCGACGGACCCACGCCTTCGGGCCGGAAAGGGCCCAGCCTGGCAGCCATGGCCGACCAACCTCTCGCCCGTGTCCACGCCCATCCTCCAGCCCTTCTCCGGGGATCCGGGGCCGCTCCATGACCTGCTCAGCGGAGCCTGGAGCGCAGGCCTCGCCCACCTGCACCTGCACCCGGGCGATGTCCACTGGCGCCTGCGGCTCCACCCCGGCCGCGACCCCCGCGAGGAGGTCGCGCTGCTGCACAGGGGCCCGGAGCTGGTCGGCTTCGCCTTCATGGAGGGCACGGGTGAGGGCGACTTCTGGACCCAGCCCCACTCGGAGCAGGCCGCGTCCGAGGCCCTGCTCTTGGACTGGATGGAGAGCCGCGCCAGGCGCTCGGGCGAAGCCCGCCTGACCGTGGGCGCCTTCGACGGCGACGAGCGTAGGGCCGCCCTGCTCGCGAGCCGCGGCTATGGCCAGGTCGAGGCCGGGCTGGTTCCGATGTTCGTCGAGCTAGGAGGTCGGGCCCCAAGCAACCTACCGACGAGGGCGCGAGTCGACCCTCTCGGAAGGCTCGAGCTGCGCCCCGTCCGGCCGAGCGACTTCCCCAGCCTCGCCACCACCATCGCTGCCGCCTTCGGCACCAGGCCCAAGCCCATCGAGACCTACGTCGGCTTGCACGCGAGCCCGTACCACGACGGTGAGCTCGACCTCGTCGTCGCCGATCCGAACCTCGGCGTCGTCGCCGCCTGCACCGCTTGGTACGACCCGGGCTCACGCACCGGGCTCGTCGAGCCGGTCAGCTGTCTCGCCTCCCACCGGCGCCAGGGCCTCGCGCGAACCCTGGTGACCGAGGCGTTGGCACGTCTGCAAGCCCGCGGCGCGCGCACGGTGCACCTGAACACGACCCACGAGAACGAGGGCGCGCGCTGCCTATACCGGGGCCTCGGCTTCCAGGCCACCGGGTTCGACCGCGACTGGGTGCTCGACCTCGGCGGGGCCTGACGAGCCCGCCTGCGGCCGCTAGCGAACCGGCGCGGCCAGCACCCCGCCACCCCCATTCGGGGCCCCCAGCGCCCAAACCCCCGGGTACTCAGGGGCGTGCCCACCGGCGACGAGTCCCCCTTCGCGAGCCACTACGAGCTCGCCGCGCCAGCCCTGTGCGCCTGGGCTGCCCTGCGCTGCCGCGGGCCGCTCGGCACCTTGCTCGATGCCGACGATCTGGTCCAGGAGGTCGCGCTCGAGGCCATGCGCGCCTTCGAGCGCTTCGACCCCGAACACGGTAGCTTCCGGCCTTGGCTCTTCGGCGTCGCCACGCGCGTGTCAGCCTCGCTCCTGCGGAGCTCGGCCCGCCGCCATGGCATCGCCGCGATCGACCCGCTCGGTTCCCAGGACCTGCGCGCCGAGGTGACCACGATCAGCCGCCGGGTGCGTCGGGACGAGGCTCTCACGCGGCTCCTGGAGCAGGTCGCCAAGCTCGAACCGATCGAGCGTGACCTGCTGCTCTACCGCGGGCTCGCGGGCCTCGACCACGCCGAGGTCGCCGAGCTCGTCGGGCTCGGCACCGAGGCCGCGACCAAGCGCTGGCTGCGACTCCGGGGGCGCCTGGTCGAGCTGCCCGCAGCACGCGACCTGCTCGGCGAGCACTGAGCTCGCTTGCCGAGAGGGCAGAGTGGACTCGACCTGCCGCGCACCCACGGAGCCGGGTCGCGGGTCCATGTTCCAGGGGATCGGCTCCCTCCAGGAAGGTGCGGCGGGGCCGAAGCCTCTCGGCCCCGCCGTTGAGCCTGGATCTGGAGCTGCGCGCCAAACCTAGCGGTCGAGCCCGAGCCCGCCGATGGCCTGGACCAACCGGGCGATGTGGACCCGTCGGGGCCCACCACTGCCGCCCTCCAAGAGCAGGTCCCCGCCTTCCACGAAGCCGAGTGAAGACACCTCGACCACCGGCAGGTCGAGGGCTAGGAGCTCCTCGCCGCTGGCCACGTCGAACAGGCGCAGGTGCCCGCCCGGATTGAAGATCGCCAGGGTCTCCCCGGCTTCGTCCAGGGCTAGGCCGCCGCCGACGGACACCGCCGAGACCTCGACCGTGAGCAGCGGCTCGGGCGTGCCGGACTCCCAGACCGAGACGATGCCCTGCACCGAGCTCTCGGTCAGGACCCGCAGCCAAGCCACGGCACGCGGCCTAGCCAGACCGGGCGCCGAACCCGAGAGGGCGCCGGAGAACACGACCCGCATGAGCAGTCCCTCGGTGCCGGGCTCGAGCAGCAGGTCCGGGTCATCGAGGAAGTGCACTACCGACTCGGGTAGCAAGCCGCTCCCGGGCGGCAGCGCCCTAGAGCCAAGGAGCAAGGGGGTCTCGGCTGGTCTGGTGTCCGCGTCCTCGAGCAGGCGCAGGCCGGGCACGAGCTCGAAGCGCCGAGGCATGCTGCTGCGTTGGCAGACCAGGAGCTCGAGCTCCCCCGCGTCAGAGAGAGACAGCACCAAGGAGTCGGTCGCGCTCATGCTTGCCAGCGAGCTCTGGTGCAGCACCTCCCGACGACGCAGGTCCAGGATCCAGATCCGGCCGGCCAGGACCGCAGCGCCGAGCTCCCCGGTCGCGTCCACCGCGAGCGCCGGCAGGGGCGCGGCTGGGGCCACTTCGGACAGCAGCGTGTGCAGCTCTCCGTCCGCGTACTGCACGAGCTCGAAGCCAACGTCGGTACGCCGAGCGACCAGGGCGTCCGGAACCTCGGCGCCGAGGCGAACCCCGAGCGGACGCACGGCGATGAGCTCACCATCGAGGTCCAGCTCGATCGCCCCCTGGTCCCGCAAGCCTTGCAACCGAACCCCGCCGTCGACGGCCAAGCCAACCCAAGTCCCGTCAGGACTGAAGCCGCCGCTCGATGCGCGACCGTCTGGCGCTGGGCCACAAGCCTGAACCTCACCGGTGTCGGCACCGAGCACGGCCCAGCCCCCTCGGCCATGCAGGAGCACCTGACCACCATCCCCACTGAACTCGGCAGCGAGCAGCTCTCCCAGGTCGAGCGCGGCTTCGCCCTCGCCGACCTCGCCGCTCACCAAGGGCTCGGCCGACCCAGCGTCGACGAGCCAAGCGCGTCCCCCCGAGGCCATCACCACGCGCTCGCCAGCGGGTCCGACCGCAAGCAGGTCCAGGAACCGGGGCAGGCCGCTGAGGTCGAGCTCGGGCAGGCTCTCCCCCGCAGCCGTCACCAGGCGCAGGCCCAGGTTGCGCGACCCGGGATCCACGGTGAAGGACCCAAGCACGCGCCCCCCGGGAGCCGCGCGCACGATGCCGAGCCCACCGAGTGGGGCCGATGGCAGCTCGCGCAGGTCGAGGGTGGTCAGCGCAAGGGCCGCATCCCGGCGCAGCCCGACCGAATCGGGGAAGAGACTGGAAGTGATGCTGGCACCGGCGGCATCCAGCTCCCGGAGGCTCGCGCCGACGGTGGCTAGCTGCTCGCGGGCTGCAAGGTAGCGCCCCGGCTCGTCGCCCTCCAACATCAAGCGCGCGCTGCCGGCATCGGCTCGCGCCCGGCCGGCAAGCACGCCGATGTTGGCGGCACGCTCACGCTCCAGCACGCGCCCGAGGTGCCAGCTGGTGGCACCCGACCCCATCGCGATCGTGGCCAGGAGCAACAGGATCACCGCCAGAGCCGGGTGGCGCCGCAG
The DNA here is from genome assembly GCA_029212845.1 of Planctomycetota bacterium. Lineage (GTDB taxonomy): Bacteria > Planctomycetota > UBA1135 > UBA1135 > JARGPD01. The sequence continues at coordinate 29,159 of JARGPD010000027.1, forward strand.
CCAGCGCAGGCCCCGGCCGATGCGGCCGGGTGGACGCGCGAGGATCGGCTGCTTGTGCCGCAAGCGATCCAGGTCCTGGGCAAGCTCGCCCGCGTCCGCGTAGCGCCGGTCGACGTCCTTCTCCAGGGCCACGGCGAGGATGCTGTCGAGGTCGCGGGAGACCAGGGAGCCGCGGCCGAGCTGGCCGCGGACCGAGGCTGGCTCTTCGCGCTCGATGCGCCTGGCGATCGACTCGACCGTCGGTCCATCGAAGGGCGGCTTCAGGGTGCAGAGCTCGAACAGCAGCACGCCCAGGGCCCACACGTCGCCGCGCGGATCGTCGGCGCCGCGACCAGCGAGGCGCTCGGGAGACATGTAGCGCGGGGTGCCGATCAGGTCGCCGGTGCGCGTGCGCACGGGCAGCTCGCCGTCGAGGGCCTTGGCCAGCCCGAAGTCGATCAGCACCGGGGTGCCGTCGACGCCGAGGATCACGTTCGAGGGCTTCACGTCGCGGTGCACGACTCCGGCCGCATGGGCAGCGCCGAGGGCCCGCGCGAGGTCCTGGGCCAGCTCGAGGCGCTCGGCGAGCGGCGGCGGCTCACCCGCGCGCCAGTCCGCCAGGGCGCGCTCGAGAGTCGGTCCCTCGACGAGCCGCGTGGCGACGAACGCGACGCCGTCGTGCACGCCCGCCTCGAGCACCCCCGCGATGCCCGGGTGTTCGAGGCGCGACAGGGCCTCGACCTCGCGGGCGACCAAGGCGGGCAGTCCGGTGCCTGCGACGGCCAGGCCGATCAGCTGCTTCAGGGCGACCCGCCGCCCGAGGCGCTCGTCCAGGGCCAGGTACACGATCCCCTGGGCGCCGCGGCCGAGCACATCCTCGAGCGAGTAGGGCCCCAAGCGCTGGGCTGCAGCTGGCGCCGCCCGCCCAGCCGCGAAGGCCAGTGTCTCGCGCTCGACCAGGGACTCATGGCCCGGGTTGGCTTCCAGGTAGTGCTCCAACGACCTCAGGCCGCCTCCCGCGGCGTCGGCGGAGAGCTCTTCGAGCAGTCGCAGCACGCGCCGCTCCTCCGCAGGCGTCGGCTCCGGGTCCGGGTGCGAGTCGTCGAACATGCCCCCATTGTGGACCGAACGGCCCCACACGACCAGCCACGTCAGAGCTAGCAAGTTCTTTCCACTCCGGTGTCCGGCCAGCCGCGCACGTTCCCGAGTCCCGGTGGAACCTCCCCATCCCTGGCCCGAACACCCATCCTTAGACATGCGCCTCCCCCAGCTCGAGCTCCTCGCCGGAGTCCTAATCCTCACCCCCTTCACCCAGGCCCAGCTCCCGATCCAGCGCGTCGTCGACTCGCCCGACGACAGCACGGCGTTCGGCGTCGCCGCAACCCGCCTCGGCGACGTCGACGGGGACCTAGTCGCCGACTTCGCCGTGGCCGACACGACCGCCATCCCCTTCACCCCGCCCGACGAGGTGCACGTCTTCTCCGGCGCCACGGGTGCCCTCCTGGCGACCTACGTCGAGGAGAACGCCGGCGACAACTTCGGTCAGACCCTCGTGGGCGTCGGCGACCTCGACGGAGACCTCGTCCCCGACCTCCTGGTCGGCGCACCGGGTCACGACTTCGGGGGGACCGCCGCTGGCAAGGCCAAGGTCCTCTCGGGAGCCACCGGCGCCGAGCTCCTGGCCTTCCACGGCACCGCCAACCTGCACGCCATGGGCTCGACCCTCGCGGCGCCCGGCGACCTCGATGGCGACGGCAAGAGCGAGCTGCTGATCGCAGCAGCCGGCGAGAACAAGGCACCGTCCTGGGGTGGCATCGTGCGCCTGTACCGAGGCAGCGACGGCGCCGAGCTGTTCGAGTTCGGCAACGGGGCGTCGACCCACGACATCGCCGAGGGCTATGGACAGTCCCTGGCGGGCGCTGGCGACCTCGACGGCGACGGCGTCATCGACCTCTTGATCGGTGTCCCGGCTCGGCACGATTCCATCCACGGCAGGACCGGCGCCGTCGAAGCCCGCTCGGGCGCGGATGGCTCGCTCCTGTTCGTGCTCAGCGACACGGTCCACCCGGTCAGCAACCAGGCCTTCGGCCGATCGATCGCAGGGGGCACCGACCTGAACGGGGACGGCGTCCCCGAGATCCTCGTCGGGACCAGCGGTGACAAGGAGACGGGCCAGGTGCTCGGCGCGGTCTTCGTCATCGACGGTGCGACCCAGAACGTCCTGGCGAAGCACCTCGGCCATGCGGCCGGTCCCGGCTCCCTCGGGCACCACGTAGCCTTCGTCGGCGACGTCAATGGCGACGGCTTCGAGGACTACGCGGGCGGCTACGACTACGGGGGGACCATCGGCTACAGCGGCTTCGTGCAGGTCTGGTCCGGGGCCGACCACGCCCTGCTCGACGAGCTGGCGACCGGTGCTGCCGGCTTCGGATCGTGCCTGGTGGCCCTCGGTGACGTGACCGGGGACGGGCTGCCGGACCTGCTCGTCGGCGCCAAGCAGGACCGTGAGGTGCAGCTCCTGAGCGTCGCGGGCGCCCGCGGGTAAGGGCACCAGCCCCCCGAGCTGGCCCCCAGCCTGGGCTTCGCCGGGATACCCGCGGGGGGGGCCGACCCAGCCCGCGGCTCCTTCGAGATCACTGGAGCCATGCCGATGGCCAGCGGTGTCTTCGCCGTGTCGGCCGGCGAGGCGGTCGCCGACTTCCTCGGCGCGACCCTGCTCGTGGACCTCATGGACCCGGGCCTGTACCTCGGGCCGATCCAGTACGACCTGAACGGCAGGTACCTCTCGCCCGAGACGACCCTGCGCCAGCCCACCTTCGACGGCGTCGTGCTCCACTGCCAGGCCCTGGCCCTGGATGCCGGATCACCGCTCGTGTTCGTGACGTCCAACGGGCTCGAGGTCCGCATGACGGACTGACCGGAGCCGGTGGTCTTCCTGACACCACCCGACCCCTTGGCGAAGCGTCCCGGATCCAGGCACCTGGTCCGGGACGACTCCCTACTTCGGCGTCGTGCAGGGCGAACCAGCCGCGAGCTCGCCCAGCACGAGATCCAACTTCTCGACCAGCTCGTCGGCGTCGTGCAGGCCGAAGGCCAGGGGCGGCTTGAGCTTGACCACGCACTCGAACGGCCCGTCGGTGCTGAGCAGCACGCCGAGCCCGCGCATGCGCTGCACGAGCTCGCGGGCGGCGGCGGTCGCAGGCTGCTTGGTGCCACGATCCAGCACCAGCTCGAGCCCGAGGAACAGGCCGCGGCCCCGCACGTCGCCGACCAGCGCGTGCCGCGCGGCCAGCTCGTGGAAGCGCGCGAGCAGGTAGGCGCCCACCTCGGCGGCCCGCGCGAGCAGCCCCTCGTCCTCGATCACGTCGAGCACCGCTAGGCCCACGGCGCAGCTGACCGGGTTGCCGCCGAAGGTGTTGAAGTACTCCATGCCGGTCTCGAACGAGCGCGCGATCGCGGCCGTCGTGATCACCGCAGCCAGCGGATGCCCGTTCCCGATCGGCTTGCCGAGGGTGACGATGTCGGGCACCACGCCTTGGCCCTCGAAGGCCCACCAGGCATCGCCGACGCGGCCGAAGCCGACCTGCACCTCGTCGGCGATGCAGACGCCGCCCGCTGCGCGCACCGCTTCGTAGGCCGTCTCCAGGAAGCCCGTGGGTAGCTCGACCTGCCCGCCGACTCCTAGGATCGACTCGGCAAGGAAGCCGGCTAGGGGCCGGCCCTCCGACGCCAGCCGGGAGATGGACTCGCCGACCGCCGCCGCGTACTTCCGGCCGGCCTGGGCGTCGTCGTAGCCGTAGGGCCCACGGTAGCGATCCGGCATCGGCACCTTGTGGGTCGAGGCCGGCGCCCCAGCCCCGCCGCGCCCGTCGAACTTGTAGGGACTGACGTCGATGTTGCCCTGGGTGTTGCCGTGGTAGGCGTGCTCCAGCACGACGAAGTCCTCGGCCCGCGTGTGCGCCCTCGCGAGGCGCTGGGCCAGCTCGTTGGCCTCACTGCCCGAGTTGACCAGGAAGCAGACCTCGAGCGGCGCGGGGAACAGGCTGGTCAGCCGCCGCGCGTACTCGGGCAGGTTGTCGTGCAGGTAGCGGGTGTTGGTGTTCAACAAGGCCGCCTGGCGAGCGAGGGCCGCCACCACCCGCGGGTGGCTGTGGCCCACGTGGCAGACGTTGTTCACGCAGTCCAGGTAGCGCTCGCCGGCGGCATCGAACAGGTAGGCACCGGCACCCCGCACGATCTTGAGCGGCTCGTCGTAGGCCGTGCTGAGCGTGCGGCTGAGCACCTGGCCGCGCAGCTCGATCAGCTCGGGGATGGAGCGCTCGGGGACGCAGCTTCGGACCCGCGGCTGGAACACGTCGCGCAGCTGTGCCTCGCCCCCGGCATCGAGCGCGCGCAGGAGCTGCCACACGGGAGCCTCGCTGATCGAGAGGTACTCGTTGGACGGATCCAGGCTGCGCTGGTGCGCGGCCATGGTCGCGCTCAAGGCCAGGCGCAGGCGCAGGAAGTCGGGTGCCGCCAAGAGCTCCTCCACCGTCGGCTCCTGGACCTGCCGGTAGCCCTCGAGCACGAGGCCCGCCGCACGCCCGCGCTCCTCGTGACCGAGCAGCAGGTAGGCCAAGAGGTGCGCCAGCTCGCAGATGCGGTAGGCGTGCAGCATGTCGCCGAAGTCGATCAGGCCGCTGACGCGCTGACCCTCGACGAGCACGTTGTGGTCGTTGAGGTCGCCGTGGATCACCTGCATCGGCAGGCTGGGCAGGAGCGGCAAGAGGCGCGCCTCGCAGTCGTCCACCACGCGGCGGATCAGCAGCTGGTCGGCCGGCGCCTCGATCGCCGCGAGCCGCGCGCGGATCGTGGTGAAGGCGCGCTTGGGATCCCAGGCCAGGCTGTGGTGCATGCCCGCATGGGCGAAGTTCGACAGGTCCCCGACGAGGCCCCCGCAGCGTCGCCCGAGGTCGGCGAGCAGCCCGTCGCTGCGCTCGCCCACCGTGGCCAGGGGCGCGCCGGGCAGGTACGCCACCAGCCGCAGGGTGAAGTGCCCCTCCTGCACGTCGAGCACCGGCAGGCTGCGCCCGTCCAAGGTCGGCCGCAGGCTCGGGTAGAGGTGCGCCTGGTAGGAACCGCGCAACAGCTCGAGGGCCGCGCGCTGCAGGTCGAGGGCCTCGGGCGACTCGTCGGGGTGGCTGATCTTGAGCACCCACGGGTGCTCGCCACGCAGCAGCACGTTCTGGTCGCGCTCGCTGGCGAGGGCCTCGCAGGTCCCGGTCACGCCGTACAGCTCCTCGGCGAGCACGGCGGCGATCTCGAGCGGGAAGCGGGGACGGTCGGCGGTCTGCATGGTGCGCGGAGGAGGACGGGGGCGGGACCGGCGGCAGGCCGGTCGAGGGCGCGCCAAGGTACACCCCGGCGACCGGCCGGGGCTGCCCCTAGGCAGGGACTCCCGGGAGATTCCCCGACCGGAGCTGGAATGACGTGCCTCCCGGGACGAAGGTCCCGGAGCAGCAAGACGCTGCGACCATGGACTCCACAACTCCGCCTGCTGCTCCGCGCCTCGTCCGGCTGCTCTTCGTGGTGGGTGGCGCTTTGGCGCTGACGCTGCTCTACCTCAGCTGGGCCTACTCACCTGACGCCAGCCACGCTTGGCTCACCGCGCTGTCCGCGATCCCGGTCCTTGTCCTCGCGCACCTCGTCCTGGCGGTGCTGCTCCGGGAGACCTACCTGGTAACGTGGCGCCACGCGACGGCCGCCCGGGATCTGCTCCAGAAGAGCAGCCGGGCACTCCTCACCCCCCTCTTCGTCCTGCTTCAGATCCTGCTGGGACTCCGTGTGGACCCGGAACCGGGGACGCATCCGGCTAGCCGCGAGGACCTGGGGACCAAGCCATGAACCTCAACCACTACAGCGAGCTTCGCCGCCAGGCCCTGCGCGTCTTCCTGGCCTTCCTCTCCCTCACCGCCGTCATCGCCCTGGTCGCCGTGCTCGGCGCCAACGGCGAGTTCGTGCTGCGGGTGCTGCTCTCTAGCCTGACCATCTCGGCCGCGAGCGTCTGCGCCATGTGCTGCGCCGCCTACGTCGAGCACGGCGGCAGCCGCGAAGTCGGCCTCGCCAGTGCGGTCCTCGCCGTCGTCGCGGGGCTGCTGCTGGTCGCCGTCATCTGGATCGAGCCCTCCAGCGAGCCGGTCATCAAGCTGGCCGCCATGCTGGGCTGCACCGCCGGCTTCACCGCCCACGCCCTCTTGCTACGCATCCCCCAGCTGCCCCCCGGCCAGCGCTGGGTCACCAACGCTTCGACCGTTGCCATCGCGGTGATGACCGCCCTGATCAACTTCTTGATCCTGTTCGAGGCCGACGGCAAACCGATGGGCCAGCTGATCGCCACCTTCGCGATCCTCTCGGGACTCGGGACCCTCGCGATCCCGATCCTGCTGAAGCTCCGCGGCCCCCAGGAAGAACACCGGGCACCCACACACCCCGGGGGCCCAGTCGGCAGCGGGCCCGGCGCCTCCCCGGACGCTGCGGGCTTGAGCCTGGTCCAGGTCGACGGCCACGTCTTCGAGGACGCGACCGGCCAGCGCTACGCCGTGCACCGGCTCGAAGACAGCTGAGTCGCCTTGGCCCGTGGGCCGTCCATTCGAGACCAAGGACCGTGGACGTGATCTTCCCCGACCAAGGCCTCCAGCGCTCCCGGGTCCTCCTCGGTCGTCCACACCACCCGAGCAACCCGGGCCGTTCTTCAGCGACCCAGCCGCCCAGCGACACCGACCAAGACCATGCCAGCGCCCAACGACCGCCTGCCCCCTAGCAACGGGAGCCAGCACGGCCCCAAGCCCGGCGGCAGCGACAACCAGTCCAGCATGGACGAGCACAAGCGCGGCGCGATCCTGCTGCTCGCCGGTCCGCCGCTGGTCCTCGGCCTCCTGTGGGTCGGCAGTGGCGTCGCGAAGCTGCTCGGCCTGGCCCAGGCCGAGGGCTGGGGCACTGCCCTCCGGGACAGCAGCTCTTGGGTCGACCTAGTCCTGGGCCTGCTGCTGCTCGGAGTGGCCAGCGCCTGCTTCGCAGCGACCCGGCGGGCCCAGGCCGAGGGCGCTGCCCGAGCTGGACCCCCGGCCCCAGCCGGCTCCGCGGCCGAGGCCGAAGACCAAAAGGCCCCCAGCCTCGCCAGCTACCTGTTCGACAAGCGCGGCGAGCTCACGGACCTCGAGCTCAAGGACGCCGTGATGACCAAGGCGATCGTCGACGTGCACCGCCACCGCACCTCCAAGTCGATCGTTGCCGTGCCGCTCTTCGCCTTGCACCCGATCCACGTCATCGACCGTGAGTCCGCCATCGCGACCACCGAGCAGCGCGCTCGCGAACTGGCCGAGCACGCCGACGAGCTGCGCGCGGCCGGCACCCTGACGGTCCAGCTCCTGGCCGAGCACCTGCCCTCGGTCTCCATGATCAAGGCCGTCCCCGTCACACTCGGCAGCGCCGAGCCCGAGGCCTACTTGGCCTTCGAGGGCAACGGCCGCATCGCTGCCCTGCAGGCCACCTTCACCCCCGACGACGACCTCTCCCTCGAGGTCGAGCGCTACGACGTCGACGAGCCCGAGAAGGTCCTGCGGCGCCTGAACCGCGTCCGCAGGCTGAACGGCCTGACCAGCCTCGAGCCGCGCTAGGCGACCGTCAGCGGACCTCCAAGAGCGGCGTGAAGTAGCGGTAGTAGACCTCGAGGGTCAGCACGTTGAGCGCGGTCGTGTAGCTCTTGTCGCGGGCGTCGTCCCCGGCGTAGTCCGCGTAGGTCGAGATCGGTCGCCAGGAGCCGTCCTCGTCCTGGGAGTCCAGCAGCGTGTCCTTCATCGCGACGTTCCAGCGCTGCCAGGCATCGCCGCCGCCGCGGAACATGGCGAGGGTGCCGTAGTACCAGAAGTACAGGTTGCCCTTGGCCTCGAACACGAACTGCCGCTCGGTTGCTTCGCGGTAGCGGTCGGGCGCGCGCTCCAGGACGAAGCGCCGGGACTCGACGAACTGCTCCGAGCCCAGGTCGAGCCCCAGGAGCGAGAGGCCGAACATCGCCGCCGGGGTCGAAGCTGGCAGGATCGGGTAGCCCGAGCCCAAGCGGCTCGGGTCGTGGTTGTAGCGGAAGGCACCGCGGCCCGAGTCCCAGGTGCCGGCCAGGAAGACGCCAGCATCCCGGAAGACCTCGGACGGGACCTCGAGCCCGCCGAGGCGCGCGGACTCGAGCGCCATCAGCTGCCAAGAGGTGACCGAAGCGCGCGGCCAGCGGTCGCGGTCCCAGACGTGGCCGTCGGCGAAGTAGTAGCCCCAGCCCCCATCGGTGCGGCGGTCGTTGGAGTGCACCTGGGCCTCCAGGATGCGCGCGACCGCGAGCTCGATCGGGCGCCGCAGGGCCTCGTCCCCCGTCAGCGCGAAGCACTCGGCCAGGGCGTAGGTCGCGATGCCGTGGCCATAGGACGAGCCCTCGCCGATGTGTCCCGCCAGCACGCCGCGAGCACCGCCGCGGCCCTGGCTGTCGACCAGGAAGTCGACCGCGAGGCGCGCGTTCTCCGCGAACTCGCGACCCGAACCTGGGCTGTGGCCGGCGCCGAGGAAGGCCAGCAGGCACAGGCCGGTCTTGCCGATGCGCACGTCGCCGTACTTGCGCTCGTCGAAGTCGCCGCGGCTGCCGAAGGAGCCGTTCGAGCGCTGGACCGAGGCCAGGTAGGCCAGGCCGGCGGCCACCGCAGCTTCGGTCTGGAGGCTGCCGCCGAACTCCTCGAGGGCGCGCAGCTTCTCGTCGCCAAAGCGGTTCTGGTAGGGCGTGCTGGCGAGCCTGTCGGGCCCCACGAGGGCCGAGCTGCCCTCCCCCCGGGACGGCGGCTGGGGAGCTTCGGCCGCGGCAAGCAGCGTCGTGCTGGGACCAGCCCCGGCGGGCGCGGCCTGGGCACTCGAGAGCCGCCTTGGGCCGAGCCCCGCGGCGCTGCTGCGGCCGGGCCGCTTGGGCCCCTCGGCGAGGGCGAGTCCGCCGATCGCGTCGAAGCCCGGCGCCGCACCACCGCCTGCGTCCCCAGCGCCCGGCACCTCGGGGGCGGCCTCCCGCAGCTCGGCGCGGCCGAGGTCGACCCCGCTCCGCTGGGCTGCCCCGAGCCGCGTCGGCCCCGCTGGCTCGGCCAGGGGACCGGACTTCGACTGGCGCGTCGCCTTGGCCAAGGCGCTCGGGGTGGGCAGCAGCGACGCGCCCGATGCCCCGGCGAGGGTCTGCGAACCGCCGACCCGCTCCGGCCCAGCCACGCTGCGCCGTGGCGCTTGGAACGAGGCCCCAGCCTCCAGCCCCAGGGCCGGCGCCGTCCCATCCGCGCGGGCGAGGGCCTCCCCCTGCCCCTCGGCATCGACTTCGACCGGGATGTCGACCAGGTCAGCGGCGCCCCTAGCTGGTCCGCCGAGGGCGTCCCGGCGGGCGGGGGCCCGGGCCGGGCCCCCTGGGCCCCCTGGGCCCCCTGCTTCCTCGGCGCGTGCTGCGACCGCGAGCTGGTGGTTGCTCCCGGGCTCGACGGGACCCGTGGCCCGCGCCTGGCCCAGGCCGCTGCCCGCCCGATGTGGCGCCCCGCGCTCGGCGGCTGAGCCCGGCTCACGCGCCTCGAAGGCGAGGGCTCCAGGCAGCTCGAGCCGGGGGGCCGCGCCACCGCGGG
>JARGPD010000028.1:0-26792 GCA_029212845.1 Planctomycetota bacterium
GTGACGCGCGAGCTCGAGGCCGTGCGCGAGGCGTGCGGCAACGGCGACAACCTGCTCGAGCGCTTCGTCGCCGCCGCCCACGCCGACTGCACCCTCGGCGAGATCTGCAACGTCCTGCGGGACAGCTTCGGCAAGTACAAGGAACCCAAGATCCTCTAGGAGCCCAAAGGCTCACCCCCGACATCATGGAAAGGAAGATTCGCGTTCTGATCGCCAAGCCCGGCCTCGATGGGCACGACCGCGGTGCCAAGACCGTGGCCACCGTGCTGCGCGACCATGGCATGGAGGTCGTCTACTCCGGCCTGCACCAGACCCCCGAGATGATCGCGGAGGCGGCCTTGCAGGAGGACGTCGACGTGGTCGGCCTCTCGATCCTGAGCGGCGCGCACATGTCGCTGTTCCCGCGCATCCGCGAGGAGCTGATCAAGCGCGACATGGGCGAGGTCCTGCTCACCGGCGGCGGCATCATCCCCGAGGACGACATGGAGTCGCTCGAGAGCGACGGCTTCGCCAAGCTGTTCGGCCCGGGCACCAAGACCGACGACATCGCCGACTGGATCAAGGCGGCGATGAAGGCCCGCTGGGCTGCGGAGGCGTCCTGATGCCTGCGCCGGAGAACCGTGAGATCCTGACCATCGACGAGGCCGCCGCCCTGCTCGGCGTCAGCGTCAAGACCTTCAACAAGGTCCTGCACTCCGAGCGCATCCCCGCGCGCAAGATCGGCCGCGAGTGGAAGTTCTCGCGCCAGGCCCTGATCGACTGGGTCGGCAGCGGAGACAGCTCGGCCTTCTACCATCCCGAGAAGGGCGACCCCGGCCACCGGCGCACGACCGGCTGGCAGATGAAGACCGACTGAGCCGCGCGCTCGCCCCAACGCCCCCCCCCTGCTCGCCAACTGAGCACCCCTCGAACAAGTCATGACCGCGATCCACACGAGCTTCGAGCTCCCCGACATGAAGGACTCCTTCGACCTCACCGAGGACCAGCGGATGATCCGCGACATGGTCCGCGAATTCGCGGAGGCCGAGGTCGCCCCGAAGGCCGCCGCCGTCGACGAGGAGCACCGCTTCGACACCGACACCTGGGCCAAGATCGTCGAGCTGGGCCTGACCGGCATCCCCTTCCCCGAGGAGCTCGGCGGCTCCGACGGCGGCACGCTCAGCTACATCCTGGCGGTCGAGGAGCTCAGCCGCGTGTGCGGTTCGACGGGCCTGACCCTGGCCGCCCAGGTCAGCCTCGGCACCTACCCGATCTACGCCTGGGGCGGCGAGAAGCTCCAGAAGCTGTACGTGCCCAAGCTGATCAGCGGCGAGTACATGGGCGCTTACGGCCTGACCGAGCCCAACGCCGGCTCGGACTCGGGCGGCACCCAGACCAGCGCGGTCGAGGACTCAGGCAGCTGGGTCCTCAACGGCCGCAAGTGCTTCATCACCAACGCCAACCACGCCGGCACCTTCATCGTCACCGCGGTCTTCGACCGGAGCCTCGGGGCCAAGGGCATCGGCGCCTTCGTCGTGCCGCGCGACACGCCCGGCTTCAGCCTGGAGAAGGGCGAGCAGAAGCTCGGCATGCGCGGCTCGGACTGGGCCAGCCTGGTCTTCGAGGACGCGCGCATTCCGATGGACCACCTGCTCGGTCCGAAGTCCGAGGGCTTCTCGACCTTCATGAAGACCCTCGAGGGCGGTCGCATCTCGATCGCCGCCCTGTCGCTCGGCATCGCCCAGGGCGCCTACGAGGAGGCGGTCAAGTACGCCAAGGACCGCATCGCCTTCGGCAAGCCGCTCAGCGCCCAGCAGGCGGTGGCCTTCAAGCTGGCCGACATGCGCGTGCAGATCGAGGCGGCGCGCCACCTCGTCTACCACGCCGCGCGCCTCAAGGACGCCGGCGCGAAGTTCGGCCCCGCGGCAGCGATCGCAAAGCTGCACGCTTCGGAGACCGCCATGAAGGTCACCTACGACGCGATCCAGATCCACGGCGGCAACGGCTACAGCCGCGAGTTCCCGGTCGAGCGCATGTGGCGCGACGCCAAGCTCTGCGTCATCGGCGAAGGCACCTCCGAGATCCAGCGCCTGATCATCAGCCGCGACATCCTGCGCGGCTAGCACGCGAATTCCCGCCGCACGGTGCTGCACACCCGGCGGCGGGGTTTCGGCCGTGGCGGCGACCCTCCGTCCCCACGCCACACGGCCGAGTTCGCGCTATCCTGCGTGACCTCGGCCGTCTCCAATTCAGCCCCGCAACAACGCACTCCTCCAATGAGCTACCAACCCCAGACCTGGCAGGTCGGTCCCTGGACCGTGACCGCGCTCTCCGACGGCTTCATGGGCCTCGACGGTGGCTCCATGTGGGGCGTCGTGCCCGCGAACCTGTGGCGCAAGCTGACGCCGCCCAACGAGGACAACACGATCCGCCTGGCGGCGCGGCCGTTCCTCCTGCGGCGTGATGACCTCGTCGTGGTGCTCGAGCCGGGCTTTGGCGAGCGCTGGGAGCAGCGCTGGAAGGACATCTACCACATGGAGAAGTCCTGCTCCTTGCCCGAGAGCCTGGCGGCGGTCGGCGTCGACCCCAAGGACGTGACCCACGTGATCGCGACCCACTGCCACTTCGACCACATCGGCGGCATCGTCGTCGAGGCACCCGCCGGGAGCGATGAGGGCTCCGCCGAGCTGGTCCCGCTCTTCCCGAACGCCCTGCACCGCTTCCCTTCGATCGAGGTCGAGATGCTCGAGCGCCAGGACTCGGTGCGCAAGGCCAGCTACCGGCTCGAGGACCTCGCGGCGGTCAAGGACGCCGGCCTGCTCGAGACCTTCGATGCCAGCCAAGGCGACGGCGAGCAGGGCGTCGAGCTCTTGCCCGGCCTCGTGATGCACACCGTCGGCGGCCACTCCGACGGCTCGAGCCTCCTGCGCATCAACCCGGCCGGCGAGGCCGCGCCGGTGGAGCTCGGCGGCTCGACCGACACCGCCGTCTTCTGGGGCGACGTGGTGCCGACCAGCCACCACATCCAGCCAGCCTTCATCATGGCCTACGACATCGACGTGGTGACCAGCTTCGAGCAGCGCTCGAAGTGGCTCGAGCGCGCGTCGAACGGCGGCTGGCTGAGCCTCTTCTACCACGACGAGCACCACGCTGCCGGCCGCCTGTCGAAGCCGGGCAAGCGCTACGAGTGCACCGTCGACGCGGGCAGCGCGGCTAGCCTCCCGGGAAGCGCCTGAGGGCCGGAGCCGCGGACCCACGCCATGCCTCGGCCCGGCCGGGCCTACGCTCCTACCGGCTGCTGCCACCCAAGTCCGCGGATCCCGCTAGACTGCCGCCCATGCGCATCGTCTCCCTCTGCCCGTCGCTCACCGAGCTGGTCTTCGACCTCGGTCTCGGCGACGACCTCGTCGGCATCACCAAGTTCTGCGTGCACCCCGCCGACCGCGTCGGCGCGGTCGAGCAGGTCGGCGGCACCAAGGATCCCGACGTGGCGCGCATCATCGAGCTTGGGCCCGACGTGGTGCTGGTCAACGAGGAGGAGAACCGCCGCGAGGACGCAGACGCCCTGACCGCCGCCGGCATCCGCATCGCCAACTCATTCCCCAAGGACGCGGCCGGCACCGCGGCGATGGTGCGCAAGTACGGGCGCGTGCTCGAGGTGCCCGAGGCGGCCGAGGTCATCGCCCAGGACATCGAGGCGCGCGCCGCCGCGGTCGCCGAGCGCGCGGCCGCCCGCGTCGCCAGTGGCGGCCCGCGCACCTTCGCCTACCTGATCTGGCGCAAGCCGTGGATGAGCCTCAACGCCGACACCTTCCCAAGCAACCTGTTGGCCCTAGCCGGCGGCCTCAACGCCTTCGCCGCCCACCCCGACCGCTTCCCCGAGATCACCGTCGAGGAGCTCGCCGCCGCGGCCCCCGACCGCGTGCTGCTCTCGACCGAGCCCTTCCCCTTCACCGACAAGCACATCGCCGAGCTCAGCGAGGCCACGGGCTTCGAGGCCGGGCGCTTCTCCATCGTCGACGGCGAGTACCTCTCCTGGCACGGCAGCCGCACGCCGGCCGGGATCGACTACGCCGAGACCGTTCTATGGGGCGATCCGGCCGAGTGAAGGCCCCCCCGGGTGCGTCCCGAAGGTGACATCTGGCTCACCTTCGTGACCTCGGCACCCGACCAGGCTTGATCCTGCGCCCCCCTGGCCCTACCTTCCCGGAACGGAGCTCCAGCCATGCCTCTCACGATCCAGTCCCCGCCGGCCTACCCGCGCCTGCACCACCACCCGCTCGCGAGCGCCTTCCTGGCGATCAGCGCAGCGACCCTGCTCGTGCTCGGTGTCCAGGGCTACACCGCCTGGAACAACGACGTGGTCCTCGCCGGGGACACCGAGGAAGCGCCTGCCGACGACCCGCCCGCGAGCGAGCCCCTCGACACGCACTGACCCTAGGCGAGGGCGGCCAGCACTTCCCCGACCGAGAGGACCTCGCGGCGCAGGCCACGCGCAGCGTCCGGGGTGGCGGAGGCCAAGCGCTCGGCCAAGGCCCTCGCGCCTTCGCTAACGGGCGCACCCGCGTGCACCAGGAGCGCGAGGCTCTGGCCGCCGATGCTCGGGTCCGGGCACTCGAGGGCGCGCGCGGCGAGCTCGCCCAGCTCCGCGGCTCGCGGCTCGCTAGAGCCCTCGGCTGCCAGGGCCAGGGCGCTGGCTAGCACCGTGCCCCAGGTCTTGCCCAGGCCGGCCCACAGGGCCACCGCCCGCCGCGCGAGGTCGGCTGCCGCGGGGTGCTGCGCGCGCCAGGCGGCCGCCGCTTCGTTCAGAGCGATCAGCGCCTCCTGGTCGGGCACTCCGACACGCCCGGCGGCCTCGACCAGCTCCAGGTCGGGCTCGTCCGCGCTGCCCCGGCGGTAGGCGGCCGCGCGCAGGATCCACTCGGCGCGCAGCTCGAAGAACTCATGTCGGCAGGCCGCGGCCAGCTCGAGCGCTCCCACCGCGAGCTCGCTGGCGCGCACGTGGTGGCCCGCCTCGAGCAGGGCCGAAGCGCCATTGAGCAGGGCCGACAGCTTCGAGGTCACGCGCGAGCTGCCACTCGCGGCCTGCTCGAAGTGCTGGGCGGCCTCGACGTGGCGGTCCTGGCGGTAGCGCAGGCGCCCGGTCCACTCGGCCAAGCTCGCGCGGGTCGCCGGAGAGTCGTGCTGCTCGCACCAGCGCGCGTTGGCGGCGAGGATCTGCTCCTCGCGGGCGGCCGAGGCCCCACGCCCCGCCTGCAGGAACAAGGCGTGGCGCCAGCGCTCGAGCTCGGGGTCGTCGAGCGGCTCGACGGCGCCGAGCTCGGCCAAGGCCCGCTCGCCGGGATGCTCGAGGGTCACGAGCGCCGCGTGGGCGAAGCGCTCGAGGGCCCCGGCGCCGGAGCGCGCGAGCTCATAGAGCACGCGGTCGAGGGCCTGGGGGGTGAATTCGGAGAGGGCGACAGCTAGCCACGCGGCCAGCAAGCGCTGCTCGGCTCCGGGGCGTCGCTGCGGCTCGAGCCCGGGCTGCCCAGGATCCAAGCGGGGAGCGCTGGAGACGGCGTCCGGTGCTCCGGTTCCAAAGCCCAAGGTCGTGCTGGGCGTGCCCGCAGCATGGCGCCAGCCGTCACTCAGGCGAGCGGCCGCCAGGCCCTCGACGAGCACGGCCTCGGCCTGGGTGAGCTGACCCTGGTCCAGGTGCCTGCGCGCGAGCACCTCGGCTTCGTCGGGCACGTCGGCCAGGCGCCCGGCCGAGATCAGGTGCAGCAGCCGCCCGGGGGTGCCGGGGGTCAGCACCTGGGCCAGGCGTCCGTGGGCCTCGGCGCGCTCCGCATCGCTCCAGGTGTCGAGCTGATGGGGATGCACCAGCGCGCTGACGCCGGGTCCGGGGATGCGGCGCAGGGCGCCGGCCTCGATCAGCTCGAGCTGCTCGGCCTCGAGGTGCCAAGCGGGCAGGCCGCGGGCCTGGGCGAGCAGCTCACAGCTGGCCTCTCCGCCGGCGAGCACGACCCAGGCTAGGTGCCGCTCCAGGTGCTCGCCGAGGCGCCTGCCGGCGAGGGCCGTCGAGCGCTCAGGGAGCACGACCTCGAGGCCCATGCCGAGCCGGCCGAGGGCCTGGCGACGGACGACCAGCTTGGCGCCGGACCAGCGCGCGAGCCCGGCACGCAGCCAGGCCGCGACCTCGGTCGTGACGCGTGCGGGGTGACCTTCGGTCCGGCGCCACAGCTCCCGGGCGCCGTCCTCGCACAGGTGGAAGACTCGGTCGGGCCCGGCGAACAATGCGCAAAGGTCGTGGGCACCCAGGGGGTCGAGCCCGAGGGCGGTGGCGACGGTGAAGTGCGGGCTAGTGGGCCGGGGCTCGCCCGGCGCTCGGGGCGGGACACGGGGGCTGCGCACCCGGACCGAAGCCATGGCGGTGACGTCGTCGTCGGTCCCGGCGACGACCAGCACGCCGGGCAGGGGCGGCGTGCGAGCGAGGGTCTCGGCGCTGAGATCGGCGAGCACCTCGGAGGACCAGCGGTCGATCGAGTCGGTCCCATCGACCAACACCACGGCGCCTGCGCCGAGGGCGGCGAGCACGTTCTCGCGGGCCAGGGCGAGGGCTCCGTCCAAGCCCAAGGGGGCGAGCTGCACCTCACGCGGAGTCAGGGCACCGAGGCTAGACAAGGGCTTGGCCCCAGAGCGCAGCTCCACGACGGAGCGGCCTTCGGCCCGAAGCCTCGTGGCGACCTCGCGCAAGAGCCGCGAGCGCCCGCTGCCGGACTCGCCGACGATGCCGACCGGCCGCCCCCCCGCGATGGCGGCGCGCACCGCGTCGAGCTTCCGTAGGCCACCGAGCCAAGGCAGCTCGGGCTCGGGTCCGCGGGCGGCACGACCGGAGAGGCGCGCCAAGGCGTCGGCGGCCGAGCGCGGGCGCCGGGCAGGGTCCCGGGCCAGCAGGTCATCGACCAGCGCCATCACCTCGTGCGGCACCCCGCGCGCGCGCTGGGCCAGTGGCTCGGGCGTGCAGTTGAGGCGTAGGTGGATCAGCTCGTCAGGCAGCACCGCGTCCTGGGGCCGCCGCCCGGCCAAGACCTCGTACAGCATCACGCCGAGGGAGTAGAGGTCGGCCCGCGCGTCGATCGGCTCGCCAAGGATCTGCTCGGGCGCGGCGAAGGCGGGCGTGCCGACCGCGCGCTGGTCGGGGTTGCGGCCCGACCCGATCGCGCGCCCCGCCGAGAGCCCGAAGTCGAGCACCACGGGTCGGCCGCCTTCATCCACCAGGATGTTGTCGGGCTTCAGGTCGCGGTGCACCACGCCCCGGTTGTGGACCCGCGCGAGGATCTCGAGCAGGCTGACCACGGTGTTGCGCACGGTCGGCCAGTCGGTGGGCAGCTCTACGTCGCCGGGGAAGGGAGTCCCGGAGACCAGCTCGAGCACGAGGAACGGCCGCTCGCCGTGCAGGCCCTCGTCAAGCAGCCGGGCGACCCCGGGCAGGTGCAGCAGCCGGAGCGCGGCGACCTCGGCACGCAGCTGCGGCGCGTCGGCGCGCGCGGGCAAGAGCTTCAGCGCGACCTCGGCCCCGGTGAGCTTGTCCCAGGCGCGATGGACCTCGCTGGCCCCGCGCTCGTTGATGCGCTCGAGCAGCCGGTAGCGCCCTGCGACCGTGCCGCCGCCGCCACCACCGGTCCCCGGGGACGGATGGCTCGGCTGGGCTGGCGCAGGCTGGACCCTGGGAGCTTGCATTCGGGCACTCGGACGGGCGGAGGTCCCCTACTCGTAGTCCTTGGTGGGGCTGGGGGCAAGTGCGCCCGTGGATGTGGCCTGCCCCAGAATCCCGGAATCGAGGCCGGCCCGGGGTCGGCTGGCCCGCAGGGCGGGGTCTGGGGGGGCGCTAGAGGGGGGCGTGTCCCTGCCTGGTGGCCGGGGGCTGGGGACCGCCACGCCGTCCCGAGAGTGCGGCCACTCAAGTCCCCCGGGCCTCTGGTCGAAGACGGAAATGTCCCTCACTCACCGCCCCGGTCCGGGGTGCTCCGAGGGTCGATCTCACAAGCTGCGACGACTGCCGGAGCAACTCGGGCCTTCCGACAAGGAGGTCGGCCATGTCCCACGCATCGAAGTTTCCGTCCACCCAGCATCCCGCGTGCCCACACTGCAAGGGGGGCCCTTCCCGGGTGCTTGGCCTGGGGCTGGTCGCGACGGCGCTGGAGCGTGAGGTCGGGCACGAGCCCGACTGCCCGAGCTCTCCCGCGCAGCGCCTCGGACGCCTCGTCTCGGTCCTGGTGATCGCGGTGACCCCGACCATCGCCTTGCCTGCCTGCACCGCGGGCGCGGCCGGCCAGGCCCAGGGCCTCGACAACGGCACGGTCGGCCGGGCCGAGCTGCCTGGCTCACCCAGCATCGTCGACGACGCCGCCTGACCTCGGCGCCTCGACGAAAGGAGCCGGCCGGACTTCCCGAGGGGGGGAGTCCGGCCGGCTCTGTCAGTCTCCAGCGCCCTCAGGGGGTCAGGTCGGTGGTGTAGACGTTGCTGGTCGCGAGGGGCGGCGCGAAGGGTGCCGAGGGCACGACGACCGACTGCACGTGGACCGTCATCGCGAAGACGTGGAAGCCCGGCGTCCAGGTCCAGGTCCCGAAGGAGGTGCCGCCGAGGATCACGCGCGAGTCGAGCAGGTGCAGGCTGGCGAAGCCGTTGCCGATGTCGAGGTCGACGAGGTCCGGCAGGCTGCTCGGGGCGAGGTCCGGTGAGACGAACAGCAGGTGCAGGTCACCGGGCTGGCTGGCGTAGGTCAGGGTCCCGGGGCCAGCCGGCGTCCAGACCAGGGGCCCGAAGAGCAGCGGGTCGGTGGGGCCGAGGAAGATCTTGGTGGACGTCTGGCCGCCGGGGTGGTCGAGGGTCATGAGCGTCGGGCCGAACATGGTCAGGTTCGGCAGGTCGAGCTGCATGTGCTCGGCATCGCTGGCGAGGAACGCGACCGGCGTCCCGCCGACGCTGACCGCCGTGACCTGGTCGAGCCCGCAGCCGGTCAGGTTGACGACGTTGGACGTGCCGGGCGCGTGGACGGCGGGCGACTCGATCGGCGAGAAGGAGCTCACGTCGACGCCGCCGCAGGCACCGAGGCCGGGGCCGGCGAGGGCAAAGGCCACCGGGTTGCCCGAGGCGATGCCACCGGGCTCCTGGATCTTGATGCGGTAGGTGCCGGTGACGGCGGCGACGAACTCGACCTGCTCCTCGACGTCGAAGTCGGTCGCCGAGCTGGCGACCTGGGTGAAGTAGGGGTCGTCGACGGTCAGGTCGAAGTCCATGGCGGGAGTCGTGGGGAGGCCCGTGGGGTCGCGCTCCCAGGCGAGGGTGTAGCGCACGGCCTGGCCCGCGGTCAGGTCGACGTCGAAGACGACCGAGCCGTCGCCGTCGATCAGGCCCCCGCGGACCTCGCCGGCGAGCGCCGCCTCGGCGGACTCCTTGACGCGCAGGTAGCCGAGCCCGGTCGCGTTCGGGTCCCCGCCCGCGGCCCAGGTGTGCTGGAGCAAGAGCGCCTTGGCCTCGACGGGCGTGAGGTCCGGGGCAGCCTGGAAGAGCAGGGCCGCCGCGCCGGCGACGAAGCCGGAGGACAGGGAGGTGCCGGACGCCAGGGTGTAGAGGTGCTCGGCGTCGAGGCGCGCGGTGCTGACCGACTCGCCCTGGGCGATCATGTCGGGGTAGCGGCGCGGCGAGCTGCCGAGCGGGTCGAGCGGGCCGACGGCGCTGGTGAAGTAGGGGAAGGGCGTGAACTCGTACGAGCCGCCGACGACGAGGGCGTTGTAGGCGCCGTGGGCGAAGGTCAGGTCGCTGCCGAAGTTGCCCGCCGAGAGGGTCACGAACAGGCCTGCGTTCGAGGCTTCATCGATCGTCCGGTTCAGAAAGTAGCCCGTGACGGGATCCCCGTCGTAGCTCATGTTCGCGACGCGGATGGCGGGGTTCGCTACGGCGTCTTCGAAGCGGTTGCTCATCACCAACGTCGAGGCCGGCGCGTGGGTGAAGCTGTCGTCGCTGATCTTGAGGTTGTGCAGCTTGGCGGAGAAGGCCATCGAGTCGTCGACGTCGAGGCCGTTGCTCCACTTGGCGGCCGCGATGGTCGAGGCGACGCGCGTGCCGTGGCCGTGGATGTCTTCGGGCGTCTGGGGCCCGAAGTAGAAGGGCGAGCCTGCGGCCGAGCTGGTCAGCACGCGGCTGCCGCCGATGCCTCCGCCCGACAGGTCGAGCGGGTCGCCGCCGACGAAGAAGGCCTTGTGCGGACGGCCGGTGCCGTTCATGTCCAGGTCGATGCCGGAGTCGAGCACGGCGATCTCGACGCCGTGGCCGGTCAGCGCGAGCCCGCCGGAGCTGAGCGCGTGGGCGCCGTCGGCGTCGTGGTGGGCCGCGTCGGTGGCGGTCTTGATCTGGGGCAACTGCCAGCGGACCTCTTGGACGTCGAGCACGTCGTCGCGCCCGGCGAGGGCCGCGCGGGTCTCGGCGTCGAGCTGACCGACGGCGAAGCCGGGCACGAGCCAGGTGGTGGCGGTGACCTCGGTGGCGAGCCCGCGGGCTGCGGCGCTGGACTCGAGCGACATGGCGCGCAGGGCGGCGACCTGGGCCTCGAACTCGGCGCGGGTCGAGGTGCTCGAGTCGCTGCCCGAGGCGCGCTCCTGGCCGAGCTGGGCGCGCAGCTCGCCGAGGCGGCGCACGGCCGCGTGGTGGTCGGCGTGGGGGCGCACCAGGACGAACCAGCCGGGGGACTCGGCGGGGCGCTCGGGGCTGAGCTCGGGGGTCGCGGGCGGGCCTGCGGCTTCCTGCGTGGCCGGGGCGAGCGGGCTGAGCGTGAAGAGGGCGGCCAGGGCGAGCCCGGCGGGGTGGCTGAACTTCATGGGGAGGATCGGGGAGACTGGGGAGGGCACCGGCGGTCTGTTTGCAAGAATCGAACCGAACGCGGGGTTCGGTTGGGGGGGCGCGGCCCGCAGGCAAGCTCCATTGGACGCGAGCGGGCCCGGAAGGGGCGGCCTAGGGCGCCGAAACCGGCAGGCGGGGGCAAGAGGGGGCCTCGGCCGGCATGGCGCTGGGGTCCTAGAGGCGCGCGACTTCGGGGTGGACCGCGCTGGGCCCGGAGGCCTTCCGGCACGTGCAGGGAACCGAGTTCGACCCAGGCGTTCATCGCGCGCCCACCCCGGGCCGGGGAACGGAGCGAGGGCCGACCCCGGCTGCCCGGGATCGGCCCTCGTCGTGAGCTCGGCGCCAGAGGGGCGCGCCGGATCAGTGCTCCTCGGAGACCATGTTGCGGTTCCAGGAGGGGATCTCGACGACCATGTCCTCGGTCCCGTCCGGGATGCACTGGCAGGCCAGGCGCGAGTCGGGGGTCAGGCCGGGCGCGAGGTCGAGCTGGTCTTCCTCGTCCTCGTCGGCCTCGTTGCAGGTGTCGATGCCTTGGCGGACGATGACGTGGCACGTGGAGCACGCGCACACGCCGCCGCAGGCATGGTCGATCTCGACGCCGTTGCCGAGGGCGATGTCGAGCAGGCTGCCCGGCTCGCCGTCCCGGGAGAAGGGCGCCTTGGAGAGGTCGACGGAGACCTTGGTCTCGCCGGACTCGGTGCGGTAGGTGATCTCGAAAGCCATGGGATCGCTGTGGGTCGGGAGAGGGAGGCTAGATGCCGGCGCCGAAGCCGCCGCCGGTGTCCGGCTTGGGCGCGGGTTTCGGTTGGGGCTTGGGGGCCTCGGGCTGGGGCTTGCGCTCGGGACGCTCGCGCTCGGGGCTGGCGACGCCGCCGCCGGACTCGCTGGCGGGCTGGGCCGACTCCTCGCGGCGCGGTCGGCGCTCGCGGGGGGCGTCGCCCTGGGGCTGGTCGCTGCGACCTCCGCCGCGGCGGCCGCGGCCACCGCGCCGGCGGCCATCGCCGGGCTCGCCGGCGTCGCCGCGAGCTTGGCCTTCGGCCGCGGGCTCGGGGCGGCCCTCGCCTTGCTTGGGGCCACTGCGGCGACGGCGACGCGGGCCGCGCTCGCGCTGCTCCTCGCTGGCTTCGGTTCGGGGCGCGGACTCGACCGGTGCCGAGATCGGCGGCGGCTCGGGGGGAGCCACACGACCTGCCGCTGTCGTCGCTGCCTTCTTCACCGGCGGCTTCCGCAGCCTCGGCGGCTTCGGCGGCCAAGCGCTTCTTGGACTTGCGCACGATCTTGCCGGGCTGGTGCCCGACCTTGGGCTTGTCGGTCCAGGGCGAGCCCTCGGGGCGACGGCTGGGCTCGCGCTTGGGGCGCTCCTCGCTGCGCGGGGCGCGCTCGCTGGGCGCGGGCTCGTCGCTGCGCGTGGGGCGCGGCTGTTCCTCACGTGCGCGGGGCTCGCGCTTGGGCTCTTCGTCGCGGCGGGGACGACGCTCGGGCCGCTCGCTGCGGCCGCCGCGGTCTTCCCGACCACCGCGTCCACCGCGGCCACCACGCTCGTCGCTGCGGCCGCCGCGGCTTCCACCGCCACGCCCCCCGCGATCGGGCTTGGGCATCTCCTCGACGACCCAGTTCATGCGGTGCTCGAGGTCGGCCCAGCGGCCACGGTCGTCGTAGGTGACGAAGGTGATCGCGTTGCCCTTGGCTCCGGCGCGGCCCGTGCGGCCGATGCGGTGGGTGTAGATCGAGACGTCGCGCGGGACGCCGAAGTTCACCACGTGCGAGACGTGCTTCACGTCCAGGCCACGCGAGGCGACGTCCGTCGCCACGAGGCACTTGACGTCACCCGTGCGGAAGGCGGTCATCACGCGCATGCGCGCCGCCTGGTCGTAGCCGCCGTGCAGGGCCTTGGTGCTGAAGGGCATGCGCTCCATGCGCCGGATCAGTTGGTCGACGTCCGTGCGCCGATCGCCGAACACCAGGAACACGTCGTCCTTGTCCGAGTTCTCGATCAGACGCACGAGCGTCATCCACTTGTCGTCCTCGTCGACCTTGATGTAGCTCTGGGTGATGTGGTCGACGGTCGAGACACCCTTGGCGGTCGCGATCTCGACCGGGTCGGTGGTGTACTCGCGCGCCAGGCGCAGCAGCGCCGGCGGGAAGGTCGCGCTGAACAGCAGCGTCGTGCGCTCGTCCGGCGTGTAGCTGAGGATCTTCTTGATGTCGTCGATGAAGCCGATCTCGAGCATCTCGTCGGCCTCGTCCAGGACGACGAACTCGGTCCAGGGGAAGGACAGGAAGCCCTGGTTGTAGAGGTCCATCACGCGGCCGGGCGTGCCGACGACGAGCTGGGCGCCGGCCTGCAGGGCCTTGACCTGGGGCTGCGGGGGATCGCCGCCGACGATCAGGCAGGTCTTGATGCCACGCGTCGCGCCGAGCAGCGCCATCACGTCGTGGACCTGCGAGGCCAGCTCGCGGGTCGGGCACAGGATCAGGCCCAGCACGGTCGAGCGGTCGGCGTCCAGCTTGCTGATCATGCCGGCGCCGAAGGCCAGGGTCTTGCCGGTGCCGGTCTCGGCCTTGGCGATCACGTCCTTGCGGTTGAGCACGTGCTCGGTGGTCAGCGCCTGGATCGGGGTCGGCTTGACGATGCCCATCTCCTCGATCGCGGTCTGGACCTCTTCGCAGAGGTCCCAGTGGCGGAAGGACTCGATGTCGGGCACCTCGGTGACGGGGCGCAGCTCCATCGCGGGGTCGCGCTTCTCTTCGGCGCCGCGGCGCGCGCCGCCGCCTCCGCCACGTCGGGGGCCGGAGGAGCGGGGACCGGTGCTGCTGGAACCTCGGCCGCCACCTCGGCGGCCGGAGGAATTGGATTCTTGGGGTGCGATAGCTCGCCTCCTTCCTGCGCCTGGCGCAGGGGACTGCAGGCCTGCGGTTTGGGCGGGCCGGTTGGATTCAGGGTGTCGCGGGGGGCGTCCTTGGGCTCCTTCGAATGGCGCGTAGGCGCGGGAGCTTGAAGTCGGGGACGGGCCGCGGTTGCCACCCATACTCCGGGCGGCGGGTCGTCATGCCTCGGCCGCGGCGGGTGGGGTCAGCAAGCTGACCCTGGGTCGCGCGGCGATCGAGCGGCATTAAGGTAGGGCATATCTCGGCAGGCGCAAGGGTTAGCTGTAGCCCCCGGGGATTTGGGACCGCTTCGCTCCGCCCCCCCGGACTCCCGAAACCACGCCTGGAACCGACGAAGTCCGCCCTGCGGGTCCGCCCACCTGCCGGCGGGTCAGACCAGCAACATGGTGTGCGACACCTTACCGTCGGTCTGGGGTGTGCAGTAAGGTTCGCGGGATGGACGGGCCCGAGCACCAGACGCTGCGCCTCGTGGGGGCGACCGAGCACAACCTTGCGGGCTTCGATCTCGAGCTGCCGCTGGGGGCCTGGATCGCGGTCACGGGGCCGTCGGGGTCGGGCAAGACATCCTTGGCCCGGGACACGATCGTGCGGGAGAGCGAGCGGCGCTACCTGGGCTCCCTCTCGTCCCGGGCGCGGCACTTCCTCGGCAAGCTCGGCTCGGCGGCGGTGGAGGAGCTGAGTGGGCTGCCCGTGGCGCTCAGCGTCGGCGAGCAGCGCCTGTCGGCCAGCGCGCGCTCGACCGTGGGGACCCAGACGGGGATCCTCGACCTCCTGCGCCTCTTGTTCGCCCGCGAAGCGGTCGGTCCGGGCAGGGGCAGCGACGCACTCGGAGGACCTAGCTCAAGCGAAGGCATGCACCGTGGTGGCAAGCTTGGCGGGGTCGGCCAGGCCGGGGAGGTCCTCACCCGCAGTCACTTCAGCTTCAACCACCCGCTCGGCTCGTGCGAGTCCTGCGGCGGGCTGGGGCTCGAGGACCGGGTCGATCCGGCGCTCTTGGTGGCCGACCCGACCAAGGGCATCCGCGCCGGGGCGCTCGTGCCGACGCTCAAGAGCGGCTACACGGTCTACAGCCAGGTGACCGTCGAGGTCATGGACGACATCTGCCAGGCCCATGGCTTCGACGTCGACACGCCGTGGCAGGACCTGACCGACGAGCAGCGCGACGTGATCCTGTACGGCACGCGCGCGCTCAAGGTGCCCTTCGGCAAGCACTCGATCGAGTCGCGCATGAAGTGGGAGGGCATCACCGCGCGGCCGCGGGAGGAGGGCTACTACCGCGGGCTCGTGCCGGTGATCGAGGAGACCCTGCTGCGCAACCGCAACCCGAACATCCTGCGCTTCGTGCGCTCGGTGGCCTGCGGTGAGTGCGGCGGCACGCGGCTGTCGCGCGCGGGGCGCGAGGCGCGCGTCGGCGACGTGACCCTGCCGCAGCTGCTCGCGGTGCCCGTCGCGCAGCTCGGGAGGCTGGGAGCGACTCGCGACCGAACCACGGGCGGCCTGCTCGCGAGCCTGCCGGACTCGCCCGTCCTGGCTGCCCTGACGCCCTCGATCCACCAGCGCCTCGAGCGCCTGCAGCGGCTCGGGCTCGGGCACCTCAGCCTGGACCGGACCGCGGCGAGCTTGTCCGACGGCGAGGCTCAGCGCGTGCGGCTGGTGGCGCAGCTGACCGCCGGCCTCGGGGGCATGCTGGTGTCCCTGGACGAGCCGACCCTGGGGCTGCACCCGAGCGAGCAGGCGGGCATGGTCGACGTGCTCGAGGAGCTGCGCGCGCTCGGCAACACCCTCTTGGTGGTCGAGCACGATCCCGACATGGTGCGCCATGCCGGACACCTGGTCGAGCTGGGGCCCGGCGCCGGCCCCGAGGGCGGGCAGCTGGTGTTCGCTGGCGACCTGGCCGCCGGGGCCGCACCGCTCGGCGAGACGCCGTCGCCGAAGCGCGAGGTGCGCCGCCCCACGCGCGAGCTGGTGCTGCGCGGCGCGAGCCTGCACAACCTGGACGGCGCCGAGCTGCGCGTCGCCCAGGGTGCCTTCAACGTGGTCGCGGGCCCAAGTGGAGCGGGCAAGAGCTCGCTCGTGTTCGGCACCCTCTTGCCCGCGCTCGGCGGGTCGGGCGGAGGCGAGTTCGAGAGCCTGACCATCGAGGCCGCGGTCCCAGCGACCGGCGGAGGAACGCCAAGCGCAGGGGACGCATCGCACGCAACGGGCACGAGCGCGGCGGGAAACGCAACCGAGGAAGACGGCGAGGACGGCGGTGTCGATCCTGCCGATGCGACGCTCTCCGCAGCAACGGCGCCCTTGGGACCGAATCGCCCGAGCACCCCGGGTCGCTCGAGATCGGCCGCGCTGCGCGCACGCGGGCCCCGGGTGCAGGCGGTTGATGCGCGGCCGATCGGGCGCAACCCGCGCTCGACCCCGGCGACCTGGTCGGGGCTCTTCGACCTCGTGCGCAAGCGCTTCGCCGCGACCGACGCCGCCAAGGCCCTCGGCTTCGGGCCGGGGCGCTTCTCGTTCAACAACAAGGACGGCCGCTGCCCCGCTTGCGAAGGGCTCGGCGTTCAGCGCGTGGGGCTGCACCTGCTCGAGGACGTCGAGCTCTGCTGCCCGGACTGCGGCGGCGGGCGCTACGAGCCAGGCACGCTCGCCGTGCGCCTCGAGCGTGCCGAAGGCCCAGGGGCCGGCGTTGGCCCTGCGAGTGCTGGCGAGGCCGCGGACGGCTTGCGCAACCCCGGTGTGGGCGCCGCCGACGAAGCCGAACCTGGCGCTGCTGACGCGGTGGACCCGGCCCCGAGCTACGGTGGCGAGCCCGGGCAAGCCCACGGCCTGGGGGGCAGAGCTCCCGCTAGTCCCGCAGCCCTTGCCGCGGACGCCAACATCGCCGAGGTCCTGGCCATGGACGTGCGCACGGCCGCGCGCTTCTTCGCCGGCGACCCGCCGATCGCGCGGACCCTCGACGCCATGGACTGGCTCGGGCTCGGCTACCTGCGCCTGGGCCAGTCGTCGAAGCAGCTCAGCCGCGGCGAGTCCCAGCGCGTGAAGCTCGCGACCCTGCTCGGCGACACGGCGGCCGAGCCGAGCCTCCTCTTGCTGGACGAGCCCGACCGCGGCCTGCACCCGAGCGACGTCGCGCTGCTCGTCGCGGCCATCGACGCCCTGGTCGAGGCCGGCCACACCCTCGTCGCGATCTCCCACCACCGCAGCGTCTGGGCCGCGGCGGATCGCCTGATCGCCGTCGAAGCGGGCACCGCGACCGTGGTCCCCGAACCCGAGCGCGTCGCCTGGCTCGGCCGAGCCGGCGCGAGCCGCGACCCCCTCCAAGCCAGCGCCAAGTCCGCGGCCACCCCGCGCGCGCCGGTCCCCCCGCCCGCCGCCATCGAGCTCCGCGGCGTGCGTACCCACAACCTGCGCTCGGTCGACGTCACCATCCCGCACCGCGCGCTGACCGTCGTCAGCGGCCCCTCGGGCAGCGGCAAGTCCTCGCTCGTCTTCGACACCCTCGCGGCCGAGGCCTGGGCGCGCTTCAGCGAAGGCCTGCCCTTCGCGGTGCGCCGCTTCGTGCGCCGCCTGCCGCGGCCCGACCTGGACGAGGCGCGCGGCCTGACGCCGGTCCTGGCCCTGCGCCAGGGCGACGCCCGCGCCGACCGCCGCTCGACCGTCGCGACCCAGAGCGAGACCGGGCCGCTCCTGCGCCTGCTCTTCTCCCGCGCCGGGCTCTTCGGCGGCGAGCCGGCGCTCGCGACCCACGGCCTGACCGCCGAGCACTTCTCCACCGACCGCGCCCTCGGCGCCTGCCCGTCCTGCTCGGGCGCCGCCGTCGTCCCGCGCTGCGACCCCGCGCGCCTGGTGACCGACGCGAGCCTGCCCCTCGCGGGCGGCGCGCTCGACGGCACCCGCCCGGGCCGCTTCTTCACCGAGCCCGACGGCCAGCACATGGCCACCCTGGCAGCAGCGCTGGTCGAGGCCGCCGCCGGGCTCGACCAAGCGGCCGTGCTCGCGCTCTTGGCCGAGCAGCCCTGGGCCGCGCTCCCCGAGCCCATGCGCGAGCTGGCGCTGTTCGGCAGCGGCCCCGCCGAGCTGCAGGTGACCTGGTCCGTGGGCAGCGCCGAGGGCGCCGGTGAGCACCACTTCAGCGGCACCTGGGACGGGCTCTGTGCCCTGGTCGAGCGCGAGGCCCGCCGGCGCGTGAACGCCAAGGCCGCAGCCGAGTGGGCCGCGCCCCTGGTCGACGCCAGCTGCACGGCCTGCGCGGGCAGCGGGCTCTTGCCCAAGGTCGCCGCGGTCGAGCTCGGCGGCTTGACCCTGCCGCAGCTCATGGCGCTGCCCCTGGCCGAGGTCGTGCCGCGGCTGCAGGCGCTCACGGCGAATGACCCGGGGCCCCGCGGCCCGGCCGGTTCCCCAGAAGGCCGGACGAAGGCCCCGGGCGCGGTCGAGGACACGCGACCACGCGCCGGCTCGGGCGCTCGTGGCGGCGCGCCGCTGACTCCGCGTCGCCGGGCGGTGCTGGCGGCGCTGCTGCCCGAGCTGCGGCGGCGCCTCGACGAGCTGGTCGAGCTCGGCCTCGGGCACCTCGCGCTGGGCCGCACGAGCCGCAGCCTGTCCGACGGCGAGCTGCAGCGCGTGCGCCTCGCCGGCGTGCTGCGCTCGGGCCTGACGAGCGTAACCCTGGCCCTCGACGAGCCGGCCGCCGGCCTGCACGCCCGCGACGTGGCGCGCCTCGCGAACCTGCTGCGGCGCTCGGCCGAGGCCGGCAACACCCCGGTCGTCGTCAGCCACCGCCGCGGCCTGCAGCGCCTCGCGGACCACCACCTGGTGCTGGGCCCCGGCGCCGGGGCCGCGGGCGGCGAGCTCGTCGTCGCCAGCAGCCGAGCGAGAGGGCGACCACCCGAAGCCTCGGGCCCAAGGACGACCCGGGCGACCCGGGCGAACGGCGTCCCCGAGCATGTCGAGCCCGGCCAAGCCACCGCGCCAGCTGGCGAGGACCGCGCGCGCCTGTTCGTCCGCGGCGCGCGCGCCCACAACCTGCGCGGCATCGACGTGGACCTGCCGGCCCGGGGCCTGGTGGCGCTGTGCGGCGTCTCGGGCAGCGGCAAGAGCAGCCTCCTGTTCGACGTGCTCGGCGCCAGCCTGCGCAGCGACCTGGGCGGCAGCGTCGCGGTCGAGTGCGACGCCATCGAGCTGCCCGAGGACCACCGTGGCTTCGCCGAGGTTCGCGGCGAGCGCCGCCGCGGTGGCAGCGCGGGCACGGTGCTCGGCGCCCTCGGGCTGCTGGCGCCGATGCAGCGCCTGTTCCACGAGAGCGCGCGCGCCGCGGGGCTCGACCTGCCCAAGCCAGCCTTCTCGTTCCAGAGCCCCAAGGGTCGCTGCGAGACCTGCAAGGGCAGCGGCTTCGAGAACGTGTCGATGGACTTCCTGGCCGACCTCGCCCTGCCGTGCCCGACGTGCGCCGGTCGTCGCTATCGCCCCGAGGTGCTCGCGGCCAAGTGGTGCGGCCGCGACATCGCGAGCTTCCTCGACACCAGCGCGTCCGAGCTGCGCGAGCTCATGGACGAGCCCGCGCGCGCGCCGGGCACGCCGCCAAGCCCAGCTGGCCAGCGGCCTGCAGAGCGCCCCGCCCTGCGCCCCGCAAGGTCGGCGCCGCATCTGGTCAAGCTGCGCGCTGGCCTCGACGCCCTCGCCGAGGTCGGGCTCGGCCACCTGGGCCTCGGCCGCCGGCGCCGCGACCTCTCCGGGGGCGAGCTCCAGCGCCTGCACCTGGCCGCCGCGCTGAACGACGCGCCGAGCCCGTGCCTGCACCTGTTCGACGAGCCCGCCCGCGGCCTGCACGACACCGACATCACGCGCCTGGTGGCCGCCTTCCGGCGCCTCGCCGCCCGGGGCGACCTGGTCGTCGTGGCCGAGCACCGCCTGGCGCTGGTCGCCGCCGCCGACCACGTGATCGACCTCGGCCCCGAGGGTGGTCCGGGGGGCGGCCGCCTGGTCGAAGCCGGTCCGCCGCACGCCCTGACGCGCGGCCACACCGCCGCCGCCCTCCGGGAGCGGGCCGAGGGTTAGCCGCGTCGCTGGCCGCGGCGGATGCGCAGCTTGGCGCCCGCCACCAGCCGCTCGGTCACGACGATCGCGCGCGAGTGGGTGCCCTTGCCGGCCAGACCGCCGCGGTCGTGCAGCTCGACCTCGAACAGGTAGAGCTTGTCGTCGCGGCCCGTGAAGCGCGCGACGACGCGCACCTCTTCCCCGACGGGAGTCGGGGCCATGTGGGTGACGTGCACGTCGACGCCGACCGAGAGCTGCCCCTCGCTGAGCAGCGGCTGCATCAAGCGGGCCGCGGCTAGCTCCATCACGGCGACCATGCGGGAGGTGGCGAAGACCTCGGGGAAGTCGTCGCCCGGGTCCGAGGTCAGGGACTTGGCGAGGTCCTCGGGGGCGACCTCGTGGAGCAGCTCGAAGGTGCTGTTGGTGTCCATGCGGGTCAGCGGTCGGAGGGGGAGGGGCGAGCGGCGGGGCGGCTCAAGCGACCACGCCGAAGGCCGCGCCGACGCCGGCGGTCAGCGCCATCGCCAGGGCACCCCAGAGGGTCACGCGCGAGGCGGCGACGGCTATCGGCGCTCCACCAGCCCTGGCGGAGACCGAGCCCAGGAGCGCGAGGAAGAGCAGCGAGCTGGCCGGGACGGCCCAAAGGAGCGCCGCTGCCGGGGTCAGGACGGCGACCAGGAGCGGCAGGCCAGCGCCGACGGTGAAGGTGGCTGCGGAGGCCAGCGCGGCCTGCACCGGGCGTGCGGCCTGGGCGTCGGAGAGCCCGAGCTCGTCGCGCGCGTGGGCCCCTAGCGCGTCGTGCTGCATCAGCTGGATCGCCACGGTGGAGGCCAGCGCCGGGTCGAGCCCGCGCTTGATGTAGATCGTCGTGAGCTCGGCTTGCTCGCGCTCGGGGTGCGTCACGAGGGCCTCGGCCTCCATGGTCAGGTCGGCGGCTTCGGTGTCGGCCTGGGAGCTGACCGAGACGTACTCGCCGGCCGCCATGGACATCGCTCCGGCGACGAGCCCGGCGACCCCGGCGACCAGGATGCCCTCGGAGCTCGCGCCCGCCGCGGCGACCCCGAGGACCAGGCTGGCGGTGGAGACGATGCCGTCGTTGGCACCGAGCACCGACGCGCGCAGCAGCCCGACCCGGTGTGATCTGTGGTGCTCGGGAAGGCTCATGGGGCGTGGCTCGCGGAAGGGGAAGGAGGGCGCCCGGCTCCCGGGGCGAGCCCCGACGGTAGCGAACCCTGGCGGGATTCCACCGACTCCGACCGGGGACTTCATCGGTTGGGGCCGCAGGCTTGGCTGGCACCGCGCTGCTGCGGCTGACCTGGGTGCGAGCCTCGGTCGCTAGAAGGCCTGAACGCGACCATGTCGGCATGTTGCAATCCAGCCATGACGAAGCACGCACCATGGATGCTATCCGCTTGGGAGGCGCCCGCCCTCGAGCGCTTGGACGCCGCGCTCGCGCGGGTCGGTCGCCCGCGAACGGGGCCGGTGCAGGTCCATCGCGCGTGGGGTCGCTCTTGCACCCAGACCACGACGACCGAAGCGGGCACGCTCTGGATCAAGCACGACTATGGGCTGCCGCCGGGCGAGCCCGTGGTCCTCGCCGAGCTCGCCCAGCGCTGGCCAGGGCGCGTGCCCAAGGTGGTCGCCACCTACGAGGGTGCCGTCGTCATGGAGCAGCTGCCCGGCAGCGAGCTGCAGCCCGACGCCCCGGTCGAGGTCTGGGTCCAGACCGCCGCGGCCCTCGCCGAGCTCTTGGCGGGCGAGGCCGCGCGGGTGCCGCACTGGCTAGCCCTGGGGGTCCGCGATCGCCGCGCGCCCGCCTGGCGTCCGGCGGTCGAGCAGCTGCTGGAGAGCCCCGTGCTCGCGCGCCTGTCCGCCGAAGAACGGCGCCAGCTCGACGGGCTCGTGCCGGACTTCATCGGGCGCTACGAGGATGGGTTCGCCTCTGTGCCCTGCCTCATCCACCAGGACTCGGGCTGCTGCAACATCCACATCGACGAGCGGGGGCCGGTCTTCTTCGACTGGTCCGACGTGGTCGTCGGCCACCCGACCTTCAGCTGCGACCGGCTGCTCGACCAGGTGCCAAGGGAGCACCACCAAGCGGTCATCGATGCCTTCCTCGTGCCGCTGGACCTAGGCTTGGAGGAGTTCCGCGCCATGCGCCGCTCCAACGTCCTGCACGAGGTCCTGCGCTACCACGACGAGCTCGGCTACTTGGACGAGCAGGACAAGGCCCACGTCAACCTGAGCAAGTCGGTCGTCGCGCAGCTGCGCGCCTTGATGCGGCACGAGGCCTCCCAGGCCTAGCGGCGCCCGGCGGGGGGGCGATCAAGCGCCCGGGCTCGAACCCCCGCGCGCCAGCTGGGCGAGCGCGTCGCCCGTCATCCGAAAGCCCGTCCAGCCGTCGAGCGGCCGCGCACCGAGCTCCTTGTAGAAGCCGATCGCTGGCTCGTTCCAGTCGAGCACGGACCACTCGAGCCGACCGCAGCCCCGCTCCACCGCGAGCTCGGCGAGGCGCGCCAGGAGCTCGCGGCCGATGCCCTTGCCGCGCAGCTCCGGCTTGACGAACAGGTCCTCGAGGTACAGCCCAGCCTTGCCCAGGAAGGTCGAGAAGCTGTGGAAGAAGACCGCGAAGCCCGCCGGCTGCCCGCGCAGCTCGGCCAAGAGGACCTCGGCCACGCGGTGCTCGCCGAACAGCGAGCGGGCCAAGCTGTCCGCGTCGGTGACGACCTCGTGGGCGAGGTGCTCGTAGTCCGCGAGGGCCTGGATGAACTCGAGGATCAGGTCCACGTCTTCGACGGTGGCGTAGCGCAGGTGCAGGTCGGGGTGGATGGTCATGCGGGGGGCAGCTTGGCTTGGTCGGGCCTGGAGAGTCGCGAGGGGCTCACGGGGAGCACCCGGCCAGGGTGCCCTCTGGGCGCCCCGCGAGGAAGGCCTTCGCTGCTGGGCGTGAGGCCCCCCGGATGCAGGCAGCCGGGGTAAAATCGGCTCCCCGTGGGTGGGACACGCTTCGCTCGCCCACCCAAAGCCTCCCCCCGGAACGCACAGCCCCTCACCGGCCATGATCCCCAGCCTGTCCCAGCTCCAGCGCCTCACTGCCTGGCTCGTCCTCGCGCTCTCCGTCTCCCTCCTGGCACCCGGTGCCCTGGCTTCGGCGGGGCCCGACGTCGGGCAGGCGAACTCGTACCTGAAGCGCGCCGAGGCGAACCTGCAGCTGGTTGACGGCGCGGTGGGGCACCTGACCAGCCCGCCCAAGGGCTCGGCCGGCAAGCTGGCCAAGATGCGCCTGGGCCAGGCCCTCGGCGACATCGACGCGGCCGAGAAGGCCCTCGCCGGCCTGACCAGCGGCGACGGCCTGGCCGAGGCCAAGGTGCGCTACGACGCGGCGCGCGCGCTGCACGACAAGCTGGACGGGATCCTCACGGGCACGCCGCCGAAGCCGGAGCCGAAGCCGACGCCGACGCCTGAGCCGGCGCCCAAGCCGACCCCGAAGCCCGAGCCCAAGCCCGGCGACGACGTGCCGCCGAAGCCCGAGCCGGCCCCGAAGGTCGAGGCGCCCAAGACCGTCAAGCTGGGCTACCCCCACGCGGACAACTTCAAGAACTCGCTCTTCACCCTGCGCCGCGTCGAGGCCGAGGCGGCTGCCTATGCGGCCCAGCAGGCCGAGCTGTCCGCCGTGGCCGACCAGCTCACGGTCAACTTCCGCACGACGGCCCTGGCGCTGAACAACATCACCGAGACCCGTCGCCAGGCGGGCTTCGTCGAGAAGGGTCTGGCCGCCGTGCCGGCCAACGGCGAGGGCGTCGCCGAGGCCAAGCAGCGCCTGGCTGCGGCCCGCGGCCTGCTCGACAGCGCGGCCGCGTACTTCGAGCCGCTCAACGCCGAGCTCGTGGTGCTGGTCGACCCGGCCAACTACCCCCAGTTCATCCCCGACCTCAAGCGCCTGCGCGAGCTGGCCGGCATGTACGGTCGCCCCGGGATGCTGACCGACTTCCCGCGCACCCCCGCGATCGAGGCCCTGGCCCAGGCCGAAGCCGCCGAGGCCGAGTGCGTGCGCATCGCCCAGGTCTACCTGCGCCTGATGGAGCAGGGGACCGAGCAGGGCGAGCACATCGAGATCGCGGGCAACAACTTCCTCAGCTCCAAGGCCGAGTTCCTCGCGGTGGCCTCTCAGCAGAAGCAGGAGCTCCCGGCCTCGATCCGCGCCGACCTGAAGGAGGCCGACGACTTCGCCCGCGAGGCGGTCGAGAAGCAGACGCCGATGTGGTTCCAGGGTGGCATCCCCCAGCGGCTCGAGTGGGTCGCGGACAAGCTCGCGCTGCTGGTCGCGCTGGACCCGGTCAACGGGGCCGTGCTCAGCAAGGAGGCGGCCGAGATGGTCGCCAGCATCAACCAGCGCGAGGAGTCCCTGCGCGAGCTGATCATCCGCGAGAACCGGATGCCCGCCGACGCCTTCGTCGGCGCGGACCGCGAGGCCATCGTCGCCGTCGCCATCGACGCGTGGAAGCACCAGCAGGAGGAGTTCGAGCTGCTCGCCGTTCGCATCCCGGGCAAGGCCTGGGTGCGTGAGACCAAGTGGACCTACAGCAACGGCACCTGGTACTTCGTCGACCGCTCGAAGCTGCAAGTGCGGCTGCTCATCGCCGACCACGAGAACCCGGGGCTGGTGATCGACCGCGCGGTGAACATCTGGATGGACCACCAGGCCGGCGACTCGATGATCGGCGTGCCCCTGCGAAGCTTCGGCGAGACCCTGCAGCCGCGCGAGTACCTGCTGCGCGAGAACGTGAAGTGAGCTAGGTCGCCGGGTGGCTCGGCCGAGCCGCCCGGCCCACGGACTCGACCTGCAGCTTCGCACGCAGGATCGCAAGCGGGCTGGCGAGGCTGCCCAGGCGAGCCTTCACCACGCGGGTTCGCGCGAGCGGGATCCCGTGGTCGAGGTCGTGGTCGAGGGAGAAGTGCGCCCCTTGGAACATGGGGCCGAGGATGTCCGCGCGGTAGTCGTGGCGCACGAGCAGGCCGGTGCTGTCGAACCAGAAGCGCTGCACCCGGCAGTGGGTGTCCGCGCCGGCGGGAAAGACCGACTCGACCCAGGCGCTGCCGTCGTCGAGCACACGGCTGCGCCGGACCGGGAGATCGGCGAGCAGGAACGGCAGGCTGAGGTAGTTCACGAGCGCGTAGCCCAGGAAGTAGCAGGCATCGGCGGGCGTCCACGGGCGCAGCTTGCCCAGGCCGGCGAAGCGCGAGCGGTGGCCCTCGGTGCGCTCGGTCGGGGTCTGCACCGCGCCGCGCTCGTAGGCGATCGTGTGGTCGCCGAAGTGGAAGGTCGCGACCCCATGGTGCGGACGGACCACGACGCGGTCGGCGGCTTGGAAGCTGCGGCCCAGGCCCTTGTAGCGCAGGACCAGGCCATCGAGCCCCAGGATGCGCAGGTCGATCGCGTCCACCGAGCGGAACGCCCGAGCGCCGCCGTGGCGGTCGACGGCCATGGGCAGGATGTCCAAAGGAGCTGGGCTTGGTGAGCTGGGCATGGGGTGTGGTCGCCGCCGTCGCGAGGCCCAAGGCAGGCCGGCCGGCTCCAGGCTAACCGCCCGTCCGGTCGCCAGGGTCGACCTCTGCCCCACCGGACCCGGGGACGTCGGCTTGCTCGACGTCCGCGTGGCTCGCGATGGTGGTGGCGAGCTCTTGGTCGGCCTCCGTCGCGGTCAGGCCAGCTTGGTCCTCACCGTGGATGGGGGTCAGGGTCAGCCGCGCCAGC
This sequence comes from Planctomycetota bacterium, assembly GCA_029212845.1. Taxonomy (GTDB): domain Bacteria; phylum Planctomycetota; class UBA1135; order UBA1135; genus JARGPD01. The sequence goes on from JARGPD010000028.1 coordinate 25,533, forward strand.
AGGGGGAAGTGGTCCGAGCCGATCGACGGCAGGCGCTCGATGGAGCGGACCGTGAAGTGCTTGCTGTGGAACAGGTGGTCGAGGGGCCAGCGCAGGAGCGGGTGGTCCACGTGGAAGGTGTTGAACATGCCGCGACCGACGCGCGGGTCCAGCAGGCCACTGAGCTTGCGGAACAGGCGCGTGGTCCGGGACCACGCGACGTCGTTGAGGTCGCCGGCGACGACCGTTGGAAGGTCGCTGTCCGCGACACTTCGGGCGACGATCACGAGCTCGGCATCACGCTCCGCCGACTCCGGGTTCTCGGTCGGGCTCGGCGGCGCGGGGTGCAGGAAGTGGGCCCTGACCCGGGCTCCCGTCGGCAGCTCCAGGATGGCGTGCATCGAGGGCACCCGGTCCTCCACCAAGAACGAGATCTGCGCTTCGTGAAGGGGCAGTCGCGAAAGGACGTGCATCCCATACAGGTTGTCCTGGGGGCACTGCATCGTCTGGGGCATGTCCGCCTCGAGGCACGCCAGCTGGTCCTGCCACCACTGGTCGGACTCCAGCGTCACCAGCACGTCGGGTCGGTGCCTTTGGACGAGCTCGATCAGCTTGTCGGCGTCGCGGTTGGAGGTCAGGACGTTGGCCGTGAGGATGCAGAGCTGCCGGTCGGGGTCTTCGTCCCGGCTGGCCTGGGTTTCGACCGGCCAAGCCCGCGTGTAGGGCAGGATCCACCAGAGCTGGTAGCCGAGGCACAGCAGCGTGACCCCGAAGAGCGCCAGGCTCGCGGCCTTCGAGAGGTCGAGCGAGACCAGCTGCGCCAAGGCGAGGACGACCGCGGCAACCGCCAGCTGCACCCGCGGGAAGTCCATGCCCCGCACGAGCCAGTGGGGATGGCGCCACAGGGGCAGCAGCGTCGCGACCAGCAGCGCTGCGGTGGCGACAAGGATCGGGACGAGCATGGCTTCGAGCGCTACTTGAGCCGTTCCAGCCGGCCCTTGCGGCGGACGATGTTCTTGTAGTCCCACTGGATGTCGCGGGCCTTGGCGAGCCACTGCCCGAGGTCCTGCTCGTCGACCTCTGAGCTGTCGGTGTAGCGCACCTCCGCGGCCTTGAAGGTCCCGCTCTTCGCCAGCCCCGGCTCGTCGAAGGACTGGCCGCTCCAGAAGAGCAGGCGCACGCAGTCCTTGAGCTTGCTGTAGCCGACGACGGGGTTGCCCTCCAGGAACCACACCGGATGGCCGTGCCAGACCTTGCTCTCGGCCTCGGGCAAGATCGGAA
>JARGPD010000028.1:26802-32501 GCA_029212845.1 Planctomycetota bacterium
GGTCGATCCCACGGGCCAGGAGCTCGCAGACCCTGCGGTCGGCGGGCGCCTGGCGCGCGTTGTAGTCCTTGGTGTCGGCGTGCATCTCGGTCGGGGGGGGAGGACTTGGGTACTCTCGGGCTGGCTGCCGAGGTCGCAGCTTACTGGCCGGGTGGCGCTCCGTCCGCGGGGGACGCGGTGGCGGTGCTCGGGTGCGGGTCCTGCTTCGAGATCCAGGCGAAGAGCCGCGGGTACCACTCTTCGACGTAGGCGCGCAGCTCGGGCCGCTCGGCCTGGTTGACGAACTCGTGCAGGTAGAAGGAGTAGGCCTTCTCGAGGGTGGCGAGGTCCACGCTCAGCTGCGTGTTGAGGACGCTGCAGAAGTAGAAGAAGCGCAGCGCGCCGTCGACCTCGGTCTGGCGCTCGCGCTCGATCTCGTCGAGCGGCTCGTCGCGCAGCAGCTTGCGCAGCGGCTCGAGGTAGAAGGCCTTGTAGGTGTTGGGGGACGTGAGCCAGTCGCAGGTCTGCTGCACTTCCCGGAAGGCGCGCTCGACCTCGAGCAGGACCTCGGCCGCCTTGTGGCGCTGTGCGGTCGAGTAGGTGTGCACGGCCCACAGGCCGCCGGCGGCGACGACGATGCCCTGCAGCGCCGAGGTCCAGCCCCCTAGGGTCTCCGGCCAGAACTCCATAGCTACCTCCGGTGGATGTGGGCCTGGGCCCAGGGGCGGAGCGGGTCACGGCACCCGCGGTCAGTCTCGAGCGTTCGCGCCAGGTCCCTGGAACCCGAGCAAGTCCGTGGGGAGCCGGGTGGCAGGGATGGTCGAGTCCAGGCTGCGGGCCGACCGAGGCGTCGCTCGACTCTACAGGGCTCCGGCGGCGGCAGGATCGAGCTCGCCCAACATCTCGAGGAACTGGGCCTTGCTCAGCCGGCCTTGCTCGCGCTGGAGCACCTTGCCTGTGGGGTCGCAGAGGATCGTCGTCGGGGTCACGCCGACCGCGTAGCTGCGCAGCACGGTGACGGCGCCGGGGTCGTCCACGTCGATGGTCACGGGGATCAGGGCCTCGTTGACCGTGTCGGCCACCTGGTCGTCCGCCCAGACCTGGCGCTTCATGATCTGGCAGGGAGAGCACCACTTGCCGGTGAAGAACAGAAGCATCGGCTTGTCGGCCGTGGCGGCTTGCTGCTGGGCCGCGGGGAAGTCCTCGGCCCAGGCGATGTCGTTGGAGGGCGCGTAGAAGGAGTGCCACAGAAAGGCCAGCGAGACCACGAGGAAGGACAGCCAGAACACCTGCCAGAAGCGGCCGCGCTTGCCCTTGCTGTGCGTGGCTTCGGAGTCGGCGGAGGGCGCTTTGGGGGCTTGGTCGGAGCTCATGGATCTGGCGGATCGGGGGCAGGTGCGAGGGTACGGGCAGGCATGCGACGCGCGATGGGTGCGAGCCTGGTTGCAGGGGCTTGTATAACCAGGGGCGGGGGCGGCCACAAGGCCGGCCGGGCGAAGTGGCGGGGTGCGCCCAGCGTCGTCGCTGTTGGGTGCGCGGCGAACCGGGCTCGAGCTCAGTCCTCGCCGTCGGTGAGCACGCGCTTTAAGGTCAGCGCGGCCACGTCGGCCAGGGGGTGGCTCGTCGGGCGGTAGTAGGGCAGGGCGATGACCGCGAAGGACACAGCCCAGCCTCGGCCGCGGGTCCAGGTGGCCTCGTCGGGCTGCAGGGCTTGGCGGAAGGCGGCGCGGGCCTCGGCGTCGAAGAGCGCCCAGGCGGGGATCAGGTCGCAGGCGGGGTCGCCCACGCCGAGCAGGCCGAAGTCGATCACGGCGGCGAGGTCGTCGTCCGCGAGCAGCAGGTTGCTGGGCAGAAGGTCGCCGTGCAGCCACCTGGGCGGGCCGGGGTGCTGGGGGGCGGCGAGGGATCGCTCCCAGGTGGCGAGCACTCGGCTCGTGTCGAAGGCGGCAGCATCGGTGGCCGCGAGCTGCTGGGTGCAAGCGCGCACGGCTTGGTCGCGCCGGACCAAGGGCTCGCCGCGGCCGGAGTTGTGGGCTCCGGGCGACGGGCCTCCGACCGTGTCCTGGGCCAGTAGGGCTTGCACGAACCCGGCCAGCTGCCGGGCGATTCGGCACGAGTCCGCGAGCTCGGGCTGCTCTGGGGTGCGCCCCTCGATCCACGCGAGCACCGACCAGGGGTAGGGGAAGGCGGCGCAGGGCTGGCCCTGGATCCGGGGCGTCGGGACCGGCAGCGGCAGGCCGGGGGCGAGGCGTGGCAGCCAGGCGTGCTCCTTGGCGACCTGCGCGGCCGAGCTGGGCCGGCGCGGGAGGCGCACGACCAGGTCCGGGCCGAGCCGGAAGAGCCAATTGCTGGTGCCCGCGGAGGCGACCTCGACCAGCTCGAGGTCGGCTAGGTCGGGGCACTGCTCGGCCAAGAGCCGCCGGACCAGGGACAGGTCCACGTGCAGCTCGTCGTGGTGCAGGGGCTGGTCGCGCTGGTTGGGCATGGCTCGATCAGGCGTCCCGGCGCGCCTTGGGGCCAGGGGCGGGTGGCTGGTCGGCGGGCGGCGCGTCGGTGGGCGGCGCGTCGGCGGGCTGCTCCTTTGCCGGGGGCCAGTTGCTGGTTGGGGCGCGGTCGCCGTGGATCTCGATGGCGAAGGCCCCGTCCTCGAGCCGGTGCGCCTTGACGATCCCGTAGCTGATCCGCAGGCGATAGGGCAGGCTCTGGAAGAGCAGCTCGGGGGCGTGGCTGTAGTTGCAGCAGTGCCGGTCTTCCGGCAGGCCCTCGAGGACCGAGTGCTGCTCGTCGTCGAGCCATGGGACGAAGACCGCGAGGCGCACGCGGTCGCGGTAGGCGCCCCAGCCGCCGGTCTCCACCCGGTCGTCCTCGCCCAGCTTGCCGTGGGCGATCATCAGCTTGGCGAGCTCGCCTTCGTCGATCTCGAAGGCCAGGTCGAAGGCGCCGTCGTCGCTGCGCTCGATCACCTGGGTGTGCAGGACCAGGGCCGCCTCGGGGCCGATGGAGTCGGCCAGGGCGGGGGCCGGGACGCGCGCAGCGTCGCGCTCGAGGTAGGCCAAGACGTAGGCCTGGAAGGCATCCTGACCACGGCCGCCATCCAGGGTGTACTCGGCGCGGAGCTCGAGCTGACCGTCGACGCGCTTCAGCGAGACCTCGCTGAGGTACGACTCGACCACCGGCGCACAGTGCTGGGCCAAGGCGGGCTGGCCGAGCAGGGTCAGGAGGCTCGCGAGCAGAACGAAGCGGAGTCGGGTCATGGCGTCACCGGTGGGTTGGGGAGCGGCGGCGCGAAGGCACCGAGCGGAGGCTCGATAGCGCCGTGTCGCTACAGCCTAGGCAACGTACAGGTAGAAGGCCCTGAGCAGCTCTTCGGAGGGCCCGTATCGGACCGTGGTCCAGTTGCCACGGGTGCTGGGACCGATCGTCCACGCGATGTCGTCGCCGTGCTCCGCGACCAGCTGGAGGTAGCGCTGGACGGCCTCGCGCTTCGTGTCGGAGTGCAGGACGAACAGCCCGGTACCGCTCCGGACGTAGGCCCAAGGGGTGCGGCCGTCCTTCGCGCCGGAGTCGAGCGTGGGCGCATCGCTGGTCTCCAGCCAGGCGGCCAGCGCGGCGGCCAGCTGGGCCTTCGAGCTGGGCTCGCTGCGGCGCGGGGAATCGGTCGGCATGGTGGTCGAGTGGGGGTCCTAGCCGGTGGGCGCGCTGGCTCGGTCCGGGCTCAGCCGATCGGCGCGATGTAGTAGCGGCTCGAGATGCCCTCGAGGTCGTGGTAGTAGTAGAAGCACTCGGGGTCGGCGGCTTGGATCGCGGCGATCATCTGGGGCAGCTCTTCGTGGGTGACGATGGTCCGCACGATGCAGAAGGCGCCGCCCGTGTGCCCACCTTGGCCCGGCTGGGTCGTGAAGGTGCGATGCTCGGACGTCGAAGAGATCGCGCCGCCGACCGACTCCTGCTGGCGAGTGATGATCGCGAGCATCGTGATCTTGAACTTGCGGTACAGGTTGTTGAGCGTCTCGGCGGACGCGAAGATGTAGATCGAGGTGTACATCAAGGTGTTGACCACCGACTCGATCTGACCGTTCTTGAAGAGGTCCAGCGCGAGCCCGATGGTGGTCGAGACGATCGCCGCGATGATCGCGATCGAGCCCACCGGCTTCAGGTACTTGGCCGAGAAGAAGGCCCCGAGGATGTCCTCGTCGCCGGTCGAGCCGCGGTTCTTGAAGGCCAGCGCCTTGGCCGACCCCGAGAGCAGCCCGCCGAACAGCACCAGGATGATGCGCTCGTTCTGGGGCTCGGGCTGGGCGAAGCTAGCCTCGGGCAGCACGGCCAGGGTCAGGGCGACCGTGACCACGACGATCAGCGACCGCAGGGCGAAGACCCGACTGACCCGGGCGAACGCGAAAGCCAGCAGCAGGGCCTGGAACACCACGTACAGGATGATGAACAGCCAGTAGCTCTCGAAGTAGTACGACAGGGCGGTGGCGATGCCCTCGGTGCCGGTCAGGATCACCTTCGAGGGCAGGACGAAGTACTTCAGCGCCACGGCATAGAGCAGCCCCGCGAGCACGATGAGGCTGTAGTCAATAGGGGGTCGACGCACGGTGACGGTGTCCTTCGGGCTTGCTGGTTGGCGTGGGGCGCCCGATGCCAGGATCGGTGGAGGGTGCGCTCCCTTGGGGCGGGAGCGAGGAGAGGCAGTCCAGGGGGCTTGGGCCTACCAAAGGTACATGCTGGCTTGCTTGTTCATGATCGTGAGCTCGAAGCTGCGCGAGCAGGCGCTGCCGGCGTACCCGTAGCACACGTGCAGCGGCAGGAGGTGCTCCTCCCGCGGGTGGCAGTCGCGCGCCGAGGGCGCCGACTCCCAGTCGATCAGCCTGGCCCGACGCTCGCCTTCGCCAAGCTCCGAGCTGCCGCAGGTCTCCACCAGCCAGGCCTCGAAGGCTTCGTTGGCGGCCTTCGAGGCGGGCGTCGGGGCGCTACGGAGCTCGCGCAGGTTGTGGAACGAGAAGCCCGACCCGATGACCAGCAGCGAGGGGTCGTCCAGGCCTTGGAGGGCGCGACCGAGCTCGAGGTGCAGCTCGGGGTCGAGGTCCTTGCTCAGGGACAGCTGGATGCACGGGATGTCGGCCTCTGGGTACATCAGCTTCAGCGGCACGAACAGGCCGTGGTCGAAGCCGCGGGCCCCGTCGAGCCGGGCGTCGAGGCCCGCGTCCGCCAAGCGCGCGGCGACCGCGCGGGCCAGGGGCGGGTTGCCCGGGCAGGGGTAGGTGACGGCGTAGGCCGCTTCGGGGAAGCCCGAGTAGTCGAAGATCAGGGGCGGGGTGGCGCCCGAGGTGAGCGTGGGTCCGGACTCTTCCCAGTGGGCGCTGACGACGAGCATGGCGGAGGGCCGGTCGATGCTGGCCGCGAGGTCCTCCAGGCACTGGACCATGTCCGCGTGGGCCGGGTCCCCGAGCAGCGGCAGGGGGCCGCCCCCGTGGGACAGGTAGAGCGCGTGGCGTGGGGTGCTCATGGTCGGGTGCTCATGGGGCGGGTGCCTTGCAGGCCTGGTGGGCCAAGCCGATGACCGCCAGCCCGGTGAGGAGCCCGGTCAGGACCGGCGACAGCTCGTGCGGCTGGCCACCATGATAGTCGCAGCTTGGCTTTTGGCGCCCGATGGTGGCCGGATTGAGCAGCGCCTACGCGCCCCAGCGAAGGCCGCCCTCGAGCCGCAGTGGAGCCGC
>JARGPD010000028.1:32601-38536 GCA_029212845.1 Planctomycetota bacterium
TGCGACCCGGATGTCCGCCCTAGCGCGCGGGCTTGGCCTCGGCCTCGCGCTTCGCGCTGGCGAGCCGCTCAAGCTCCTGGACCCACTTCCCATGCGCCTCGAAGTCGCCGCTGCGGGCGCGCTTCTCGCCCGCGGTGATCTGCTCTTCGGTCAGGCCGGCCAGGCGCCCGAGGATCCGGATGGAGAAGGCCGCGTGCCCGACCGAGTGCCACTTCGCCATCTCGGCCAGGGCTGGGAGCGAGCCCTCCCTCAGCTGACGCAAGAGGGCCTCGTCCCGGTCCAGGGTCAGGCTGCAGAGGAGCGCGGCGGCCTTGTTGCGGTCCGTCCACTCGAGCGACTCGAGCAGGACGAACAGCGGCGTGTAGTCGAATTCGACGCGCAGGTCCTCCTGCCCGTTGGCCCAGTCGGCCAGGACCGACAGGGCGCGGATCGCGTTGTTGCGGACCGACGCATCGGCATCGCGGATGGCGTAGGCCAGGTCGGCCACGATGCCGCGCTTGCCTGGGAAGTAGCTGATGGCCTTCGCGGCGACCGCGCGCTGCTGGGGGTCGCGCGCGTCCTTGAGGGCGGCGCGGACCTCTTCGGGGTGGGCCCGGGCGAGCCGCGCGACGATCCGCTCCTGCTCGGCCGCGGGGCCGACCTTGCTGAACGAGTGCCCGTCGACGCGCTCTTCGCCGCCTTCGCCCCGCAGCATGGCCTCGTACTCGAGCTCGAGGGCCTTGGTGTAGGCCGCGACCATGCCGTCCGGCAGCTGGGCGTCGCCCTCGGGGGCCTGGTGGAAGGTCGGAACGGGCGCGCCCTTCTCCTGGATGCCGACCAGCAGGATCTCGTTCCCGGGCATGAACATCTGGATGAGGACCGCGTCCTCGATCGCGTCCAGGGCCAGCAGGCGCTGCTTGGCGGCCGGGCGGTCCATCTCGAGCGAGTCGCCGACCCGGATCCCCAGGGCCTCGCTCGCCGCCTCGACGCTGGTGGACCGCAGGCCGTAGAAGTCGATGTGCCGGACCTGGCGGTCCTGGGGCCCTTGGGTCGCAGCCAGCAGGGTCAAGAGCAGCGCGGGGAGGGCAAGCATGGGGATCGTCGGGGTTGGGGTCTTCGTGGTGCGACCCAGCCCGAGGGCTTGGGCGGGTCGTGCGAGCTTCGTGATGGGAGTGGCGGCGAGCCCCGGGGCGGTGAGCCTTGGGCTTTGGCCTTGGTCGGCCGACTGGGATGTGGTCCGCGGAAGGCGGCGACCGGGCGGGCTCTCCCATGGTGCCGACGGCGGGGATCCACCGAAGGGGCGAGCCCGCGGTCAGCAGGCCCAAGGGCTGTCCTTGGGAGGCTCGCTGGCCATGGGGCCGAGCCCCAAGATGCGCATGGCGCCGGCCTAGATTTCGCGGCCGGGCTGGATCAAGGGTTGGACCGTGGCCTTGAGCAGCTCGACGAGCTCGGGGTCCATGAACTGGTAGTCGTCGGGGATGTCCAGCACGTGCAGCTCTTGGAACTTCATCTCGCCGGGGTAGTCGGCGAGCAGTCGCTGCTTGTGCTTGGGCTCCATGACCAGGATCAGGTCGGCCCACCGGATGTCGCTGGCGCTGACGGTCCGCCGCGCCCTTCGGCTGACGCCCCGGGACCTGACGGCCAGCATGGGCTCGTTCTGGAAGACCTTCTCGGCGGTGGGGCTGCGCCACTGGTTCTTGCTGCAGATGAAGAGCACGTTCAATTCGACCTCTCGGACGAGCTGCCTGGGGGTCTTGCGAGGGTAGTCGATGCCCAGCTGCTTGGCGCGGTGCACCTTCTCGGAGCGCAGTTCGAGGTCGCGCCACTTCTTCGCCCGCGGGTAGTCGTCGTGATTCATGGTCAGCCTAAGTGGATGGGTTGGACATGGATCGCGGCAGGACTGCCGCCTAGCCTAAACGAACCCGAGGATACCCAGGCTCGTTCCGCACTGCCTAGGGGTCACCCCGGCCTTCGCGCCCTAGTCCGCGCTGCGCAGGATCTTCTCCATCTTCCTGCCACGGGCGAGCTCGTCGATGAGCTTCTCCAGGTAGCGCCCCTTCTGCAGGAAGGGGTCCTCCAGGTCCTCGACCCGGTAGCCACAGACGACGCCCTTGATGAGGTGCGCGTTCGGGTTCAGCTTGCAGCCCCCATAGAAGGCCTCGAACGTCGCCTCCTGGTCGATCAGATCCTGCAGCTGCGCGTCGTCATAGCCCGTGAGCCACTCGATGACCTGGCGCAGCTCGGCTTCGGTGCGCCCGTTCTTCTCGAGCCGGGCCAGGTACAGGGGGTAGATCGACGCAAAGGTCATCTTCGCAATGCGCTCGGCGGTCCCGGCAGGCGGTTGCTTCATGTCGGTCTGGTGGAGGGGGGCGGGTTGGGTGCGGCAGAGGCGGCCGTCGATCCTACCGCAGGCGAACGAAGTCCGGGAAGAGGTGCGCCCCTCGAGCCGGGTAGGGGGCCGCGACCGGCAGCGGCCGGGTGGCCTTCACCGGCAGCGCAGGGGCGACAGCCAGGGGCTGTGCAAGAGCGGCAGCCAGAGGCAGCGCAGGGGCGGTAGCCAGGGGCAGCGCATGGCCGGCTGCCCCCGGCAGTGGATGGGCGGCAGCCCGAGGCAGCGCTTGGCCAGCAGCCCGGGCCTGCGCTTGGCCAGCAGCCCTAGACCGGCTCGAAGCCCATCGCCCGGTACAGGGTGACAGCCGGTGTGTTCGCATCGGTCACCCACAGGTCCAGCCCAAGATGGCCAGCCGCCTGCAGCGACAGGGCGGAAGCGGTGATCAGCGATCGGGCGAGGCCGCGCCGCTTGCACCTAGCCCGAGTCATGCTGAAGGCCAGCAGCGGCCGACCTTCGAAGAGCGTCACGAGCGCCGCCGAGACCAGGCTCCCTTCCTCCCAGGCAAGGCGCGAGTGCTCCCCGAGGAAGGTCCCATAGGCTCCCTGCATGAGCCGCAGGACCTCTTCCCTCGCCTCCTCCAGGCTCTCGCCTTCGTAGTCGACGGTCCCCTTGTAGGCATCCAGCATCAGCTCGCCCAAGGCAGCCTGGTCCTGGAGGGTGGCCGGCTGGAAGGCCGGCACCTCGGGCGGGTTCGGCTGGGGGAAGGCCGGCTCACTGGGCGGGTTCGGCAGGGGGAGGCGCAGCCGGTAGCGAGTCCTCATCGACTGCACCGTCGCCGTGTCGCCAGCGGATCGCCCGACGAGCCCGCAGCCATGCAGGCACGACCTGGCGCGCTCACGCCCCAGCCCTCCCCGCGATCGTCCGGAAGGGAGCCGTCTTGACGATGCCCTGGACCGCACCGGCGAGCTGCTTGTCGAGCGTCACCAGGGCGTCGCCCTGCAGCCGGGTCAGCGCCACGTATTCGGCCTGGTAGGTGTCGGCCCAGCCCAGCTGGTCGGCAAGCTTCCAGGCCACGTCCTGCAGGACGCGATCGCCCAGCAGCCGAATGCGAAGCCCCCGGATGAACCTCAGGTGCGCATCCGCCTCGGCCTTGCCCATGGCCCCGTCGCGGACGGCCCGGTAGAGCAGCGCCAGCACCTGGGACCGAAGCAGGGTCGGCGCCAGGAGCTCATGCTCCACCAGCGGCTGCCGCCCCTCTGCAGCAAGCCGCAGCGCGACGTCAGGATCGATGATCAACCTCATGGCGTGTGTGTGGCTGTGTGGGCGTTGCTTGTGGGGGTGGGAGGATCAGCGGTAGACGGTGCGGCCGCCGCCCGGATGCATCGTCTGGCTAGGCGTCATCACGTCGCCATCGATACTCCCGGATCATGTTTGCCTCTCGGGTCTCGAACGTACGGGTGTCGCGGCTGACGACAGACTTAAGGATCCAGCCCGCATCTTGGCCAGCAGCTTTCACGGGGTCGGCGCTTGTGCCCTTGTGCTTCTCGTACAGTGCGATGAGGGGCGTGTCTTCCCAATAGAAGTTTGTGCCACCCATGAGGTCGCGCAACGAGAACCACTCGTCTGGCCGGTTCTTGCACCAGCAGTAGACCGCTCCTTGCAGGAAGTTCTGGATCGCGAGGGCTTGGGGGGCAGAGACGCGACTCACGTCTCTCAGCCGCGAGGTCGGAGTGATTGTCATTCGAAATCTCCAGTCAGTGCTGCAGCATGCAAGGCGCTAGCTCTTGTCAGCTACAGCGATCGTTGGGCAGCAAGCAGGGCGATCCGGCAGGCCTTGGGATGCCCTTGAGTTGACGCTCGAGGGGCGTCCCACGTCAACAGTCACAAGTCAGGTGGCGTGTTCTCGAACGAACTCGCCAACCTCATCCACTGCGCGCTGCGCCTCTGGCGTCACAGCGCGAAGCATGTGCCAAACATGGACCATGTCTTCGTACACGGCAAGGGTGACGTCGACCCCTGCACCCTGGGCGCGACTCGCGAACCCGCGAATCTGGTCCACGAGAACCTCGGCGCCGCCGGCGTGGATGAGAAGTGGTGGCAACCCGGTGAGGTCGGCAAAGAGCGGTGAGACGTCTGGGCGGCCTGCGTCCACTCCGTCCAGGTAGTGGCGAGCGGCGAGGCGGCAGTGCTCCTCTCCAACGAAGTCGAACGCTGCGTTCCCCTCGAAGCTCACTCCGGAGCATCCGAGGTCGACCCATGGACTCAAGGCGACACCGGCCGCTGGCAGTGGCAGGCCCCGGTCGCGCAGGGCGAGCAAGGTCGCGAGCACCAGGTTCCCTCCCGCGGAGTCCCCCGCAAGCACGAGGTGCGCAGGCGAGATGCCCTCGCCCAGGAGGAAGGCGTAGGCGCTGACAGCGTCATCGATGGCAGCAGGGGCCGGATGCTCTGGCGCCAAGCGGTACTCAAGCGCAAACGTCCGCGCGTTAGCGGATCGCGCGAGGGACCCAATCAGCTCTCCATGGGTCTTGAGCGAGCCGAAGACGAAGCCGCCCCCATGGAAGTAGAGCATCACCCCAGGCCCAGCACCTTGGGGCTCAAGCCATGCGCCCCTTACGGGGTTCGATTCGTGCGTCGCCTCGACGAAGCGAGGGGCGAGGCCATCGGTCTTCAGTGGGCACAGCGCTTCACTGGCTCTACGCCAGCGGACCACCCCGATCTTCGGCATCACGGACCAGACGCCCTGGGTTGAAGCGACGAGGAGCTCGAGGCCCACACCCCACGAAGGCAACCGGCGCCGCCCAAGAAGCCTCCTCAGTCCGGCACGCAGGGCACCAGACATGGCCGCGGCCAGGACACGAACCGTATCGTCGAGCCTTGCACCTTCACGCTCCCGTGTTGAATCGGATGGCATCCTGAGAGCCTAGCATCATCGAAGCGGGTAATAGAATCAGTTAGGAGGGACGCGGGTCTGTCTGCCCTACCGGTCGGCGTTTGAGGCAATCAGGGACCAGCAGAAGCCCGGTCCGCCTGTGTCGCATGGTCGGCCCGGTCGGTTTGGCATGCTTCATCCACACAAAGGCATCCACACACCGAAGTGTTCCTGACGACAGTAGAATGACAACCAGGGTGACCCACAAGGAGGTCCCAATGTGACGCCCGGTGAACGGTTGGGGCGATCACCGGCGGCGGCGCAGCCGCCGTCCGTGTGCATCGCCGAGTTGGACAACGTGAGTGACCACGATGCTTCTGCGAAACAGATGGTCCAGAACCCTGCTCGGTGGGGAAGGATCCCTAGGGTGCCGGAGATCTTGCCTTCAGACAGATGCTGGAAGTCCAGACCGGAGACCTCGAGGTACTTCATGTCGTCTGGTCCCAGTGTGCCCTCGATAGACAACTTCAGCTCAGTGCAATCGGTCAGTGACAGCACGGCCAGGCTGTATTCAGCAGACGTATCGTCGTAGGGAGTGACTTCGAGGCGTAGCCCCGAATTGTGCAGGCTAAGCGAACTCACAGGCAGGTCATGCCACTCAAGGTCATCGAGCTTGCCTTGTTGCATCATCCGTTTGTCCAACGGGGATTGGACAGACCGGTGTTGCGGGCCGTGCGGGGTGGCGGGGGCTGCAT
>JARGPD010000211.1 GCA_029212845.1 Planctomycetota bacterium
CCGCCCGCCACGCCTTCACCCTCCACCCCGCGAGGGTCGCCGCCGCCCGGCGGGGGCGCGAGGTCGAGCTCGACCTCACGACGGCCACGGGCCTCGTCGGCTCCAAGAAGCCCCAGCTGCGCCTGGTGGTCGACCCGACGGCCGCCAGCGCGTCGGCCCGCAGCCAGCGCCCCGCCGTCGCCCTGGCCCACCCGCGGCTCTTCGGCGGCACCAGCGCGCGCGAGCGCCGCAACCTGATCCTGATCAGCCTCGACACCCTGCGCGGCGACCGCGTCGGACCCGGCCCGGACGGCCGCAGCCTGACCCCGAACCTGGACGCCTTCGCGGCCGGCGCCCTGGACTTCACCGAGGCCGAGTCGGTGGCGCCCTTCACCCTGCCCTCCCACGGCACGGTCTTCACCGGGCTCTTGCCCTCGGTGCACGGCGGCGTCGACGTGCAGACCCCGATGCGCTCGGGCGCGTCGACCCTGACCGAGCTGATCGCCCTCGCCGGCTGGACCACGACCGCCTTCACCGGCGGCGGCTTCCTGTCGCCCGACTTCGGCTTCGCGCGCGGCTTCGAGCGCTACACGATCCACGACCCCTTGATCACGACCGAGACCCTGCCGCCGCTCGAGGAGCTCGGGCTCGACCTCTCGAACGTGAGCGCCCTCGTGCGCGAGGACTGGGAGAACTACCTGCGCCTCGAGGCGGCCTGGCGGCTCAAGCGCCCGGCGGTCGAGGCCTGGTTCGAGGAGCGCACCGAGGCGCCCTTCTTCCTGTTCCTGCACACCTACGCCGCGCACCAGTACCACCCGCCGAAGTCGATCTACGACCAGGACCTAGCCGCCAGCGAGAGCACCTGGACCTTCGGCCGCCAGCTGCCGCCGATCTCGCCCGAGGCCTTCCGCGCGAACCCGCCGAGCGCCGCCGACCAGGAGCACCTGCGCCTGTTGTACGACGCCTGCGTGCGCCACGCCGACGAGGAGTTCGGCGCCGTGATGCGCCACCTCGAGGCCAGCGGTCTGCTCGAGACCAGCTACGTGGTGGTCTTCTCCGACCACGGCGAGGAGCTCTTCGAGCAGGGCGACTTCGGCCACTCGAACTCCCTGCGCGAGTCCCTGCTGCGGGTGCCGCTGATGATCTCGGGACCCGGTGTGCCCGCGGGCGTGATCGACACCCCGGTCAGCCTGGTCGACCTGCCGCCGACCCTCTGCACCCTGCTCGGCCTGCCGATCGATCCCGCCTTCCAGGGTCGCAGCCTGCTCGCGCTCGGCGAGCCCAAGGCCGGCGCTTCGACCTTCGTCCCGACGGACGAGTTCAGCCCGGTCTTCTCCGAGGTCTCGCACCACGAATACCACCGCGACTCCCTGCGCCTGGACAAGTGGAAGGTCGTGCGCGACTACGGGCCCGGCGGCCGCGACGCCGGGGGCACGCCGATCGAGCGCCTGTTCGACCTGACCTCGAAGGAGGGTGAGTCCCGCGACCTGGCCTCGGACCAGCCCGACCTGCTCGGGCGCCTGCTCGAGCGCCTCGAAGCGCGCCGTGAGGCGATCGACGCGGCCGCCGCCGGCCTGCCCGAGGACCGCACCGGCGTCAGCGATGCGACCAAGGACCAGCTCGGGGACCTCGGCTACCTCTAGCCGGACCGCCGCCGCGCCGCGCCCATGGACCCGACCCTCTCGCTGCTGGCCGCCGTCGCCTGGCTGCTGGCCGCCGTCGCGCTCTGGCGCAGCAGCGGTCGCAACCAGCTGGCGCTGCTGGGCCTGGCCTGCGTGGTCGCCGCCGCGAGCTACTTCGGGCTCGGCCGCTTCCACGGCGAGGGGCGCTTCGTGCACGACCACGAGCTCTACCACCACACCCTGGGCAGCCACTACATGCCCGAGCTCGGGCACTACGGCCTGTATGGCGCGACCTGCCTGGCGTTGGTGGAGAACGGGCGCGAGCCAGGCGAGCTGCCGGACCTGGTCACCGACCTGCGCACCTACCAGCTCGAGAGCGGTGCTGCGAGCCTGGCCCGGGGCGGGGCCTTCCGGGCGCGCTTCAGCGACGCGCGCTGGGCCGAGTTCCGACGCGACGTGGCCTTCTTCGACGGGCGCGTCGGCGGGCCTGGCTGGGAGAAGATCCTGGTCGACCACGGCCACAACGCCTCGCCCTTCTGGAGTGCGATCGGGAGCCGGCTGGTCGGCTGGTTCGGGCTGAGCTCGACCAGCCTGGTGGCCTTCGGACTGCTCGACCTGCTGCTGCTGGTGGCGATGCTGCTGGCCCTCTGGCGCGCCTTCGACGCGCGCGCCGCGCTGCTCTTCGCGACCTTCTACTTCGCCAACGTCTTCGCCCCCTTCGACATCACCGGCGGCGCCTTCCTGCGGCACCTGTGGCTGGCCGCGGTGGTGGGCGCCGTGTGCTGCATGCAGGGCGGGCGCCTGCGGCTCGCCGCCGTCTTCCTGGCGATCGCGACCCTAGACCGCTTCTTCCCCGCGGTGCTGATCGTCTGGCCGGCCATCGAAGCGCTGCGTGCGGCCCGCCGAGGGGGCGAGGCGCGCCGGCTCTTCGGACCCCACGCCCAGGCCGTCGTGGTCTTCGGCGCGACGGTGGTCTTGGGGGTGCTGCTGACGGGGCCGGGTGCTTGGGCCGCCTTCTTCCGCAACGTCTACGACCACGGCCAGGGCTTCTACATCAACCAGATCTCCCTGCGCAGCCTGTTCACGATCAACCCCGCGACCGCGACCGACGTCTTCGCCGACGAGTCCTTGTGGATGCGCGAGCGCGTCGGCCTGGACGCGGCCTGGCACTTCAGCCTGCGCGGCGCGCGCCTGGCTTGCATGCTGCTCTTGGGCCTCGCCCTCTGGCGTGAGCGTTCCCTGGTGCGCGGGCTCGTGCTGCTCAGCTTCGCGCCGTTCGTGCTGCTGTACCCCGCCGACTACTACCACGTCTTCCTGGCGCTGGGCCTGGTCGTCCCGGGCCGCGCGCGCAAGCTGGTGGTGGTGGGCATGGCGCTCCTGTTCGCGCTCGCGCACCTCTTGCACGCGGGCGGCGCGTCGGCGGGCACAGCCTTGGCGGCCCTCTCCCAGGTCGAGCTGTTCAACTGGTGGGTCTCGCTCGCGATCCTGGGGGCTTTCCTGGCCTTGCTCCAGGGGGTGCTGCGCGACCGGCGCGCGTGGCTCGCGGCGGGTGCCTGTGTGGCGCTCGGCTTCGGCGTGGACCTCGTGCGCAGCCAGGAGAGCTCGAGCCTGGACCTGATCCCCAGCGACGTCACGACCAAGCCAGGGATCGAGGTCCTGCGCGAGGGCATGCACCGCTGGGGCAATGGCTGGCAGCGCGGGGACCAGGTGGTGGTGAAGGCCAGCGGGGTCGGCGACCGGGCGACGGTCGTGCTGGCCGTCGCGGACGCGGGCCCCTACCGCCTGCGCGTGGACCTGACCACGACCCCGGTCTTCGCCAAGGTGCAGGTCAGCCTCGCGGACCCGGGGAGCACGGTCGCGACGCCCATCGGCGAGCCGATCGAGCTCTACTCGCCGCAGGTCGGCTTGGTCTCGGCGCTCCTGCCCGAGTGCCAGCTGTCCGCGGGCGAGCACCACCTGCGCTTCACCGTCGTCGGCAAGCATCCGGCGTCCAGCTACGCCTACTTCGGCATCGACCAGCTGGCCTGGGAGCCCGTGCGCCCCCGCGATCGCGCCACGGCGCTCGCCGAAGCCCGCGCCTGGCTCGCGACCAATCCCGGCGACCTGCCCCCGGAGCCGGCCTTCCTCTCCGCCGAAGAGCTCGCGGCCAAGTACCGCGGCCAGCAGCCCGCCTTGATCCTCAAGGGGCTGGTCGATCCCCGCCATGGCCCCCTGGTGCGCGACCACCTCGCGGACCTCGCCCGGAGCCAGGCGATGCCGGTGGCGGAGGACGCGCCCGAGGCTCCGGACTCCGGGCTGGTCGAGGATGGCCTGCGCTGGGCCCTGGGCCTCTGCGACACCAACCTGGTCGCGCGGCTGCTCCCGCTCGCGCGGGCCGTGGGGCTTGGCAGCGAGCACCCGCGGATGGTCGCGGCCCAGGCCTTCCTCCTGGACCAGCAGCGCCTCGACGGCAGCTTCGGTCCCGCCGAGCCGACCAGCTACCGGCCGCGGGCGCGCACGGTCGAGCTCGCCCTCTTGGCCCTGGCCGAGGGCTAGCCCGCGCTAGACTGGTGCGATGACCCAGATCGTTCAAGTCGACGCCTTCGCAGAGCGCCCCTTCACCGGCAACCCCGCCGCGGTCTGCGTGACCAGCGGGCCCTGCGACGAGGCCTGGATGCAAGCCGTCGCGATCGAGATGAACCTCTCGGAGACGGCCTTCCTGCACCCGAACGGGCTCGCCGAGCACAGCTTCGCGCTGCGCTGGTTCACGCCCGCAGGCGAGGTCGCGCTGTGCGGCCACGCGACCCTGGCGAGCGCCCACGTCCTGTGGACAGAGGGGCACCTTCGCGACGACGCGACCGCGCGCTTCCTCACCGCGAGCGGCGAGCTCACCGCCGAGCGCAGCCGGGCGGGGATCACCCTCGACTTCCCAGCCACCCCCGTGGAGGCGGTCGCCCCCGAGCCCGGTCTGGTCGAGGCCCTCGGCGTGACCCCGAGCTTCGTCGGCCGCTCGCGCTTCGACGCCTTCGTGGTGCTCGAGGACGAGGCCAGCCTGCGCGCCCTCGCTCCGGACATGGGCCAACTCGCGGGGCTCACCACCCGCGGCGTGATCGCGACGTCGGTCGCCAGGGACCACGACTTCGTCTCGCGCTTCTTCGCGCCCGGGCTCGGGATCCCCGAGGACCCGGTCACGGGCTCGGCCCACTGCGCGCTCGGGCCCTTCTGGGCCGCGCGGCTTGGGAAGCTCGAGCTCGATGCCTACCAGGCGTCGGCCCGGGGCGGGCGGCTCGGGGTGCGGGTGCGGGGCGAGCGCGTGCTGCTGACGGGCCGCGCGGTGACGACCCTGAGGGGCGAGCTGCTGGTCTGAGCGGCGGAATCCTTGTGTCGCGATTGCGGACCGTGGTCCGAGTGGCGATGGTGGTGGACACCTTCGGGAGGCCTCTCTTGCCGCAGCGTCGGCTCGCAGCAGCCCCCCCGCAACCGCGCAACGAGCACCCACCCCATGGCCCCGACCTTGCCGCCCAGCAGCTTCCGAACGGACCCGCACGCCCACCGCGGAGGCACGCGGTGAAGGACCTCTTCGAGCTGCTCGAATTCGACCCGGGGCAGCAGCTGGAGGTCGACCTGCGGCGGCTCGTGGCGGCCGGTGCGGACCTGACCGAGCGCCGCGGAGCTTTGGGCGAGCAGCCGCTGCACGTGGCGGTCCGGCGCTACCGGACCGCTGCTGTCGCGCTGCTGCTCGAGCTGGGCGCCGACATCGATGCGCGCACGGCGGGGGGCAAGACCGGCGACGCCC
>JARGPD010000029.1:0-2876 GCA_029212845.1 Planctomycetota bacterium
CATCGGCGAACCCGGCGCCAGGGCAGGCCGGACGCGCCGTTTTGATGCGGTACCGTTGGCGCGCTCCGGTGGGGCTAGGGGGTCAGGGTGGCGACCTGGTCGGAGGCGTACCAGGGGCTGAGGATCAGGCCGTTGTCGTCGCCCCAGTGGGTCTCGAGGTAGGTGCGGGCGGCGTCTGGGGTCTCGGCGGTCAGGCAGACTAGGGCGTGGCCGTCGTAGGGGCCGGGGCCGGTGAGGCGGCCCGCGAAGGGCACCTCGGGCAGGGGCGCGAAGGTCTCGAGGAAGGCCTCAGCGCCGGGGTAGAGGACGATGGTGTAGGAGCGGCCGACGAAGCCGTCGAAGGGCGTCTCGGGGTCGGCGGCCAGGCGCGCGACGCGGGCGGCGGCCTCGCGGGCGGGCAGGTCGACCAGCGCCTCGGTCCCGTCGAACAGGTAGGTGTCGGCGGCGAAGACGCCCGCGACCATGCCGGGGTCGGTGGCGGTCCAGGCCTGGACGTCGGTCAGCTGGTCGGTGGCGAAGAGGTAGATCCCGCGCCAGGCCGGCAGGTCGCCGAGGTCCGGCAGCGGGTCGTAGAAGGGCCCCGCCAGCAGCAGCTTGCCCTGCTCCTTCAGGCGGTCCATGTTCGCAAAGTGCCCGGCACCGATCTCGGCCAGCTCTTCGGCGTCGTACTCGGACCCGCGCTCGCCGCTCACCAGGAAGGTGAAGCCCAGCTCAGCTGTGGGAGGCGAGCTCGAGCAGGCGCTGACCGTCGCAAGGGCCAAGGCCCCGAGGCCAAGGGTGAGCCCCATGGGCCCGCTCACCGCGCCGCCTCCTTGGCGCGCTCCCAGGCGGCCATCATCTGGTCGAGGTCCGCGCCCGCGAGGTCGCCCCCGAAGCTCGCCTCGACCGCGCGGAAGCGCTGCTCGAAGCGCCGCAGGGCCGAGCGCAGGGCGCGCTCGGGATCGACCTTGGCGTAGCGCCCGAAGAGCGCCGTCGCGAGCAGCAGGTCACCCAGCTCGTGCTCGAGCTCGTCCCGCCTTCTGGCGTCCGGCTCGTCGCCCGCACCGAAGGCCGCCTCGAGCTCGCCGAGCTCCTCGCGCACCTTGTCGAGCGCACCGCGGCTGTCGGGCCAGCGGAAGCCCGCGGTCATCGCCTTGCCACCGAGGCGCGCTGCGCGCTGGATCGCGGGCAGGGCCTTGGGCACCCCGGCCACGGCGCTGTCGTCGGCCTCGGCCTCGGCACGCTCGGCCTTCTTGATCGCCTCCCAGCTGGTCAGCACGTCGTCCGCGTCCCCCACCACCGCGTCGCCGAACACGTGCGGGTGCCGGCGGATCAGCTTGTCCGCCACGAGGTTCGCCTGCTCGCCGAGGTGCTGGCGGCCCGCGTCCTGTTCGATGCGCGCGATCAGGACGAGGTTCATCAAGAGGTCGCCGAGCTCCGACGCCGTGGCCCCATCCAGCGCCCGCGGGTCGTCGGCATCCCTGCGCTCCTCGATCGCTTCGACCGCTTCGAAGGCCTCCTCCAAGAGGCTCGCCGTCAGGCTCTCGGGCGTCTGCTTCAGGTCCCAGGGGCAGCCGCCCTCGGGCGCACGCAGGCGATCGACCACGGCGACCAGCCGCGCGAGGCCATCGAGCCGCGGCTCGCCGGGCCGGGGCGGCTCGTCGAAGGGACGCGCCGTGGGCGGGATCGGATCGGTCATGGTCGGAGGCGCTGGGTCTAGCCCACGCGGGGGGCGGTCGAGGGGTCGCGGCGGCGGTCGGCGGCCCAGCAGGATAGCCGAGCGGAGCCGCGCTTGCGCGGGTCGCGCCCACGGGGTCGGCGCCTTGTCCCTGGGCCTTCCACGAACCCAGCGTTCGAGCGCGAAACGAAGCTGCGCCAGTGCGCCCGGCGAGCCCGGTGGTTCGCTTGACCATGGGCCCATTGGATCGCGGGATGGCTGGGCTGCGGGATCGCGAATAGCCTGGGTTGCCCGGCTGCGGGATCGCTTGACCGCGGAGCGGGGGACCGCTTTGCGCCTGAACCCCGGTGCGGGCTGCGGCTCAGGGCGTGACGTAGTCCACGGGGTCGACGAGGCCAGCCTCGGCGAAGCCGGCGAGGCGCAGGCGGCAGGCGTCGCAGCGACCGCAGGCGAGGGAGCGCGCAGCTTGGACCTCCGGGTCGTAGCAGGTGTGGGTCAGGCCGAGGTCGACGCCGAGCTCGAGCGCGCGGCGCGCGATGTCGGCCTTCGACGCGTGCAGCAGCGGGGCCTCGACGTGGAAGCGCGCGCCTTCCTCGGTGCCCGCCGCGGTGGCGACGCCAGCGAGGGCCTCGAAGGCGGCCAGGAACTCGGGGCGACAATCGGGGTAGCCCGAGTAGTCGACCGCGTTGACGCCGAGGAAGATGTGGCGCGCGCCGAGGGTCTCGGCCCAGCCGAGAGCGACGGCAAGGAAGACCGTGTTGCGCGCGGGCACGTAGGTCGACGGGATCGCGCCCTCGTCCCCGGGCGCGGCCGGGCCGGCGGGATCGAAGCTGCGGTCCTTGGGGACCTCGGGCCGCTCGTCGGGGCCGTCGACGAGCGCCGAGCCACCGAGGGCGGCGAGGTCGAGCCCGACGATCCGGTGGTCGGCGGCGCCACCGGCCGCGGCGACCCGGGCGGCGGCCTCGAGCTCGACAGCGTGGTGCTGGCCGTAGCGGAAGGACAGGGCAAAGGCCTCGAAGCCCGCGGCGCGGGCCTCGGCGAGGGTCACGGCGGAGTCCATGCCGCCGGAGACGAGGCAGACGGCGCGCGGGTGGGCTTGGGTGGTCATGGTGGTACGAAGGGGCGGGGGGGCCCCGGGTAAAGGGGGGCCCCCCGGGGGGGGCGCCCCCAGCCCCCCCGCGGGGGGGGGGCCGGGGTGGTGGGGGCGGCCGAGGCCCCC
>JARGPD010000029.1:2886-37341 GCA_029212845.1 Planctomycetota bacterium
GCGGTGGTGGGGTCTTCGGGGGGGGGGGGGTTTGTTTGGTGTGGTGGTGGGTCTCGTTGGGGGGGGGATCTTCCCCCCCCCGGCCCCCCCGCCTGGGTTGCCCTCCCCCTTCCCCCCGGAGGGCGGAGAGCGTCGATCTTGGCGGCTCCCTAGCCGTCGCCCTTCAGGCTTGCGATCTGGGCCATCGTCGCGCGGATCCAGTCCAGGTCCTCCTGGGCGCCCTGCACGATCAGCAAGCCGCCGGCGCTCGGCGACTGGTGGCGCGAGTCGTCCGGGAACAAGAAGCGCGGGCGCGGCCAGTGGACCAGGTCGCCGCGCTCGGTCTGGAACCAGACGCGGTGCTGCTGCTCGTGCTGGTGGCGGTTCATCGCCAGGTCCTGGACCAGGTCGGCCAGGCTCCGCAGGTCGGACTCGACCTCGAGCACGCCGATCTGGAGCTTGGGCAGCTCAGGGCTTGCGACCTCGTGGGAGGCGGACGCCAGGGACGGCTCGAGCATGACCCTGCCCGTCGCCGCCACCGCGCTCGAGGCCTCCAGCTTCTGGGCGTTGCCGAGCATCGTCGCCAGGGTCGGTGCGACCGGCTGCATGGTGAAGCCGAGCTCGGCGGGTGTCGAACCCTGGGCCAAGGCGGCGGCGACCTCGATCGGGTTGCCTTGGGTCGTCGGGCCAGGCTGGAGCGCCATCGGCTGCTGGGTGGGCGGCGTCGCGAGGGTGACGGCCGCGGCCTTGGCGGCGATGGCGGCCTCGGCCTCGGCGCGCTGGATCACGGCCTGCATGCGCGCGGCCTGGGTGCCCGTCCCTTGGAACACGATCGAGCTGCCCTCGGCCGTCGCCATCAAGGTCGAGAAGGGCGGCGAGGTCATCATCCGCAGGGAGGTCGAGAGCTGGCGCGAGTCGACGCCCCTGCAGGGCAGCACGGTCTGGACCAAGAGCGCCTGGTGGTGGCTCCAGTCGCCGAGCTGCTCGGCCGGCACGTGCAGCCACGGTGACGAGTTGTCGCCACGCCCACCCGCCTCCTTCAGCAGGGTCAGCACCGGCGTCTTGCCGCGGTGCGTCATCGCCAGCCGGTAGCCCGAGCGGGCCAGCACGCCCTCGAAGAAGCCCTGCAGCTCGGCACCCGGCAGGACCAGGTCTCCGCCGTAGCCGGCGATGCTGGTCTGCACCACGGTGGCGCGGACGTCCTCGGTCATCATGACGCGCACGCCGGTCGCCTTGCTGTAGGCGCCGATCAGGTCGCCGAGGGCCAGGTCGCCCTCCAGGCTGATGACGAGCGCGTCCTTGGCGACCGGCAAGCCGTCCGCTCCGACTCCCCGAGCGGCCGTCGCTTGGCCGGGCTGGAGTGTGAACTGAGGCGGCGATTCGACGGCCTGCTGGCTGGTAGCGAGCAGCGTGACGAGCAACAGGTTGGCGGTCAGGATTCCCATGGTTCCCCCTTGGAGGCGAGGCTGGAGCGGGTGGTCGGAGGGCCGCGGGTGGACGCGCCGGGGAGCCCTCCCGAACCCTCGGCGCTGCGGGGGAGACTGCCCCCGGCGCCAGTTCTTCCCGGGGAAATCGCCGCGTGCCCCCAGCCAGGGCATGGACCCGCCCCCGCGGCTAGGCAGCAAGCTTACGTCCGCGTAAGATTCCCGCCTCTCACTCCACCTCGAGCCCCAGCCCCGGATCCCACCGTGAGCTCCCCGACGAAGGAAGACCTGCTGCAGGTCCTCTCCCAGATCATCGACCCCGACCTGAACCAGGACATCGTCAGCCTCGGCTTCATCACCCAGGCCGCCGTCTGCGACGGCATCGTCAAGGTCACGATCAACCTGACCACACCGGCCTGCCCGGTGAAGGACCAGATGAAGCGCCAGGCCGAAGAGCTGCTGCGCGGCTTGCCCGGCGTCGAGTCGGTCACCGTCGAGATGACCGCCGAGGTGCGCGGTCGCGAGCGCTCCTCCGAGGAGATGGCGCCCGGCGTGCGCCACGTCATCGCGGTCAGCTCCGGCAAGGGCGGCGTTGGCAAGAGCACCGTCACGATCAACCTCGCCGTCGCCCTCGCCGCCACCGGCGCGCGCGTTGGCATCCTCGACTGCGACGTGCACGGCCCCGACATCCCGATGATGCTCGGCTGCACGGGCGAGCCCGAGATCGTCGACAAGCGCCTGATCCCCAAGGTCAACTACGGCATCAAGTCGATGTCGATCGGCTACCTGATCCCCGACGAGAAGCCCGTCATCTGGCGCGGGCCGATGGTCCACAAGCTGATCGAGCAGTTCCTCGCCGACGTCGAATGGGGCGAGCTCGACTACCTGCTCGTCGACATGCCGCCCGGCACCGGCGACGCGCAGCTGTCCCTCGCGCAGATCGTGCCGATGACCGGCTCGGTGCTGGTCACCACGCCCCAGGCCGTGTCGACCTTCGACGTCGGCAAGGCGATCGGCATGTTCGAGCAGGTCAACGTGCCGATCCTCGGCATCGTCGAGAACATGACCGGCTTCGCGATCGAGGGCACCGTCAAGGGCGCGTCGAACACGAGCCTCGAGCTCGAGATCGGCGGCGAGACGCAGTCGGTCCCCGTCGACGGCGACGGCCGCTTCAGCCACATCGTGCCGATCTTCGGCTCCGGTGGCGCCGAGGGCCTGACCGCCAAGCACGGCTTCCCGTTCCTCGGCGGCATCCCGCTGAACCCGGCCGTCCGCGTCGGCGGCGACGGCGGCGCGCCGATCACGATCACCGCGCCCGACTCGCTGATCGCCAAGACCTTCGCCGAGATCGCCGGCCGCGTCGCGGCCGAGGTCTCCAAGCGCGAGCGCATGAGCCCTGCCCGTCCTGCAGTAGGCAGCCGGTCGAGCCACCTAGCCAAGGGGGGCGCCGCGCGAGCTTCGCGCGGCGCCCCCTTCGCGTGCGGGCCGGTTCGCGTGCGGGCACGCGCTCGTCGCTGCCCTACTCGTCGCTGGCTGCGCCGTCCTCGACGACGGGGTACTGCTCGCGCTGGGGCCGGGTGAAGTCGTCGAAGTCGACCACCTTCGCGCCGTCGGCGATGCGACCGGTGTCCTCGTCCACCGGGTAGCCGAAGGTGCGCGCGCGCAGGGTCTCGGCGGACACCTCGAGCAGCGTCAGGTGGTGACCGCGGCCGCTCATGCCGGGCTCCTGCAGGTACCAGCGCCGCGTGTGCGGCGTGCGCTGGGCCACGCCGAGGCCGCCCTCGCCGAGGTAGACGACGCCGGTCTCGTCGATGCTCTCGTCGCGGATCGGCGCGGTGCGCTTGACGGCGTGGCCGTCGGACTCGAAGACGAGGTCGACGTCGTGCTGCTCGAACCACGGCACCCAGGCCTCGCGCGCGGCGCCGGCGGCCTTGACCGCCGGGAAGGCCGGACGGTGGTACTGGCAGAGCAGCCAGCGCGCCCGCGGACGGCGCTGCTTCAGCTCGGCGCGCAGCCACTTCAGCTGGTCACCCGCGTGGCTCACGTTCGTGTTCAGGGTCAAGAGCTCGAGCCCGAGCGGCAGCTGGATCCCGTACCAGTTCCGCCCCGCTTCGCCGGGCGTGTCCCAGACCTCGTCATACAGCGGCCCGCCGTCGTGGTTGCCGCGCGTGGGCACCACCGGCAGCACGCGCCCGTCGGTGGTCGTGCACAGCTCGTGGTGGGCGAGCCAGTCGCGCCACTGGGCCCAGCGCGTGCCGCTGTAGACGTAGTCGCCACCATGCACGAAGGCCAGCACCTCGGGGTGCGCCTCGAGCTCGGTCGCGACCAGGCGATTCATGCGCTGACGATCCTCGAGACCCGAGCGCGAGTCGCCGCCGTAGAGCAAGGCGAAGGGCTCGTCGCCGAGGGGCGCCGTCCGGAACCACAGGGGGCGCGACTCGGTGCCGCCGGACTCGAGCACGAAGTCGTAGCGCGTGCCGGGCTCGAGGCCGTCGACCCGCGCGTGGTGGTACCAGCCGTCGGGCACCTCCTCGGCGTCGCTCTTCGAGCGCGTGTACTGGCCGCTCGCGGTGGCCGCGACCGTGCGCTCGACGCCGTCCTCGCCGACCAGCCGCACGCGGTTGGCCTCGGTCTCGCTCGTGGTGCTCCAGGAGATGGTCGCCTGGCGGGCGGGGTCCTGGGTCCAGGAGATGCGCCAGTGCATCGGCTGCCCGGCGTCGGCTGTGTCCACGGCGCTGACCGGTGAGGGCGCGTCCTCGTGGGGCATGGAGGCGGTGACCAGGCCCGCGCAGGCGAAGAGGGAGAGGGCGGTGGGGAGGAGTCTCATGCGGAGGCGCCGCTGGGGTTCAGAGAGGTGTCTTGGGAAGGGGCGGGTGAGGACTTGTCGCTCGGCGGGCTCGCCGCGCTGGGTGTGTCGGTGGTGGCCAGTGGGCGCGCGCGCCAGATCATCCAGAGCACCAGCGGCCCGCCGATGTGGCTGACCCGCAGGCCGACCTCGGGCCACCACTCGAGCCCGCCGGCGGTCACGCGACTGAGCGCGGTCAAGAGGCCCCAGAAGGCCATGTACAGGGCGACCGCGCGCCAGCGGACCAGCAGCAAGAGGCCGGCGAGCACCAGGTCCAGGAGCCCGATCGCGGTCAGGATCGCGCGCGCCTGGCGCTCCTCGAAGGGCAGCTCGGCCAGGTGGAACAGGGACTCGAGCTCGAGCTTGGTGAGGAACACCAGGTCGAGGAAGCCAGGGTGGTGCTGCAGGGCCTCGTAGCCGTGGACGGCGAAGGTCGCGGCGAGGGCTACGCGCAGCACGGCCTCGGCCCCCCGCCACCAGCGAAGGGTCCAGAGGACCAGCGCGAAGGGCAGGCCGAAGCGCGCGGCGTGGGCCAGCGGCGCGAGGTGGGCGAAGGGCTCGCCGCCGAGCACCGCCGTCGTGAGCGCGATCGCCGCGAACCACAGGCCCACGAAGACCCCCATCACCCGCGCGATGGAGCGCACGCCGAAGAGGGTCCCGAGGGCGCCGGCCACGAGGGCGACGCAGGCCGCGAGGTCGATCGCGCGGGCGAGGTCCTCGTCGACGCCGTGCTCGAGGAACAGGAACGAGTTGATCGGCGTGTAGCGCGCGAAGGCCAAGTAGGCCGCGGTCAAGGCCGCGATGGCGGTCACTGCGCGCAGGCCGGGACCAGCGAGGCGAGAGGGCGGCGGCTGCATGGCACAAGGATAGGGCTGCTTGCCCGTGAGTGGTGAGGCGCGCCGCCAGGAGAATTGGCGCCCCGCCCCCGCCGCCAGCGCCAGCGACCCGAGGCGTGCCGGCGGCCCCCCCAGCGCCTCCCCAGGTCTTTCGGATTGCCCACTCCGGGTGCGGCGCGAATCGCCGACCTCCTGTACCTTCGTTTCAAGACCGAAGCCCCAGAGACCGCACCCCCTAGCGACCATGAAGCACGTCCATCTCACGCCCCTGCTCGCCGCAAGCCTGCTCCTCGCGAGCAGCGCGCCCGCCGCCGCCCAGGCCACCGCCAGCCAGGAGAAGCTTCCGCGCAGCGCAGCCGTCGAGACGCTGCTCACGGAGAGCGACCTCGTGGGGCAGTTCGGTGGCTCCTACCTCGACGGGCTCGACCTCGCGGCGATGAGCAACGGCGACGTCATCTTCGCGGGAAACGGCGCGAGCTCCAACACCGCGATCTACCACCTCGAGACCGCCACGGGCAAGGTGACCCGTGTGGTCGACACGCTCCAGATCCAGCAGGCTGCCGGGTACGCCATCGGCGGCTCCCAGTGGATCGACATCGATGCCGTGAACGTGGACCTCGCCGGCAACATCTACATCCTGCTGCACGGCTGGGACTGGCTGCTGCAAGGCCCTGCGAACCTGAGCGTGCTGCGGGTCCCCCTGAGCGGCGCCGCGCCGGGCGGCTACGGCGCGCCGGTCCAGCTGTTCAACAAGCCCCACGGCATCTTCGGCGAGATCGCCATGGACATGGACGTCTTCGGCACCCTGCACCTGGTGGTCGATGACGGAGACCCGGCCGCCGACGCCGGTGCTGGCTTCGTGCCGAACGGCATCTACACGATGCTCCTCGGCACGACCGTGCCGGCGCCCCTGGCGACCTACGCCTCGATCGCGCCGGTGCTCTCCGATGGCGGGCCGAACCTGACCGGCGTCATCAGCACCCACGAGGACATCGGAGCGGGCAACATCGCCGCCGGCCTGTTCAAGACCTACGTGACGATGAGCGAGACCGCCAACTCGGCCCTGTCGTGGGACACCACCAAGGGAGAGGTGCACGATGGCGACATCGTCGAGATCGATCAGATCACGGGGGAGAGCAAGCTCCTGATCTCCAAGCGGCGCTACCTCGAGGTCTCGAACCACCTCTTCCACCTGGATCGGCCGCTCGGCCCCCTAGGCACCGACATCCGCGACATCAGCCTCGCGGTCGACATCCAGCGCAACCGGCTCTACACCTGGGAGAACGACTACTCGTCCCAGGGACCCTACCGCCACCTCAGCCTGCTCCAGTGGGACCTGACGACGGGCGAGTTCGAGAAGCTGGTCCTACACCACGCCCAGGTTGCCAAGCCCTGGCTCCAGGCTGGCGCGCACCCGCTGGGCGGTAGCTTCACCATCTACAACCTGGCCCCGCGCGGCAACGTCATGAGCATGGCCCCGGACGGCAGCATCCTCGTCTATCTCCAGGCCTACCTCGCTGACGGTGGCGACCGCATCCTGCGCATCACGCCCGCGGACCTGTAGCTAGCCGGCCCTAGAACTCGGCGGTGCGCATGCCCGCGCGCACGCCGGCCAGGATCGTGCGCGTGGCCTCGCTCTTGTTGAGCGTGTAGAAGTGCAGGCCGGGCACGCCGCGGTCGAGCAGCTCGATCGACTGGTCGATGGCCCACTCGATGCCCGTCGCCATCACGCGGCCGGGCTTGTCGCGGCGCTTCTCGAGGCGCTTCATCAGGCGTTCGGGGATCTTGGCGCCGCACATCTTGGTGAAGCGCTCGACCTGGGCCACGTTGGTGATCGGCATGATGCCGGGCACGATCGGGATCGTGATGCCCGCCGCTGCGGCGCGCTCGATGGACTTGAAGTAGTCCTCGTTGTCGAAGAACAGCTGGGTGATGAGGAAGTCCGCGCCGGCCTCCTGCTTGGCCATGGTCCAGCGCATGTCCTCGTCGCGGGAGGGCGACTCGGGGTGGTTCTCGGGGTAGCAGGCGGCGCCGATGCTGAGGCCCGAGAGGTCCTTGCGCGCGCGCAGGTGCTCGATCAGGTCGGTGGCGTGGGAGTAGCCCCCGGCGTGGGCCTGGAACTCGGTCTCGCCCTTCGGCGGGTCCCCGCGCAGGGCGAGGATGTTGTTCACGCCGCGGCCGACGAGCTCGTCGACCACGCCATCGAGCTCCGCCGCCGTGTGCCCGACGCAGGTCAGGTGGGCCATGGTCGGCAGGCCGAGCCCCGACTGGATCCGCTCGACCACCGAGATGCCCCGCTCGCGGGTGCTGCCACCGGCGCCGTAGGTCACCGAGACGAAGTCCGGGTTGTAGCGATCCTTGAGCTCCCCCACAGCCTCGATCAGGTCCTCGGCGGCCTCGTCGGTGCGCGGAGGGAAGAATTCGAAGCTGAAAACGGGGCGGCCTTGGCCGTAGAGGTCGGCGATCTTCATGGTGCGGGGCTGGGTTGCCGCCAATCATATCGACGGATCCGACTCGGTTGATGAGTCATCCCGAAGTTGCACCCAAAAGGTGCGCTAGAGCCAGGGCCCCGGACCGGGCCAAGCCTCGACGATCGACGTACAGAGCCCTATCGGCCGGGGTGGCGATCGACTGCAGGCCCACTTCGACCGCCCCGCGAGGTCGCGGCCCCTGACCGCGTGGCCCTCAGGCCTGCGAGCCGGCCCCAGGCCCCCGCGCGCCCTGCAACATCGACCCGATGTAGAGCCCGATCCCTAGCACCAGCATGCCCCCCACGGCGGGCACGAGCCACAGGCCACCCCGCTGCACCTCGGCCTGGCTGGCCTGGCCGACCAGGGCCAAGAGCGGCAGCACGACCAGGGTGGCCCAGAAGGCCAGCTTGCCGCCCGGTCCCGGAGAGGCCAGCACCCAGGGCAGGCTGCCCGGGTCGACGCCCTCCCGCTGGCAGTGGTGCAGGGCGTTGCGGGTGCTGGCCGCCAGGAAGAGCATCGCGCCGACGAGCAGGGCGACGCCCAGCAGGCTGGCCTCGAGGCCCTTCAGCTCGACCCCGAAGTAGCTCACCTTCCCTGTGGACTCGGCCTTCTTGCCGGCCAGGACCAGCTCGGCCTCCCGCGGGGTCAAGTCCCGAACGTCGAGCCAGAAGGTGGACGTCTCGGGCAGCCAGTCCCCGGACGGGCCGAGCAGATCGGCGACCCCCTGCTCGGCGAGCCACTCCCGCTGTCCGCCGAAGGGGATGTGCATGGACTCGAGGAAGGGCAGGTCGACCTCCAGGGCGACCGGGTAGTCCGCCGTGCCTTCCAGGGGCTCCAGGACCAAGGACAGCCGGATCGCTCCCTCGATAGGGAAGGCGCCCTCGTCGCCCTCCGGGAAGCTCCCGGTGCGCTCGAAGTAGAGCGTCGAGAACTCGACGAAGTCGACCTCCAGGGATGCGCTGGCGTGGTCCGGGATTCCACCCCACGCCCAGTCCGCTGCGCCGGGGGGTGCTCCGGCTCCGAAGCTGCCTTCGATGGCCCCGGCCTCCGGCGTCCTCGCCGCCTGCGAGCCGTCCAAGCTGCGATCCAGACTAGGGGCGGCCCCATGGAAGTAGGCCGCCAAGAGGGCTGGAGCCTGGTCCGGGTCCGGGTAGACCACCGTCACCGAAGGCCAGCTCAGGTCGAAGCGGTACTCCTCGAGGGTGGTCGACCCCTTGGCCGTATAGGAGTGGAACAGGGCCAGGTCCTCGAGCTCGATCGAGCTCGGGTCCAGCTTGATCTGCGCCAGCTCGACGCCGGCGACCAAGGCCTCCCGGACGCTCGCGAGCTCGGCCGCCCAGGACGGCTCCGCGATGGCCGCCTGCACGGTGGACCAGCCCTCGTCGTACTCGAAGTCCTCCCAGTCCAAGTACCCGAGCTCTTCGACCTGGCGCAGCTCGGCCAGGGCCTCGTCGAAGGGCGGCTGATTCGTGCTGGAGACGGCCAGCAGGGCCAGGCAGAGGCCCAGGACGACCCGGTAGGTCGCGCGGGCCGACTTGTAGCTGTCGTCCAAGAAGGAGGGCATGGCAGGGGTCCCAGAGGATCCACGGGGTTCCGGTCGAAGGGCGCGGCTAGGAGCGCACCAGGAACCACGGACCCTGGTCCGCCCGTCCGCCACCGAGGCCCAGACTTTCGGCCCGGCCAGCTACTTGGCGCCGAGCCCGGGCCAAGCCTCGTCGATCGAGGTGACCAGCATCTCGGCCAGGCGCCCGATCGTCTCTTCGCCCTCGGCCGCGCTGGCCGAGGCCGGGTCGCCGCAGTAGGCGGCGTCGCTGCCCATCTCCTTGAAGCTGAGCTTGCCCGCGCGCATCGACTCGATCAGGTGCAGGTCGACCGGCTCGAGGGCGCGCAGCTCGTCCATCCGCACCGCGTCCGGGTCGGCGGCCATCACGATCGAGGCCTCGTAGCTGCCCGCGTGGCACTCGCCGCTCTGGAACTCCGCGCCTAGGGTGCCCGC
Organism: Planctomycetota bacterium; assembly: GCA_029212845.1. Lineage (GTDB taxonomy): Bacteria > Planctomycetota > UBA1135 > UBA1135 > JARGPD01. The sequence goes on from JARGPD010000029.1 coordinate 12,438, forward strand.
CCAGCGGCGGCGCGTGTTGTCGGGGAAGATCACGTGGGGGTTGTCGCGGCAGCGCTCGTCGGACGGTCCCGCGAAGTCCAGCACGAGGCTGCGGATGATCTCGATGTGGGCCGGCTCGAGGTGCGCGTTGGACAGCACGATGCGGCTGACGCCCTCCTGGCCGATGCCCTCGCAGATGTCCTCGAGCAGCACGAACAGCGTGCCGGGGCGGATCGTGATGCGCCCGGCGAAGCCGTCGGTGAAGTTGGTCAGGCCGTAGGCTACCGGCGGCAGGATCAGGGTCGGGATGCCGCGCGCCTCGAGCCGCCGGCAAGCCTCCTTGGTCTGGGCCAGGGCGATCGTCACGTCCGTGTCCAGGCACAGGTGCGGGCCGTGGGGCTCGGTCGACCCGATCGGCAGGAAGGCGATCGGGTCCTTGGCGATCAGCGCCTGGGCCTCGGGCCAGGTCATGCGGGCTAGCTCGTTCATGGGCCCATGGTACCGCCCGGGCTCGCCCGCGATAACCGCCGACCCCCGGGGCCTCGACCTCCCGGACTTGTGGCGGTCGAGGTGCTTGGCTCACGTTGAATGGACTGCACCCACGACTCTACCCAGGACCAGCCATGACCGACTCCCACCGCCCGATCGTCTACCTGCGCGGGTACGCCGCCACCGCCTCCGAGATCGACGCCACCGTGGCGACCCCCTACATGGGCTTCAACCTGGGCTCGACCCGGATCCGCCAGGCCTTCGACGGCGAGATGGTGCCCTTCGTCTTCGAGTCGCCGATGGTGCGCTTGATGAAGGACGAGGGCTACCAGGACTGCTACGAGCAGGGCGCCCTGCGGCCGGCCGACGGCAAGGCCGAGCAGCGCAGCGTGTGGATCTTCCGCTACTACGAAGAGGACGAGGCGGTCAGCGCGATCGGCAAGCGCCGGGACATCGAGGACTTCGCCGCCGACCTGCGGACCTACATCGAGCGCATCGCCAAGAGCATCCACGGCGAAGACGTGCCCGACGACTTCCAGGTGCACCTGGTGGCCCACTCGATGGGCGGCCTGATCGTGCGCTGCTACCTGCAGCGCTTCTGCCCGGACAACGACCTCGACCCCCTGGTCGACAAGGTCTTCACCTACGGGACGCCCCACAACGGGATCGAGATGGCGGGGATCAACGTGCCCGACCTCGGGCGCCTCGACGGGCTCGACGTGAGCAACTTCAACCGCAAGCGCATGAAGCGCTACCTGGGCATCCCGGACGGCCGCCCGGCCAACAGCCTCGAGGGCCACTTCCCGCCCGAGCGCTTCTTCTGCTTCATCGGTACCAACCACAAGGACTACGAGGCCTTCTTCGGGCTCTCCAAGCGCGGCACCGGCCCGATGAGCGACGGGCTGGTCATGATGAAGAACGCCTACGTCGACGGCGCACCGCGGGCCTTCGCGCACCGCAGCCACAGCGGCCCCTATGGGTTGGTCAACTCCGAGGAGGGCTACCAGAACCTGCGCCGCTTCCTCTTCGGCGACGTGTGCGTGACCGTCAAGCTCGAGGTCGACGAGCTGACCCTGCCCACCGAGCTCCAGGCCGTGAAGGACGAGGCCGGCGATCGCGACCCGGGCATCCGCGGCAAGTACCACATCAGCACCGCCGCCCGCGTGCGCAACTCCGGCTACCAGCTATCCGAGCGCGCCACGAAGTTCGGCTCCGAGATCCGCGCCGACTACGACGAGATGACCGGCAACCGGGGGGCCACCAAGCAGCCCGTGTACCTGCTCTCGGGCTACCTGAGCCAGGGCGGCAAGGCCCAGGACCCGCTCTTGTCCAGCGACCGCGCCCTAGCCTTCCAGGTCGAGCTGACGATCGACGTCCCGCTCTTCGAGATCGAGCGTCGCTTCTGGTTCGACAAGCACTTCCCCGGCGGGCAGCTCCTGCACGAGACCGCGACCTTCCACGTCCGCCAGGGCCCCGACGGGCCGCGGGTCCGCTGCAAGCTGAGCTCGGACCGCGCCGCCAGCGAGGAGGGCAGCCTGCTCGAGCCCACGGCCGCCGACGGGCGTGTCCGCCGCTACGCGATCCCGATCCGGACGCCGGGCAACCGGCGCCCAGGCCTGCGCGGACGCCTGATCCTCGAGGCGCGCGACTGGAGCTAGTCCGCCGGCTGGGCGGGTAGCCAGCGGTCGAGCAGCTCGGTCACCCGCTCGGTCGAGATCGGCTTCGAGAGGTAGTCGTCGAACCCGGCCTCGAGGCACAGGGCGCGGTCGTCCTTCATCGCGCGCGCTGTCATGGCCACGACCGTCGCGTGGGAGCCGAGCCCAGCCTCGCGCTGGCGCAGCTGCCGCACGGCCTCCAGGCCGCCCAGGACGGGCATCTGCAGGTCCATCAGCACCAGCTCGAAGTCCTCCGACTCGAGCTGGTCCAGGGCCTCCTGTCCGTTCCACGCGACGCTCACTTCGCAGCCGAGCTTGCCCAGGATCCCCTGGGCGACCCGCATGTTCACGCGGTTGTCCTCGACCAAGAGGATGCGCCGACCCTGGTGCGAGGTCGTGGCGCCTGGCCGCGCAACGGCGGGCCCCATGGACCGGGTGGCAGCGGTCGCTTCGCCCACAAGGGTCCGCGTCAACGAAGCGCGCATCACAGGCTGACGGATGGGCTTGGTCAAGTGCACGGCCGACCCCGCGGCGAGGTCCTTCGGGGCCTTCTCGCCGAGGGAGGAGAGGATCAGCACCTTGGGAGTGCCGTAGCGGCTGCCCTCGCGGACGGCGCGCTCGACCTCGTAGCCGCTCATGCCAGGCATCGCCACGTCCAGCAGCAACAGGTCGAAGGGTTCGCCCTCGACATGGGCCGCCTCCAGCTTCGAGAGCGCGTCCTCTCCGGAGGCCGCCAGCTCGAGGGCCGAGCAGCCCCAGCGCCTCAGCATCTCCTTCAGCACACGCAGGTTCGTCTCGTTGTCGTCCACGACCAGCACCTTGACCTCCGCGAGGACCTCGGCGAGCCCATCTTGGCCGTCGCTCACCAGCACCTCGCCCTCCTCGGAGCACGCGGCGAGCGCAAGGCTGACCTCGAACTCGAACTGACTCCCGACGCCGGGCTCGCTCTGGACCCGGACCACGCCGCCCATCATCTCCGCAAAGCGCCGGACGATGGTCAGCCCGAGCCCCGTGCCCCCGTACTCGCGGGTCGTCGCCCCATCGGCCTGGGTGAAGCTGTCAAAGATGCTGGCCTGGCGATCAGGCGGGATGCCGATGCCCGTGTCCCTGACGAGGAACGTCACCTGGCTCCGCTCGGCCCCGAGGTCTTCTGCCGTGACGCGCAGCTCGATCTCACCCGCATGGGTGAACTTGACCGCATTGCCGAGCAGGTTGATCAGCAGCTGCCGCACGCGGATCGAGTCGCCGCGCACGAACTGGGGCACCTCGCCGCGGACGTCGCAGATCAGCTCGAGGCCCTTGCTCGCGGCCTTGTGCGCGACGACGGAGACGGCCCCCTCGACGCAGGCCACGAGGTCGAAGCCGATGTCCTCGAGCTCGAGCTTGCCGGCATCGACCTTGGACAGGTCGAGGATGTCGTTGAGCAGCCCGAGCAGCGCCTGGGAGCAGTCCAGGATCGTGGCGACCTGCTCGCGCTGCTCGTCCTCGAGCTCGGTGTCGAGCACGAGCTCGCTCATCCCGATGATGCCGTTCATCGGGGTCCGGATCTCGTGGCTCATGTTGGCGAGGAACTCCTCCTTCGCCTCACTGGCCGCGTTCGCGCGACCGAGGGTGTCCATCAGCTGGGCGTTCTTCGCCTCGAGCTGGCCCAGGGTGCGCTGGAGGTTGGCGCGCAGGTGCTCGAGGGTGATGCCGAGTCGCGCGATCTCGTCGCAGCCGTCGATCGAGATCGCGTGGGTCAGGTCGCCCTCGGCGAGCTGCTCCGCCTGCCTGTCCAGCCGCACGAGGCGCCGGTCGATCAGCCTGCGAATCAAGAGGCTCAGGAGGCCCGCGACGACGACGATCGCCGCCATGATCGAACCGAAGAGGCGCCAACGAACGAGCGAGATGGCCGCGTCGCCGCGGGCGTTGCTCCAGCCGAGCTCGACCATGCCGACCTTGTCCACCTCGCCCCCCCCGAGGGAGATCGTGATCGGGGCCCGGTAGGACTCGACGTCCTCGCCGGCCCGAGCGCGGTCCCCGGCGGTGGCCACCTGCTTGCCGTCCGTTCGACGGATCGAGACGAAGACCAGGTCCTCCGAGCGCGCGACGACCCGCTCGGCCAGGCCCTCGAGCGCCGGCCAGTCCTGCAGCACGATGCCCTCGGAGGCCGCGCCGGCGAGGGTCTCCGCGATCGTCTCGGAGGTGCTGCGGGCCTGCTGCTCCATGACCATGCCGACGCGAACGATCGACAAGGAGATCACCGGGACGAAGACCACCAGCAGACACACCATGGTCAGGAGTGTCAGCCGGGCGCCGATCCGACTTGTGAGCCAGCGAGGTTGGAACATCGGGATCGCCTAGTGGTCCAGCCCCTCGGGATCGAAGTCCGCCAAGGCGCGCGCCATCGCCTTCTCGACGACAGCGTAATCCCCGTGCTCCGCCTCGAGGAAGCCGGTGACCTTGAGGTTCGCGAGGGCCGCTTCGTCCGAGGCCTCGATCAAGCAGGCCCGGAGCGCCGCAGCGAGCTCCCCGTGAAGACCCGCCCGGGCGACCCAGGGCTTGGTCACGTTGTCGAAGTCGTGCAGGCGACGGAGCTCGCCGCCCGTGTTCATCTTCTCGAAGGTGCTCTCCTTCAAGGCGCCTGCGTCGAAGTCCCCGAGCATGACCGCCATCGCGACCTTGTCGTGCTGCTGCAGGTAGGCGAACTCCTTCAGGTCCCGGGCACGGATGCCCACCTTGAGGAACTCGGCCTGTGAGAGGTAGCGCCCGATGGTCGAGTCCGGGTTGCCGAAGGCGAAGCTAGCGCCGCGCAGGTCCTCGAGCTTCTGGTAGCTGCTGTCCTGGCGGACGCAGATGACGCCCTTGAAGGTGCTCGCGCCCTTCTTGCTCTCCTTGGCGAGCAGCTCGAGCCCAGGCTCGCGCTGCTTCGAGAGCACGTAGGAGGAGGGCCCGAAGCGGGCGAAGTCCACGTCGCCTTGGACGAGCGCGTCGATCCCCTCCTCGTAGGTCGAGAAGATCCTCAGCTCGATGTTCACTTTCCGGGCGAGGCGCTGGCTCAGGTCGTCCTGCAGCAGCTCGAGCACCGGCAGGAACATGCGGTAGAGCTCGGTCGCGCGGTCGGACTGGTAGACGCCGAAGACCAGGCTCAGCTCCTCGGGCAGCGGCGCGGCGGGATCGAGCTGCCCCTTGCGGTCGACCGTGGGCGCCGCGTCGCGGACTTCGGACTGGCCCATGGCCGTGGTTTGGGCCTGCACCTCGGGGCTGGCATCGCGCGGGGGGTCCTCGCCGCCGCGGAACACCACGGCGACCGAGAGCAGGACCGCGGTGAGGGCCAGTCCCCACCAGATGGCCGCCGCGCTCCCGCGACCGCGCCTCGCGGCGGCACTCGGCGACTTGGCGGTTCCGGCGGGCTGCGTGCTTGAGAGTTTCATGCTTCTTGGGGCGAGCACCAGCAGGTCTCCTGCCAGCGGGGTTCGAGCGAGTGAAGGTTCCCCTCGGGCCGTCCGATCCGGGTCCTGCCCCCTCCCGTCGACCCCCCGACCCCATGGCCTGAACCCCTGACCCCACTTCGAGGCACCGCCGACCCGCAGTTGGGACCGCTGGCCTCCCAGAGCCCTCCCTAGACCGCGAGAGCGCCCTCGGCAGCCCCCTTCCGATTCCCAGGCCTGCCTCGCGGCGAGCCCCAGGACGAGGTCCCTAGCCCCGCTGGAGTCGCGCCTTTAGGTCCTTGCGGTCGATCTTGCCGCGGTCGTTCTTGGGCAGGCTGTCGCACCACTCGAACCAGCGCGGGTACTTGTAGGGCGCCAGGCGGTCCTTGAGGAAGGCCTTCAGGTCGGCCGCCAGCTCGTCGCAGCCCGCGTGCCCTTCGCAGCAGACGATGAAGGCGAAGGGCTTGGTCAGGTCGGCCGCCTCCTCGTGGCCGACGATGCAGACCTCGGCCACGGCGGCGTGCTCGAGCAGCGCGTTCTCGATCTCGAGCGGCGAGACGAAGATGCCGCTGACCTTGAGCAGGTCGTCGGCGCGGCCCTCGTAGAAGTAGTAGCCCTCAGAATCGCGCCGGAAGAGGTCGCCGGTCGTGCACCAGTCGGCCTGGAAGGTCTCGCGACTCTTCCGCTTGTCGCCCCAGTAGCAGAGGGCCGTCGAGCCGCCGCGGATGCGCAGGCGACCGATGGTGTCGCGCTCGCCCGCTCCAGCTCCGGCGTCCGTCGTGCTCCCATCGATCGGGCGCCCGTCCGCGTCGACGATCTGCGCCTCGTAGCCGGGCACCAGCCTGCCGAGCGAGCCAAGGCGCACGTCGCCGGGGTAGTTCGAGATGTAGATGTGGAACATCTCGGCCGAGCCGATGCCGTCGAGGATCTCGACGCCGGTGCGCGCCATCCACGCGCTGTAGAGCGACGCCGGCAGGGCCTCGCCGGCCGACAGGCTCACGCGCAGGCTCGAGAGGTCGGCCTTGCCGCAGCGCTCGCTCTGCAGCATCTTGTTGATCATCGTCGGGACGTTGGTCAGGAAGCTGACCTTGTACTTCTCGATCAGGTCGAAGAGCACGTCCTCGGTCGAGCGGCCGGCGAAGAGCACGCTCGTCGCACCAACCGCGAAGGGGAACATCAGGTTGGTGCCCGTCGCGTAGCCGAAGAAGAGCTTGGGCACCGACAGGCAGATGTCGTCCTCGGCGTAGCCCGCCACCTGCTTCGCGTAGGTCTCGGTCGACCAGCGAAAGTCGGCGTGGGTGTGCACACAGGCCTTGGGGTGGCCCGTGGAGCCCGAGGTGAACAGCCAGCCGGCCAGGTCGTCGGGTCCGGTCGGCTCGACGTAGCCGGCCTCGTAGACGCCCTCCCACTCGAGCGCCTCGGCGAGGGGCACGACCTCGAGGCGGCCGGCGGAGTCCGCTGCCGGCGGCGCGCCCTCGTCCGCGGCTGCACCGATCGACGAGCTGCGCTCGAGGCCGGTCACGAACAGGTACTCGACGAAGGGCGACGCCGTCGCGACGGCGACCAGCTCGGGCAGCACCTCGGCCGCGGTCACGACCACGCGTGGCTTGGCGTAGCCGAGGTAGTGCTCGAAGTCGCCGCGCTTGAGCAGCGGGTTGACCATGGCGAAGACCGCGCCGGCGCGCAGCACGCCGAAGAAGGTCTCGGCGAAGGCGAAGCCGTCGGGCAGCACGATCAGGACGCGCTCCTCGGGGCGCACGCCGCACTGGCGCAGGGCACCCGCGGTGCGCGCTGCGCCGCTGGCCAGCTGCTTGTAGGTGCGGTAGTCGCCGGACTCCGCCTCGATCAGCGCGACCTTGTCGGAGCGCCCCGCGTCGAGGTTGTGGTCGAGGAAGTACTCGGCCAGGTTGAAGCGCTCGGGCAGGGGCTCGAGGGTGTCGTGCAGGTCGGCCATGGTCGCGGCGTGGCTAGCGGTCGTTGGGTGTCGCGGCGTTCGTTCGATGGAGCAGCCGCAGCTAGTCGACGAGCTTGGCCAGGGCCTCGCCCAGCTCGGCGGCCGAGCTGTAGCGGTCGTTGCGGTCGGCGGACAGGCCCGGCGCGATCGCGCGCTCGAACGCGCGCGTGACCTCGGCCTTCGGCGCGCGCATCGACATCGCCGGGGGCGTCGGCGCCAGCTTCGACTGGAACACCTCGAGGAACGAGCTGCCGTCCCAGGGCAGCACGCCGGTGGCCAGCTCGTACAGGACGGTGCAGAGGTTGTAGACGTCCGAGCGCGCGTCGGGCTCGGAGCCGCCGAACTGCTCGACCGGGGCGTAGTAGGGCGTCCCGATCAGCGCGGTGTGCTCGCCGAGGTGCTTGGCGTTCCACAGGGCCGAGGTCACGCCGCCGTCGACGAGGCACGGCTCCAGCGCGCCGTCGACCTCGCTCGTCCAGATCGTGTTGGGCTTGATGTCGCCGTGGGCCAGGCCGCGACCGTGCAGCTCGGTCAGGCCGGCGCACAGGTCCAGTCCGAGCTGCAGCACCTCGGTCTCGCTAAACGTGCGTCCGCCCTCGATCACCTTGCGCAGGCTCATGCCCTCGGGCAGGCTCGTCAGCAGCGCCAGGTTGCCGGCGTCGAGGCGCACCACGTCGAACAGCTCGGCCACGGCCTTGCTCTGGACCTCCTTCCACGGGTCCCAGCTGCGCGCGAAGTCGACGGCTTCTTCGATCGTCTCGAAGAGCGCCGGCGGGAACAGCTGCAGCTCGCAGTCGCGGCCGGCCTTCTGGTCGTTGACGGCGAAGGCTGCCGAGAGACCACCCTGGCGGCTCTGGCGCTTGATCTCGAAGCGACCGCCGAGCACGTTGCCGGGGGTCAGGTCGAAGATGGTGAGTTGGTCTTGCATGGGAGGGGGCGCGGGGCGCCGTGGTTCGCGGGAGGTCGCGAGCTAGTAGGCGCTGGCGACGTTGAGGAAGTCCTGCCAGCTGCGCGTCTCGCGCAATTCGGTCAGGTGTTCGGCGAAGACGGCGAGCTCTTCCGCGCTGGTGTAGAAGTGCGGCGAGACGCGGATGCCGGCGTTCGGCCGGTGGTCGACCAGCACGCCGCGCGCCTCGAGCGCCGAGACGAAGGCGGGGCCGTCCTCGTCCGCGTTCAAGCCGACGATCAGCGAGCCGCCGCGCTTGCCCGGGTCCAGGGGGCTCGGTACCCGGAAGCCGCGGGCGCCGAGGTCCTCGCGCAGGGTCTCGGTCAGGGCGATCGAGTGGGCGCGGATGCTCTCGACACCGACCTCGAGGATCGTCTCGTAGCCGGCCGTGGCGGCCACGAGCGAGGGCACCGCGGGCGAGCCGTGCAGCATCTTCATCATGCTGTCGGCGTAGCGCTGCTCGCCCTGCTCGAAGGCGAAGGGCGCGGCGTGGGCGGCCCAGCCGGTGATGCGCGGATTGAGGCGCGGCAGGAGGTCCGGGCGCACGTAGAGGTAGCCTGCGCCCGGCCCACCACAGAGCCACTTGACCGAGCCGCCGCAGACGATGTCCACGTCGAGCGCCTGCACGTCCACGGGCACCGTGCCCAGGGACTGGTAGGTGTCGAGCACGACCAGCGCGCCGACCTCGTGGGCCCGGTCGATGATCGCCTTGGCGTCCTGAAGGTAGCTCGACTTGAAGCACACGTGGCTGATCGGCACGACGAGCGTCTGCTCGTCGATCGCCTCGAGCAGCTGTTCCGTGGGGACGCCGATGCCGGCGTGGTCGCCGGTCGTCGGCGTCGGCACGTTGACGATGCGCGCGCCGTACTGCTTGCAGCCCTCCCACACGTACATGACCGTGGGGAAGTTCTGGTCGGTGTAGACGACCTTGTTGCGCGGCCCGCTGAAGTCGAAGCACGAGGCCAGGATGCTCTGGATGATCGACACGTTCTGGTGCATCGCGACCGAGCCCGCGGGCGCGTTCATGATCTTGCCGAGCACGTTGCCGACGTCGATCGGCGCGGTCCACCAGCCCTCGGCCCAGGAGCGCACGCCGCGCGTCGCCCACTGTTCGGCGTAGGCCTGCAGCTTGTCGAAGACGCCGCTCGGCATGGCGCCGAGGCTGTGGGTCACGAGGTAGGTGGTGTCGGCCAGGATCGGGAAGCGGTCACGCCACTTGGCCGGATCCACGGGGGAGGTCGCGGGGCTCATGGCCGCATCCTAGCAGGCGCGGTGCCGCGCTGGCAGGGCCGAGCCCCCGCGGCAGCGCTCAGGCGGGCGCCAGCAGCTTCTCGGGCACGTCCGCGGCGATGCGCTCGGAGCCCGGCATCTCGATGCCCCAGCTCTTGACCAGCTGGCGCACCTCGTCGAGGTACTGACGCATCTGCACCTCGCTGCTCTCGCTGCGCAGGCCGAGGTCCATGGCGCGCTGGTCGCCAGCGGTGCCGGGCCGACCGAGGGCCATCAGCGAGATGCCGAGCCAGCGCGCGAGGATCTCGCTGGCCCGCGGGTGGTTGGCCGGCTCGCTGCAGAACTCGCGCATGCGCTCGCGCTCGCCGTCACCGACCAGGGCCGGTCGCTTGCTGTGGCGCTTGGCCAGGGCCGCGAAGGGCTTGCACTTCGAGTTGTGGAACGAGGCCATGACGATGCGCTGGGCGCGATCGGTCAGGAGTCGGCAGACGCCCAGCTCGAAGCGGCTCTCGGGCATCGGCACGTTGAGCAGCCGGTCGCGCACGGCGTAGTCGAGGTCCCCACCGTCGAGCTCCTTGTAGACCGCGGTCAGCTCGCCGTACAGGTCGAGGCACACGCCGATCTCGTTCGCGACCCCGCGCTTGCCCTCGAAGTCGCCCATCATCTTGATGCAGTGGCCAAGGATGTTGACGCCCAGGTACTGGCGCCAGGCGTTGGCCTCGACGATGCGTCGCATCAGAACCAGGGCGTCCTCACTGAGCTTGGAGCGGTAGATGGCCATCGGTAGGAAGGGCTGAGGGAGTGGGGTTGGGGTTCGCCGACCGGCGTCGGACGGGCTGAATTTTCGAGGTCTGCGGCCAGCAGATCAAGGCCCAGGATCTGCGGGCGTGGTCGCGCCGGGGTCAGCCGGGCCCAAAACCGGCCCTGGCGGCACCCGCAAGGCCGAAGATGAGGATCGGGCTAGGATTCGGTCGGACCTCGGACCGGGCCTCACCTGGCCCCGCGCCACCGCTCGGGCTCAGTCGGAGAGGTCGAGCTCGAGGCGCTCGAGGGGCTCGCCCTCGTCGAGGTGATCGAGCACGATCTCCTCGGCATCGGCGACCGCGACGCCCTTGTACCAGGCGCCCTCGGGGTAGGTCACGGCCACGACGCCGTGCTCGCACTGGCCCAGGCAGGTGCTGCCGCTGGCCTTGACGGTGCCGAGCAGCTCGGCTTCGAACAGCTCGCCCTTGAGCGCGTCGAGCACCTTGCGGCCCCCGCGCTCGAGGCAGGATCCGCGCGGGTCGCCAGGGGGACGCTCGTGAACGCAGACGAAGATGTGCTTCTCGGGCTTCATGGGTCGGATTCTACCTCTTAATGGGGGCGCGGTGCTGACTTCTGGCCGGCCGAGCCGCGGTCGGGGCCGTCGCTCAGGAGCGCCTTGGCCAGGATCAGCTTCTGGACCTCGCTGGTGCCCTCGTAGATGCGCAGGGCGCGCACATCGCGGTAGAGGCGCTCGACCACCTCGCCGCGCTTGACGCCCAGGCCGCCGTGGTGCTGCAAGGCGCGGTCGGCGATCCAGCTGGCGGCCTCGGTCGCGAAGAGCTTGGCGCGGGCCACATCGCGGGCGGCCTCGTGGCCCTTGTCCAGGCGCTTGGCGGCCCGGCGGGTCAGGAGCTCGGCGGCCACCAGCTGCGTCTCCATCTCGGCCAGGTCGAAGCGCAGGGCCTGGTTGGCGGCCAGGGGCTTGCCGAACTGCTCGCGGCGAAGGAGGTGCGCGCGCGACTCGACCAGCGCGCGGCGCGCGAAGCCGCAGGCGGCGGCGGCGACCGAGGTGCGGAAGCGCGCCAGGGTGCCGAGGGCCAGGGACAGGCCGCCGCCCAGCTCGCCGAGGCGCTGGGCGTCGGGGACCCGGACGCCGTCGAAGGTCACCGTCCCGATCGGATGCGGCGCCAGGACTTCGAAGCGCTCGACTTCGAGGCCGGCCGCGTCGCCGGGCACGAAGAACATGGTCAGCCCGTCGCCGCCGTCGCGGCCACCGGGGCTGCCCGAGGTGCGCACCAGCACGGTGTAGAAGTCGGCCAGGCCGGCGTTCGAGATGAAGGTCTTGGTGCCGGTCAGGAGCCAGTCGTCACCGTCTCGCTCGGCGCGGGTGGCGACCTCGCCGAGGCTCGAGCCGGCGCCGGGCTCGGTCAGGCCGAAGGCGGCCACCAGCTCGCCCTTGGCGACGGCAGGCAGGACCAGGGCGCGGAGCTCGTCGCTGCCGCCGCGGGCCAGGGAGTAGGAGCCCAGGCCCTGCATGACCAGCATCACGTCGAGCATGCCGCTCGAATAGGCCAGCTGCATGCGCAGGTCGCTGAGCGCGCGCACCGACACGTCGTCGGCGGCGCACAGGCCGCCGGTCTCGGCGCCGCCCCAGGCGGCGGGCACGGCCCAGGCGCACAGGTCGCGCTCGGCCAGCCAGGCGAGGGCGGTGCGCGCAGCCTCGTCCTCGCCGAGCGAGGCCAGCTCGGCCTCGAAGCCCGCGTCCACGCGGTGGGCCCGCACCATCGCGCGGGCCAGGGGGTCCTGCTTGCGCTGGGGCTCCATCGCTAGCTCCCGGTGCCCTTGGACGCGCTGGCCTTGGCGGCCTTCTTCGCGTTGAAGCCGGCGATGATCGCCTTGTAGTCAGGGTGCCGCATGCACTCGGCCTGGACCCAGCCCTCGACCTGCATCGCCTCGCCCAGGGTCATCGAGGCCTCGGCGTTGAGCATGCGCTTGGTGACGGCGTTGCCCAGGCTCGGGCCCGCGGCCAGGCCGGCGGCCCACTCCTGGGCTGTCGCCATCAGGTCGTCGGGCTCGACGACCTTGTTGTAGAGGCCGATCTCATAGGCGCGCTCGGCGGTGAGGAACTCGCCGCGCAGCAGGAGCTCGCTCGCGTGGCCGAGGCCGACGATGCGCGGCAGCAGCCAGCCGGCGCCCATGTCCGCGCCCGACAGGCCGACCTTGACGAACAGGTAGGCGATCTTGGCCTTGGGCACGCCGATGCGCAGGTCGCAGGCGGCGGCCATCACCGCGCCGGCGCCGCAGGTCGTGCCGTTGAGCGCGGCCACCACGGGCTTCTCGAGGGTGCGGATGTTCTCGATCAGGTCGCAGGTCATGCGCGTGAACTCGAACAGGCGCTCGTCGGGCATGGTCTCCATGGCGCCGATGATGTCCTCGACGTCGCCGCCCGAGCAGAAGGCGCGGCCGGTGCCGGTCAGGATCACGCTGCGCACCGAGTCGCGCGTGCGCAGGGCCACGAAGGTGTCGCGCAGCTCGGCGTAGGACTCGAAGGTCAAGGCGTTGAGGCGGTCGGGCCGGTTCAGGCGGATCGTGGCGACGCCGTCCTGCTCCTGGTAGTCGAAGTGCTGGGGGTTCATGGTGCGGGGGCTTCGTGGGGCGTTCGGCGCGCGGAGCCGCGGCCTCAGGCGGGCAGGGCGGCGGTGGCCTCGATCTCGAGCAGGGCGCCGTCCTCGAGCAGGGCGGCGACCTGGACCAGGCTCATGGCGGGGAAGTGGCGGCCGAGGACCTCGCGGTAGGCGGCGCCGATGTCGCGCAGCTTGCCCAGGTAGTCCTGCTTGTCGAGCACGAAGATCGTCAGGCGCACGAGGTGCTCGGGGCGGCCGCCGGCCTCGTCGAGGACCGCCGTGATGTTCGCGAGCACCTGACGCAGCTGGGCGACGAAGTCCCCGCGGCCGACGAGCTTCTGGTCGGCGTCCCAGGCGATCTGGCCGGCGAGGTAGAGGGTGCGGGCGGCGCCGGTGACCAGCATGCCGTTGCTGTAGCCGCTGGCGGGCTTCCAGGTGGACGGGTGGATGGAGTCGATCTGCATGGGGGCAGGATAGACGCCGGCGGCGATGGAGCCGCTTGCTTTTCGGGCAGAGGCGCGGCCTCGGGGGTGCGGAGCGGGCTCAGTCGACCAGGCGTGCCGGGCCGCCGTCGAGCTCGACGATGCCGCGGCCGGTGGCTTGGCAGAGCTCGACGACCGCGGCGGCGACCTCGGCGGGTGCCACCAGGCGGCCGCCGGGGTTCTGGTCGGCGAAGAAGGCGCGCGCCTCGTCCCTAGTCTTGCCGGTCTTCGCGACCAGGTTGTCGATCGAGGCGGCGAGCAGCGGCGTGTCGACGTAGTGCGGGCAGACGGCGCCGAAGCCCACGCCGGTCTTGTCGGTCTCGGCCGCGGCCGCCCGGGTGTAGCCGATCAGCGCGTGCTTCGAGGCGCAGTAGGCGGCGACGTAGGGGTAGCCGACGAGCCCGGCCGAGGAGGCGACGGCGACGATGCGGCCGTGGTCGCGCTCGCGCATGCCCGGCAGGAAGGCGCCGGCGAGGCGTCGTGCGGCGTGGAAGTTGAGCTCCATCAGGCGCTGGTAGAGGGCCTCGTCGCTCTTGCCGAGGGGCGCGCTGGTGGCGGCGCCGGCGTTGTTGACGAGCCAGTCGAGGGGCCCGTGCTCGGCCTCGAGGCGGGCGGGCAGGGCGGCCACGGCTACGGCATCGGTCACGTCGAGAGACAGGGCATGGGCGCCCTCGCCGAGCTCTTCGGCCAGGGACTCGCAGGGGCCGAGCCGCCGCGCGCTGACCACGACCCGCGCCCCGGCGGCATGCAGGGCTCGGGCGACGGCCGCGCCGATGCCCTGGCTGGCACCGGTGACGAGGGCGAGGGGCTGGCGATGGGAAGGCTGGGCGGGCGGGGTGCTCATGGGGCCCAGAGTGTGCCGCCGGGGCGCCGCGGGGGCCAGGGGTGCGGCCCGCTATCGTCGCCAGGGGCGGCCACGGGGGGAGGCCTTGGGCGCGCGCCGGCCCAAGCATGGCCGAGGCCCCCACCTATCCCCGCCCTCCATGGGGGCACCCACCAAGACGCTCGGGAGGTGATTTGGTTTCAGGCGAAACCACGGAAACGGGCCCGCGCGAACCTAAACTCCGGGGCGCCGTGCAAGAAGGTCGGCGCCCCGGGCCCCGATCCAGATCGACCCGACCCGCACCGCCGGACCCAGCCCGCCGCGCCCCCCATGCCCCGCCACCCGATCCACCCCACGACCTGGCCGACCCGCGACCAGGCCGAGGCCGCCTTGCTCTTCCGCCCGGCCCGCCTCGGCCCCGTCGAAGCCCGGCGCCGCACCTGGGTCCCGGCCATGGTGCCGTGGCGCTCCAACGAGGACGGCGAGGTCACGCCCGCGGTGCTCGACTGGTACGGCCGCTTCGCCGACGGCCGCCCCGGCGTGCTGGTCATCGAGGCCACCGGCATCCGCGACATCCCGAGCGGCCCGCTCCTGCGCATCGGCAGCGACCGCTACCTGGACGGCCTGCGCCGCCTCGTCGACACCGTCGCCCAGCGCTCGGGCGGCGAGACGCGGCTCTTCATCCAGCTGATCGACTTCCTCTCGATCCGCCGACGCCCCGAGAAGCGGCGCTTCGTCCAGGACTTCCTGGTGCTCGACCTCGCCCACCGCCAGCGCCTCTCCGAGCGCATCGAGAACCGCCCCGACCTAGCCGCGACCATCGCGACCCACCTCGCCACCGACCCCGCCGCCGACTTCACGCCCGGCAGCATGGACGACTTCGTCGAGCGCCTGCCCTACGAGCTGGCCGAGCCCGCGCTCCGCAACCTGCTGCTGGCCATCGGCCACGAGGACCTCTGCGCCGTGCTGGGCGAGCGCGACACCGAGGCGCTCGAGTTCGGCGCCCGCGAGCGTGTCACCGACACGCACCTGCCTCACATCGCCGAGCTACCCGCCCAGCTGCCGCCGCTCTTCGCCGCCGCCGCCCAGCGCGCCCAGGCCGCCGGCTTCGACGGCGTCGAGCTGCACTTCGCCCACGCCTACACCATGGCGAGCTTCCTCTCGGCCACCAACACGCGCAGCGATGGCTACGGCGGAGGAGCGGACCCGCACTCGGACGCCGGGCTCGCCGGGCGGCTGCGCGCGCCGCTCGAGGTGCTCGCCGCCGTGCGCACAGCGGTCGGTAGGGACCACGCAGACCGCGCCAGCGACCAGCGCCCCTTCGCCGTCGGCTGCCGCATGCTGGGCGACGAGGTCATCGAGGCCGGCACCCGGGTCGACGAGGCCGCGGTCCTCGCCGCGCGCCTCGCCGCCGCCGGCATGGACTTCGTCTCGATCAGCAAGGGCGGTAAGTTCGACGACGCGCGCCAGCCCAAGGTCGGCGCCGCGGCCTACCCCTACACCGGCCCCTCCGGCCACGAGTGCATGCCGACCGTGCGCATCGAAGGCAGCAACGAGGACGGCGAGCCTGGCCCCTTCGGTCGCAACCTGCCGATCGCGCGCCGCATCCGCGCTGCAGTCCGCGCTGCCGGCCTCGACACGCCGATCGTCGGAGCCGGCGGCGTCAACACCTTCGAGCTCGCCGAGGCCGCCCTGCACCCGGTGGCGGCTGGCCCAGACGACGCTGCCGACCTGCCGCCCGCCTGCGACTTCGTCGCTGCCGCGCGCCAGTCCCTGGCCGACCCCGACTGGTTCCTGAAGATGGAGCTCGGCGCCGGAGACGACGTGCTGCGCTGCAAGTACACGAACTACTGCGAGGCCCTCGACGAGCGCCACCTCGAGGTCACCTGCCAGCTGTGGGACCGCAAGTTCGACGCGCCCGACCCCGGCAAGGACGACATCGCCAGGAGCGCCGACGGCAAGCGGCGCCTCGTCCCGCCGGCCTCCTCCTGACCAAGAGACCCCCGGCATGCTCGAGCTCCTCGACCTGATCTTCGACGTCCTCTTCGGGCGCTTCTTCCGGCGCGGACCGCTCGAGGTGCGCGGCGAGCTCGTCGGCGAGCGCCTGCACCTGCAGCTCGAGAATCGAGGCAAGCGGGCGGTGGTCTTCGCCGCGCTCGAGGCGCGCGGGGGCGACGTCCGCTATCCCGAGACGGGCATCGCGGTGCGCACCAAGCTCGAGCCGGCCGAGACGCGGACGGTCGAGCTCGAGCCGGCCGACTACCAAGGTCGCACCCTGACCGTGATCGACGCCAGCGGCAAGCGCTGGCCCGCGGGGTCCTACTAACCCGCGCTCAACCCAGTGTGGCGCTGGCTCGCGCGCGCGTCACGAAGTCGGCGAGCTCGGCGTCGGTGTGGCCGAGGCTGGCGTGGTGCTCCCACAGCCAAGCGACCACGCGGGCGCCATTGAACGGCGGCTGGTCGCCCGTCTCGGCCTGGAAGGCGGCGGCGAGGGCGGCCGTGCGCGGCATGACGTGGAAGTGGATCTGGGGCACCAGCTCGCCGAACTTCATCAGGTAGATGCGCTCAGGCTGGACCAGCTCCTGGACCAGGCGCTCGGCCTCGGCGAGGCAGGCGGTCAGCTCGGCGGACTGCGCCGGCGTCAGCGCCGCGAGCTGGGTCCCGGGCGGCTTGAGCTGCACGATCACGTAGCCCGGAAGGCGGTAGCCGCTGGCCTGCTCGGCGGTGAAGTTGGCGGTCTCGAAGATCAGCTGGTCGGACATGGCTCGGGGCGTGGCGGGGTCGCGGGGGCGTGCTCGATCCGGTCGGTAGCTAGCCGCGGCCGAACCAGCGGCGCTTCTTCTTGGGGGCGCGCTCGCGGCGCGGGCGGCTGGAGCTCGCGGTCCCTTCGGCGTCCTCGCCGGCGGCCAAGAGCCGCGGCGCGTCCTGCTCGTAGTGCTCGACCTTGGCCTGCAGGCGGGCCAGCTCGGTCTCCATGCGGCCGACGACCCGGGCGAGGTTCAGGCGCAGGTGCTCGGCCTCGAGCAGCCGCGCTTCGTACTGCTCGCGGGTCTCGTCCAGGCGCGTCTCCAGCTTGTCGGCGTAGCGCTGCAGGCCGCGCTCGACCCGGTCGGCGGTCTCGAGGCGACCCTCGAGGCGCGCGTGGTCCAGCTCGAGCACTCGCGCGCGGTCCTCGGCAGCGACCAGCTGGCCGTGCAGGCGCTCGAGCTCGGGCTCGGGCGCCGGGGCGGCGACGGGCTCGGCCGGGGTCGGCGCGCCCAGCGGCTCGCCGAAGAGCGCCGTCAGGTCCCGCGACGAGACCGAGGCCACGACCTCGCCGCCGATCACCTTGGCGCGCACCTCCAGGTCGCCCGCCCGCACGGCCGCGGTGACGGCCTCGCGCCCACAGTCGAAGCGCCGCGTCGCCTCGGCGATCGGGAGCCAGTACACCAGGCCCGCGGGCCGCTCGATGGTTCGTGCCATGACCCCGTGATGCCATATCCGATGGGACCGATCCAGGAGTGATCCGGGCCGCGGCCGAGGTCGCACCCCGAGCGCGAGCGCCGGCAGCTTCCCCACCTCCCACCCAGGATGGCCGCCACGCCCCCCGCCCCAGCCACTAGGATGCACGCCATGTCCGAGCTGCCCTCCACCAAGAGCTCCGCGGAGGCCTCGGCCCCCAAGCGCAGCATCGTCCGCTACCGCCCCGGCATCTACCGCGTCCTGCTCCTGGTCGGCGTCCTGATCCTGGCCAACAGCCTCTACCTGTTCGGCTACACCGCCTGGCAGGACGCGACCAACAGCCGCGCGATCCTGCTGGCCAGCTACCAGTGGAACCTCCTGGGCCACTTCGGCGTCGGCATCCTGTTCGTCGTGCTGGCCGTCGGCTACGGCCTCGCGCACCTGCGCGAGGTCCTGCGGCGTGCGCGCCCGGTCACGGTCACCGGCGGCGTGCTGGCCCTCTTGGCCTGCCTTGCGCTGCTGGTCACCGGCCTGGCCCTGCTGTCGATCGGCAACAGCGAGTCCAACCGCTGGGTCTTCCACGTGCACCGGGTGGCGGGGCTCGTCGGGCTGGTCGCCTACGTCGCCCACCGCTGGTACGCGCGCCGCTCGACGCCGGTGGACGAGCGCCGTCGCTGGGGTCTGGTCACCGCCGGCTTGACCGCCGCCTTCGCCGCCGTGCACCTGGTCGGCCACCTGACCGCGGAGCCGCCGGTGATCGTCTACGAGCAGGCCTTCGAGCCGCTCGACGTCTCCAGCGACCCCTTCCTGCCCTTCGAGCCGGCGATCGCGGACGTCGACCCCGCCTCGCCCTTCTTCCCCTCGCCCGTGACCCTCGCGAGCGGCACCAAGCTAGACCCCAAGGCCTTCCTGCCGCCGCCCCTGCCCGACCCCGCGGCCGTGCGCGCCGAGTTCGAGGAGCTCGGCTTCACCCACTCCTTCGCCATCGGGGCCGAGTCGTGCCGCCCCTGCCACCAGGACATCGTCGGCCAGTGGGAGAACTCGGCCCACCGCTTCTCCTCCTTCAACAACCCCTTCTACACCGCGTCGGTGATGGGCACCCGCGAGCAGCTCGACCACGCCGCCGGCCAGTTCTGCGGCGCGTGCCACGACCCGGTCGTGATGCTGGCCGGCGACTTCCTCGGCGAGCTCGACCGCGGCTCGATCGAGGCCCAGGCCGGGCTGACCTGCACGACCTGCCACATGATCAACCGCGTCCACGACGTGGCCGGCAACGGCAACTTCGAGCTGGTCGACAACGGCGAGGATCCCTACCTGTTCCCCGAGGCCACCGAGGGCCTCGCCTTCGAGCTGCGCAAGTACCTGATCAAGGCGCGGCCGCGGGACCACAAGGACTTCTTCCAGCGGCCCTTCTACGGCCAGCCCGAGTACTGCGCGACCTGCCACAAGGTCAACCTCGACACGCCGATCAACGGCTACAAGTGGCTGCGCGGGCAGGACGAGTACGACGCCTGGCACGACTCCGGCGTCTCGCGCAATGCGGCGCGCACCTTCTACCTGCCCAGCACCGCCCAGAGCTGCCAGGACTGCCACATGCCGCTCGAGCCGGCCGAGCTCGGCGACCTCGCGGCGACGAACGGCATGGTGCGCTCGCACCGCTTCCCGGGCGTCAACACGGCCCTCTCCCACGTACGCGGCGACCACGAGGCCACGCGCGAGGCCGAGCGCTTCCTCGAGGGGCGCCTGCGGGTGGACCTGCTAGCGATCGAGCACCCGCGCGACGGCTTCGTGATCGATCCGCTGGCGGCCGGCACGACGGTGCGCCCCGGGGACGAGCTGACGGTCTTTGCCCAGGTGCGCAACCAGGGCGTCGGGCACACCTTCCCGGGTGGCACCAACGACTCGAACCAGGGCTGGCTCGAGCTGCGCGCGGCGCTCGGCTCCGGGGACACCGGGGACAGCGGGGACAGCGGGGCCGAGGTCCTGCTCCACAGCGGCCAGATCGGATCCGACCACCGGCTCGACCCGAGCTCGCACCAGTACCGCTCGATCATGCTGGACGAGAACGCCGAGCCGGTGATGCACCGCGACGTCCAGAACTTCGTCACGCCCGGCTTCACGCGGGTGATCGGACCGGGCACCGCGGACATCGCGCGCTACCGGATCCAGATCCCAGCGGACGCCGACCCCGAGGGCGCGCTCGACCTCGAGGCGCGGCTCCTCTGGCGCAAGTTCAACCAGGAGTACAACGAGTTCAGCACCAAGTTCGTCGGGATCGAGACGCCCGTGCTGCCGATCACCGAGCTCGCCGCCGGCCAGCTACGGCTGCCCTTCGAAGCCGCGGGCACGAGCCCGGCCGAGCCCCAGGCCTGGGTGCGCGCCAACGACCTCGGCATCGGGCTCCTCTTGCAGGGCGACACGCGGCGCGCCCTCGCTGCCTTCGCACGCGTGGTCGAGCTCGAGCCCGGCCGCGTCGACGGCTACCGCAACCAGGCGCGCGTGCACCTCGCCGCCCGGGATCCCGAGCCGGCGCGGCCGCTGCTCGAGCGCTGCGAGCAGCTCTCGCCCGGCGACACCCAGACCCAGCTCTGGTGGGCCGAGTACCTCGTGCAGGTCGGCGAGCTCGAGCAGGCCATCGAGCTGTACAGCTCGGTGCTGATGAGCTTCTCGAGCGACCGCTGGACCTGGCGCCGCAAGGCCGAAGCCGCCTTCGAGCTGCGCGACTACGACGTTGCCCTCGCCTCCGCGCTGCAGGCCCTGCGCATCGACCCCGAGGACGCCGAGGCCCACTACCTGCGCGTCCAGATCTACCGGGCGACCGGCAAGCAGGAGGCCGAGCGCGAGGCGCGCAAGGCCTTCGAGAAGTACCGCATCGACGACAACGCGCCCCAGCTGGTCCAGCGCTACCGCCTCGCCGACGAGGTCATGAACCACGAGATCGACCCCCTGCACGTCCATGACCGCTGACCTCCGCTACAGCCTGTGCCTGCTCGTGGGAGTCGCCGCCTGCGGCTCCGACACCGGGCCCGCGGCGCCGCCCGAAGCCACCGCTCCCATCGAGGCCCACCCGGCCTTCGGCGTCGACCTCGCCCCCGCGCGCTTCGAGCTGATCGAGGACGCGCTCGGCATCGACTTCGTGCACACGGGCGGGGCCGACGGGCGCAAGCTCCTGCCCGAGACCATGGGCTCGGGCGGCTGCCTGTTCGACGCCGACGGCGACGGCGACCTCGACCTGTACCTGGCCAGCGGTCGCGGCTGGGAGGATGCCGCGCCGGCGACGCCCGGGCGCCTGTACCTGCGCGAGGGCGACGGCTTCGTCGACGGGACCGAGCAAGCTGGCCTCGCCGGCTTCCACGTGATCGGCCAAGGCGCCATCGCCGCCGACTACGACGGCGACGGGGACGAGGACCTGTTCCTGACCACCCTCGGCCCGAACCTCCTCTTGCGCAACGACGGCGGGCGCTTCACCGAGGTCGGCGCTGCGGCCGGCGTGGCCGGCTCGACCTGGACCGACGCCGCGGGCGCCCTGCACCCCGAGTGGAGCACCGGCGCGACCTTCGCCGACCTCGACGGCGACGGCTGGCTCGACCTGTTCGTGTGCAACTACCTGAAGTGGTCGCTCGAGAACCACGTCGAGGTCACCCTGACCGGCGACGTGCGCGGCTACCCGAGCCCGAAGCTCTACGCCGGCTCGAGCTGCCGCCTGTACCGCAACCTCGGCGACGGGCGCTTCGAGGACGTGACCGCGGCGAGCGGCGTGGAGAGCGACGAGCACAAGGCGCTCGCCGTGGCGACCCTCGACGTGGACGGCGACGGGCGACTCGACCTGTTCCTGGCCAACGACACCCAGCCGAACGCCCTGCTGAAGAACCTGGGCGGCATGCGCTTCGAGGACGTCGGGCGCCAAGCCGGCGTCGGCTACGGAGCGGACGGCAAGGTGCGCGCGGGCATGGGCGTCGACGCGACGACCAGCGGCGGCGAGCTGGCGATCGCGGTCGGCAACTTCAGCGACGAGCCGATCTCCTACTTCCGCAGCCGCTCGGCCGAGCGCGTGTTCTTCTCCGACGACAACCGCGCCGCGGGCCTCGGCCAGAGCAGCGGGCCCAGCCTGACCTTCGACCTAGCCCTCTTCGACGCCAACCTGGACGGGCACACGGACCTCTTGGCGCTGAACGGCCACCTCGAGCCCGACATCGCCCTCGCCAGCGCGTCGACGAGCTGGCGCCAGCGGCCGCAGCTGTTCCTGGGCGGCGGTCCGCGCGGCCGGCTCCTGGACCAGAGCGACGAGGCCGGCCCGGCCTTCGCCGAAGAGCTCGTCGGCCGCAGCCTTGTGCTGGGCGACCTCGACGGCGACGGCGACGTCGACGTGATCGCGACCCAGAACGACGGCCCGGTGCGCGTGTGGCGCAACACCGGCGCGCTGCCCGAGCGGGCCCTGCGGGTCGACCTCCAGGCCGGTGCCCCCAACCACCTCGCGATCGGCGCCGAGGTCACCGTGACCCCCGCGGCCGAGGGCCTGCCGACGGTGACCCGCTGGGTGCGCGCCGGCAGCGGCTACCTCGCACAGGGCGAGACCACCCTGACCTTCGGGCTGGGTGAGGCCGCCTCCGCTGTGGTCGAGGTCCGCTGGCCCGACGGTGCGCGCTCGACCCACGCCGACCTCGCGCCGGGCCAGACCCACCTCCTGCGCCACCCCGACCTGCGCTAACCCAGCCCGCCCCCCCATGGCCCTCCACCGCACCCCCGGCGCCCTGCGCCTCCAAGACCTCCCCACCGTGCCCCTCGCGGACCGCGTCCTGATGGCGGACCCCCAGGAGTTCGACGTGGTCTACGCGATCAACCCGCACATGACCGACGGGGCCGGCCAGCTGCCGCTCGTCGCCCGCGAGGAGGCGCGCCGTCAGTGGTGGTGCCTGCGCGAGGCGATCGAGGAGCTCGGCGTGCACGTCGACGTGGTCCCGCCGCTCGAGGGCCACCCCGACCTGGTCTTCTGCGCGAACCAGGCCCTGCCGATCCAGGAGGCGATCACCGGCGGCCAGCCCGAGCTGATCGCGTCCCACATGGCCAGCGCCGAGCGCGCCGCCGAGGTGCCGCACATCGTGCAGTTCCTGCGCGGGCTCGGCTACCGCGCCCAGGCCCTCGCCGGCCGCGACCTCAAGCTCGAGGGCATGGGCGACGGCCTGTGGCACCCTGGTCGGCGCCTGCTCTGGGCCGGCGTCGGGCCGCGCTCGGAGGAGGCCGCCTGGGCCGAGGTCGCCGCCCGCTACGACCTCGAGGTCGCCCTCCTGGACCTGGTCGACCCCGACTTCTACCACCTCGACACGGCCCTCTGCCTGATCGACGAGCGCACCTGCCTGTGGTACCCCGGCGCCTTCTATGCCGAAGGTCGCGCCCTGGTCGAGTCCCTGTTCGAGCGGCCGCTCGCCGTCCCCGAGGACGAGGCCCGCCACGGCTTCGCCTGCAACGCCTTCTCGCCCGACGGCCGGCACGTCCTGATCCAGCGCGGCAACACCAAGACAGGCGAGCTGCTCACCGAGGCGGGCTTCGAGGTGCTCGAGCTCGAGACGTCCGAGTTCATGAAGAGCGGCGGCTCGGTCTTCTGCATGAAGCTGCACCACGGCCCCCTCGCCGACGCTCCGCTCGAGTAGCGCAAGGCCGCGGGCGATGGCCGGGCGGCTCGGTTATCCTGCGGCCCATGCAGAACCCGATCCCGCTCGAAGACTTCTTCCGCAAGCCCGACCGCGCCCAGCTGCGGCTCTCGCCCGACGGCCGCTTCCTCGGCTGGCTCGAGCCCGCCAAGGTCGACGGCAAGCGCCGCATGAACGTGTTCGTCACGGAGCTGCCGGCACCGCTCGATGCTGACTCGGCCGCGGTCGCCTTCGGAGCAGCGCGCCAGCTGACCGCCGTCTCGTCGCGCGACGTGGCCGGCTTCTTCTTCGCCGACGACGAGCACGTGGTCTTCGCCCAGGACCAGGGCGGCGACGAGAACCACCACCTGTTCTGCGTGCGCGCCGATGGCTCCGAGCCCCTGGGTGAGGCGCGCGACCTGACCCCCTTCGACGGCGTGAAGTGCAGCATCGTCGACGACCTCGAGGACCTGCCCGGCCAGCTGCTGTTCCAGATGAACAGGGACAACCCCGAGGTCTTCGACGTCTACCACCTCGAGCTCAGCTCCGGTGCCCTGCGCGTCGTCGGCCAGAACCCCGGCAACATCCAGCAGTGGCAGACCGACCACCAGGGCCGCCTGCGCGTCGCGGTGACCACCGACGGGGTCAACAACTCGCTCCTGTACCGCGCGACCGAGGACGACGAGTGGCGCTGCCTGGCGACCTATGACTTCAAGGAGAACGCCGCCCCGCTCGGCTTCACCTACGACGACGCGGCCCTGTGGGTCAGCAGCAACCTCGGCCGGGACAAGCGCGCGATCTTCGAGTTCGACCTCGAGACGGGCCGCGCCGGCGAGCTGATCTTCGAGCACCCCGACGTGGACGTGTCGGTGCTGCTGCGCTCGCGCCGCCGCGAGAAGACCGTCGGCGTCGCCTACGAGACCGACCGCGTGCACCACGAGTTCTGGGACGCGCGCCGCGCCGCCCTGCAGGACTTCCTCGACGCCGAGCTGCCCGGCCGCCGCAACAACCTGACCAGCTTCGACCGCAGCGAGCAGCGCTACGTGGTGCACTCGGGCAGCGACTGCGGGCCGGGCTCGTACCACCTCTTGGACGCGCCCTTCGATCCCGCCGACGAGGGCTCGACCGAGCGCTTCGCCTTGACGCCGCTGTTCGAGCTGGCGCCCTGGCTCGACGAGGGGCGCCTCGTGCCGATGGCGCCGGTCGCCTTCGACGCCCGCGATGGCCTGCACATCCCCGGCTACCTGAGCCTGCCGGCCGGCCGCAGCCTCGGCGACGGCGGCGCGCGCCTGCCGCTGATCGTGAACCCCCACGGCGGCCCGTGGGTGCGCGACTCCTGGGGCTACAACCCCGAGGTGCAGTTCCTGTGCAGTCGGGGCTACGCCGTGCTGCAGATCAATTACCGCGGCTCGGCCGGCGTCGGGCGCCGCTACCTGGAGGCCCGCTTCGGCCAGTGGGGCCGGGCCATGCAGGACGACATCACCGACGGCGTCGCCTGGG
>JARGPD010000030.1:0-23048 GCA_029212845.1 Planctomycetota bacterium
CCCATGGCCCTCGCCCTCGTCTACCACGCCGGCTACGACTTCGAGCTGCCGGACTTCTCGCGGCCGGGCGGCAGCCCGGGGCGCGGGAGCCTGCACGCCTTCGACGGCCGCCGTGCGAGCCGCGCGCTGGGCCTGTTCACGGAGCTCCTGGCCGAGGCCCCCGGGCACGGTGCAGCGGCAACCGCCGCGATGCCCCGCTGGACCTCGCTCGCACCCACGCCCGCCACCCGTGCCGAGCTCGGGCGCGTGCACCACGCCGCCTACCTCGACGAGCTCGAGGACCCCGCCCGCCGGGCGGCGCTCTGTGCCGAGCTGATGGACCTGCCCGCCGCCGCCGGCGCCGATCCCGAGCTGCTCGAGACCAGCTACCTCGCACCGATGCGTGTGGCTACGGGCGGGACCCTGGCGGCCGTGCGCTGGCTCCTGGGCGGAGCGCTCGAAGCCACGCCGAGCGGCGGCGCCGAGGACGCAGCGCACCCGCGCCGGATCGCACCCGTCGCGATCAACCTGAGCGGCGGCTACCACCACGCCGGGCCCGGGCGCGGCGGCGGCTTCTGCGCCTACAACGACCTGGCCCTCGCGGCCGAGCTCGCCGTGCGCGAGTATGGCGCGCGGCGCGTCCTGTGCATCGACCTGGACGCGCACCAGGGCGACGGCACCGCGCGCTGCTTCGCCGAGCTAGGCGGACGCTTCAGTAGAGCGGCAGCCGGTGCGCGCGCCCCGCGCCTCGAGCTGCTCGACCTGTTCAACGGCTCGATCTGGCCCGGCGACCTCGCGGCCCGGGAGCTCGCGACCTGGTCCCACGCCCTGCCGGACGGCACCGCAGGCGCAATTTACCTGGACGTGCTCGACGGGGCGCTGGCAGCTGTCCTCTCTGCAGGCGACCCGCCCGACCTGGTCCTCTACAACGCCGGCAGCGACGTGCTCGCCGGCGATCCCCTCGGACGCCTCGAGCTGGACCTGGCCGAGGTCGCCGAGCGCGACCGACGCGTGCTCGCCGCCGCCCATGCGGCCGGCGCGCCCCTGCTCGCCGTCGCCAGCGGCGGCTACACCGACCAGAGCCACCGCGCCCTGGCCGGCCTGCTGGACCTCGCCGCGCAGCGGAGCGGCTCGAGCACCGCCCCTTAGAACTGCCTGGCGAAGGCGGCCCCAGGGACGAGCCCAGGCCCACACCCCAAGGATCCCCCCCGCAGTCCTTGGAATCGGTTGGATCGGCCCTAACCTTCGGGGCATGCCGCGCCCCTCCGCACCCACCACACCCGCCAGCTCGCCCGCGCCCAACACCACCGCCCTGCCCTGGGTCCTGCGGCCGCTGGACGAGGCCGTCGCCGCGCGCCTCGGCAAGCGGCTGGACCTGGCGGCGCCCGTCGCGGCCCTGCTCGCGGGACGCGGCCACACCGACCCTGCCGACGCGCGCAAGCACCTCGACGCCTCGCCGATGGGGCTGCACGATCCCGGGCTCTTGCCCGACATGGCGCTCGCCTGCGACCGGCTGATGCGGGCGGTCGAGGGCGGCGAGACGATCCTGGTCCACGGCGACTACGACGTCGATGGCGTGACCGGGACGACGGTGCTGATGCGGCTCTTCTCGCTGATCGGCGCCAAGGCGGTCTGGCACATCCCCAACCGCATGACCGACGGCTACTCGTTCGGCACCCACAGCCTCGAGCGCGCCAAGGCCACGGGCGCGACCCTGGTGATTAGCGTCGACAACGGCACCTCGGCCTTCGAGACGATCGCCGACCTGAAGGCCGCCGGCGTCGACACGATCGTCACCGACCACCACGAGCCGCCGCCGCCGCACCCGAAGTACGGCGCCCTGCCGGACGCGGTCGCGATCGTGAACCCAAAATTGCCGACCAGCGAGTACCCCTGGCGCGAGCTGTGCGGCGGCGCGGTCGCGTTCAAGCTGGCCTGGGCCTTCGCGCGCAAGCTCGAGGCCGGGCCCGACGGCGTCGGCCGCGTCTCGCCGCGCATGAAGGCCTTCCTCGAGGACTCGCTCTCCTACGTCGCCATCGCGACCCTGTGCGACGTGGTCCCGCTGCGGGACGAGAACCGCATCTTCGCGCGCGCCGGCCTGGCCTCGCTCGTGCGCTCGACCAACCCCGGCCTGGCCGCCCTCGCGCGCGTCGCCGGGCTCGCCGACAAGCCGCGCCTGTCGGCCCAGGACGTGACCTTCGGCATCGGCCCGCGCATCAACGCGTCGGGCCGCCTCGGCAGCGCCCAGCGCGCGGTCGAGCTCTTGCTGGCGACCAACGACGAGGACGCCAGCCGCCTGGCCGACGAGCTCGACGAGCTCAACCAAGAGCGCAAGCGCATCGAGGCGGTCGTCTTGGACGAGGCGCGCATCGCCGCCGGCGAGTACCCCGACGCCGAGGCCCACCCGGTCCTGTTCGTCGCCGGCCAGGGCTGGCACCAGGGCGTGGTCGGCATCGTCGCCGCCCGGCTCGTCGAGGAGTTCGGCCGCCCCGCGATCGTCGTCGGGCTCGACGGCGATGAAGGCCGCGGCAGCGCGCGCTCGGTGGCGGGCTTCGACGTGCTCGCGGCCATGCGCGGCGCCGACGGGATCTTCGCGCGCTATGGCGGTCACGCCGCCGCCGCGGGCTGCGAGATCCGCGCCGACGCCGTCGACGACGCCCGCACCGCCATCCAGCAGCACGCCAAGCAGCTGATCGCAGCCGCCGGTGGCATCACCGCGCCGCCCCTGATCGTCGACGTCGAGCTGCCCCTCGCGAACCTCAACGAGGCGATCATGCACCAGGTCGACCGGCTCGAGCCCTTCGGCGCCGAGAACGACGAGCCCCTGTTCCTGGCCAAGGACGTGCGCCTCGACGGACCGCCGCGCCGGGTCGGCGTCGACCGCAACCACCTGATCCTCGAGCTGCGCCACGGCGCGCGGGTCTTCAAGGCGATCGGCTTCCGCATGGGCGAGCGCGAGGACGAGCTGCGCCCCGGCGTCCCGATCCACGCCGCCTACCGCCCGATGTGGAACACCTTCCGGGGGCGTACGAACCTCGAGCTGCGGCTGATCGACTTCCAGGTCGGCGAACTCCGGATCGAGTAGGGCGCTGGGCTCCCGAGCGGCCTGTCCACAGCTCCAGCTGGCCGGCTCGCCGTCCCTGTCGCGGCGGACGATCGCGAGGTTCGTCGCGCGCTAGTCCGCGTCGCGCGGCTTCGGCGCGAGGCGACGCACCAGCTTGTAGCCGAGCAGGAACAGGCCCAGCACGGCCAGCACGTTGCCGAAGCCCGGCGAGTAGAACTCGGTCGCCGAGGAGAGCCGCTTGACGCCGCCCTTGGCGCGACCGTCGAGCACGTCCGCGTGCAAGCTGACAGCGTCCGCGGGCGAGAGCTCGATGCCCTCCGCCGCGAAGACGGCGGTGACCTCGGCCAGGCTCGCGGTCTCGCCCTCGACCACCAAGGCAGCCGAGAGCTCCGTGCGCAGGGGCTTCTGCAGCAGCTGGGCGTAGCGCGACTCTTGGAAGGGCCACAGGCCCAGGACCGACCCCAAGAGCAGCCCGAGCAGGGCGCCGTGGGCTGGGCGCGACCAGCGCGACAGGACGACCTTGAGCACGTTCGAGAGGGCCGCGATGCCCAGCGCCGCGCCGATGCCGACGGGCACGATGATCGCGAGCGAGCCCTTGAAGTCCTCGCGCAGGGCCGAGGACGAGAGGCTGCCCACGACGACGTCGTACAGGCCGAAGATCAGCAGCAGGTAGGACCCCGACACCCCGGGCAGGATCATGCTCGAGGCGGCCACGGCGCCGACGCCGACGAAGACCAGGGTGGAGTGCGGCAGGGTCGTGTCCTTGAGTGCCCAGGCGACCCAAGCCATGACTCCGAAGCCGACGAGGGCCGCGAGGGCCGCGCCGCGGCGCCGCTCGAAGGCGGGGAAGGCCAGGCGGCGCAGCTCGGGCACGCCCCCGAGGGTCATGCCGATGAACAGGGCGTACATCGCCCAGCGGTGGTGGCTGACGAGATGCACGGCGGGGCCCGCCAAGCCGACCAGCGCCACGCCCAGGCCCGCTGCCACCAGGGCTAGGAAGACGAACATGCCGCGCGACCAGCGCAGGCTCGAGAGCTCGGCGACCGCGCCGATGAAGGCGTCGTACAGCCCGACCGCCAGGATCATGGTGCCCCCGCTCACGCCCGGCACCAGGTTGGCGAGGCCCATCAGGAACCCGCCCAGCACGACGCGCAGGGGCGGGATCGGGGCGGGGGTCGCGGGCGTCGTTGGACTTGGGCTGGTGCTCACGGCGTCGGGATCGGGCGGGGGTCGGGGGGTGCAGTGCGGGCGCAGAGGACGCGCCCCGGGGCCGGAATCCTAGCGCGTCCGTACGAGCCCGGTCGACCTGCCTCCTTAGAAGCTCGCGATGGTTGCTAGCTCGGGGCTCACAGGCCATGCTTGGGCCCCATGACCCAAGAGCGCCTCTTCCTCCTCGACGGGACGGCCCTGGCCTTCCGCTCGCACTTCGCCTTCGCGCGCTCCGGGCTGACCGCCGTGGACGGCCGCCCCACCGGCGCGACCTTCGGCTACACGATGGTGCTGCGCCGGCTCCTCGAGAAGGAGTCCCCGGACCGCATCGCGGTGACCTTCGACACCGGACACCCGACCTTCCGGCACAAGCGCTTCAAGGAGTACAAGGCGACCCGCGAGAAGGCCCCCGAGGACCTGCTCGCCCAGTTCGACCTGATCCGGGACGTGACCCGGGCCCACGGCATCCAGGTCTTCGAGCTGCCCGGCTTCGAGGCCGACGACCTGCTCGGCACCCTCGCCACCCAGGGCATGGCGGCCGGCATGGAGGTCCTGATCGTCACCGGCGACAAGGACCTGATGCAGCTCGTCTCCCCCACCTGCAAGATCTACAACGTCTTCAAGCGCGGGGTCGACCTGGTCATCGAGGGCGAGGAGGAGGTCTTCGAGAAGTTCGGCACGACCCCCGACCACGTCATCGACGTGCTGGCGATCATGGGCGACTCGTCCGACAACATCCCCGGCGTGAAGGGCATCGGCCAGGTCGGCGCGAAGAAGCTGATCGGCCAGTTCGGCTCGGTGGCAGCGATGCTCGAGCGCATCGACGAGGTCAAGGGCAAGACCAAGGAGAAGATCGAGGCCGACCGGGAGAACCTGCTCCTGTCCCTCGAGCTGGTCACGATCGACTGCGAGGTGCCCCTGGACCTGGGCGACGCCGGCGTGGCCTCGATCGGCCCGGCCGAGCCCGAGGGCAAGGAGCTCGAGGCCCTGTTCCGCGAGCTCGACTTCCAGTCGCTCGCCAACACCATCGCCGCCCCCGACGGCGCGACCCAGGACATCGAGCGCGACTACACCCTGGTCGAGGACGAGGCCGCGCTCAGCGCCATGGAGGCCGAGCTGGTGGCCGCCGGTCAGTTCGCCGTCGACACCGAGACCACCGGCCTCGACGCGCTCACCTGCGAGCTGGTCGGGGTCAGCTTCTCGTGCAAGGCCGGCCGCGCCTGGTACGTGCCGAACAACCTGTTCCCGCAGCTCGGGGGCAGCACCGGCGGCCTGCTGACTCGCCTCGGCGACCTGCTCACGAACCCCAGCTACCAGCGCGTCGCCCAGAACGGGAAGTACGACTGGAAGGTCTTCGGCGCGGTCGCCGAGCGCAGCGGCGTCCAGCTCGACATGCCGCCGCCGGACTTCGACACGATGCTGGCCAGCTTCGCCGTCGGCGGCTCCTCCCGGCGCCACAGCCTCGACGCCCTGGCGCTCTACTACTTCAACCTGACGAAGATCCCCACCAGCCAGATCATCGGCACCGGGCGCGCCCAGGTGACGATGGACAAGGTGCCGATCCCCGAGGTCTCCGAGTACGCCTGCGAGGACGCCGACGTGACCTGGCGCCTGTTCGAGGTGCTCGGGCAAGAGCTCGACAAGGCCGAGGCGCGCGAGCTGTACGAGACCCTCGAGCTGCCGCTCTTGCCCGTGCTCATGAACATGGAGCGCCGCGGCATCCGGCTCGACACCTCGATCCTGGAGGGCATGGCCGTCGAGCTCGAGGAGGGCATCACCGCGGCCGAGCATCGCGTGCAGGAGATCGCCGGGATGAACTTCAAGGTCAACAGCCCCAAGGCCCTCGGCCAGGTGCTGTTCGAGGACCTGCGCATCCAGGACGAGGCTGGCGTCAAGCGCCCGAAGAAGACCAAGACCGGCTACGCCACGGACCAGGCGACCCTGAGCGAGAAGTACCCCGGCGTCGAGATCGTCGAGCAGGTGCTCGAGTACCGCGAGCTGGCCAAGCTGAAGAGCACCTACGTCGACGCCCTGCCGAAGTTCGTCAACCCAAGCACCGGTCGCGTGCACTGCAGCTTCAGCCAGGTGGCGGCCGCGACCGGGCGCCTGGCCTCGTCCGATCCGAACCTGCAGAACATCCCGATCCGCACCGAGCGCGGCCGGCGCCTGCGCGAGGCCTTCGTGCCGCGCGAGCCGGACGAAGCCGGCGAGTGGATCCTGCTAGCCGCCGACTACAGCCAGATCGAGCTGCGCGTCATGGCGCACCTCTCGGGCGACGAGGCCATGATCCAGGCCTTCCGCGAGGGCTTCGACATCCACCAGGCGACCGCCTCCTTGGTCTTCGGCGTCGACACCGACGAGGTCGACCGGGCCATGCGCTCGAAGGCCAAGGTGATCAACTTCGGCCTGCTCTACGGCATGGGCCCCCAGCGCCTCGCCCGCGAGACCTCGATGGACGTGCCCGAGGCGATCGAGTTCATCGACCGCTACTTCGCCTCGTTCCCGCGCGTGCGCGAGTGGATCGACGCGACCCTCGAGGGCGCCCGCGCCAAGGGCTACGTCGAGACCCTGCTCGGCCGCCGCCGCCCGATCCAGGACATCAACGCCGAGAACTCCCGCACCCGCAGCTTCGCGGAGAACGCCGCGGTCAACACCCCCGTCCAGGGCTCCGCCGCCGACATCATCAAGCGCGCCATGATCGACGTGGACCAGCGCCTCGAGGAGTCGAGCCTGGCCGCCCAGATGCTGCTGCAGGTGCATGACGAGCTGGTCTTCGAGCTCCCGGTTTCCGAGCTCGAGGCTACGATCGCCTTGGTCACGGACGCGATGGAGTCCACCGTCGAGCTGAGCGTGCCCCTCAAGGTCGACTGCGGCCACGGCAAGAACTGGCTCGAAGCCCACTGAAACCACCCCTCTCTCCCCCACCACCACCGAGAAGTCCCAAGCGATGAAGCCGACCGACCCCCACGCGAACGTCCCCCTTCCCGGCCGCCGCCGCCTCCTGACGGCTGCCGCTGGCGCAGGTGCCCTCGGGCTCTTCAGCGGCATCAGCACCGCCGCTGGTGCCCCCAAGCGAGTGGCGCCCCGGCGCGGCAAGTCCTTCACCCAGGTCCAGGACGGCGAGCCGCTGAAGATCGGCCTGATCGGCACCGGCGGCATGGGCACCGGCCACTGCCACGCCCTGGTCAACCTGAACAAGGCCGGGCGCGAGCGCCTCGACCTGGTCGCCGTCTCCGACGTGGCCACCCCGCGCATGGGTGATGCCGCGCGCGTGATGGGCGAGAAGCAAGGCTTCGAGGTTGCTCAATACCAGAACTACAAGGACCTGCTGGCGCGCGACGACATCCACGGTGTCCTGATCGCTTCGCCCGAGCACTGGCACGCCCAGATGGCGATCGACGCGATCCTGGCCGGCAAGGACGTGTACTGCGAGAAGCCGATGACCTACGACCTCGAGGACGCCGTGCGCCTCATGGACGTGGTGCACGCCAACGAGCAGATCCTGCAGGTCGGCACCCAGAAGATGATGATGCCGAAGTTCGCCAAGGCGCGCGAGCTGATCCAGGCCGGCACGATCGGCAAGCCCGTCTGGAGCCAGACCAGCTACTGCCGCAACAGCCCCGACGGCGAGTGGAACTACTACCAGGTCGACCCGCGCGTGGTGCCCGGTGAGACCCTCGACTGGCAGGCCTGGTGCGGGCCGCTCGGCGTCAAGGAGTGGGACGAGCTCGTCTACTGGCGCTGGCGCCGCTACCACGAGTACTCCACCGGCATCATCGGCGACCTCCTGGTGCACGTCATGACGCCCCTGATCTGGGCCGTCGACGCGGGCTACCCGACCCGCGTGACCGCCCTCGGCGGCCACTACGTCGACAAGGCGATGGACAACTTCGACCAGGTCAACCTGACCCTGCAGTTCGAGAACGACCACACGATGATCGTCGCTGGGTCGACCTGCAACGACACGGGCCTCGAGACCCTGGTTCGCGGCGACATGGCCGACATGTACCTCGGCGGCAACAACGTCTCGGTCACGCCCCAGCGTCCCTACGTCGACGACGTCGACCCCGAGCAGCACAGCTTCGGCGGCATCAACGACCAGGACGAGCTGCGCCTGAACTGGATGAAGTGCATGCGCACCCGCGAGGAGAACGCGAGCACCGTCGACCACGCCATGAAGGTGATGGTCGCCGTCGACCTCGCGCACCGCTCCATGTGGGAGGGCACCAGCTTCGCCTTCGACCCCGAGACCCTGACCGCCAAGGCGCTCTAGGGCGACCTCGGCGAAGACGACGTGGACGACCTCGTCCTGACCCTCTCGGCCCGGGCCATGGGCACGCGCTTCGAGCTCGTGCTCGTGGCCCCGGGCGCTCGTGGGCTCGACGCGGCCGCGCGCCAGCGGGCCACCAGCCAGCTGCGGGCCGCCGGCGAGGCCGCCCTCGAGCAGATCCATGACACCGAGCGGCGCTGGAGCCTGTTCCTCAGCACCAGCCGCCTGACGCGGCTCAACCAGCACGGTCACGAGACCCCGCTGGTGCTGGACGAGGACGACCTCGAGCTGTGGAGCACGGTGCTCGAGGTGCATGCCGCCAGCGGCGGGGCCTTCGACCCCGACGTGGCCCGCGCCATGCACGCCGCTGGCTTCCACGACCAGCCCGACCGTCGGGCCGAGCTCGGACCGCGCCCGGAGCTCGACGAGCAGCCCGTCCGCGCCGCCGAGCTGAAGCTGCAGGGCCGGCACCTGTCCCTGACCGCCCCCGGCCCCTGCCTCGACCTGGGTGGCGTCGCCAAGGGCCATGCCCTCGACCGCGCCGGCCGCGAGCTCTCCGAGGCCGGCGTCACCTGCGCCCTCCTGCACGGCGGCACCTCCTCGGTGCTCGCGATCGGCGCGCCTCCGGGCCAGGCCGCCTGGCAGGTCCGCGCGCCCCTCGTGGACCCCCAGGGCGACACCCAGGGCGAGCTGACCATCGCCCTGTGCGACGTCGCTCTGGCCGCCTCGCGCTCGGACTCCCAGCGCAACGCCGTGGGCACGGGCCACATCCTCGATCCTCGCACCGGCCGCGCCTTGGCCGCGGCGACCTCGTCCCTGGTGCTCGCCCCGAGCGCCGCCCTCGCCGACGCCTGGGCCACGGCCCTCTGCATCGACCCGACCCGACGCGCCGCCGCCGAGGCCATGGGCGCCGAGGTTCTCGCGCCAAGCCTGGCCGACCGTCCCACCACCACCTCCCAAGCGGGCCGATACGAAATTCCCAGCCCCCCCGCTCCGTCCACCCCGCTCCCTCCCCAAAGCCCCCCATGCAACGTCGAACCCTGATCAAGGCCGCTGCCCTCGGTGCCGGTGCCGTCGCCGCCGGCGCCGCGCGCTCCTTCGCGCAGCCCGCCATCGCCTTCGACTCCGACGACTGGGTTCCCGCCCGCGCCGTCCCCACGATCCTGGTCGGCTGCGGCCGCCAGGGCCGCACGATCCTGACCGAGCTCGCCGACCTCGGCGCGGCCACCATCGTCGCGATCTGTGACCCGGTCCTCTCTCGGCGCCGCTCGGCACTGCGCCGCGCGCCCGGTGCCGCCGAGTACGACGACCTCGAAGCCGCCCTCGCCGCCCACCCCGACGCCGAGGTCGTGATCGTCGCGACCTCCTCCCACCGCCACGCCGACCCGGTGGTCATGGCCCTCGAGAACCAGCTCGCGGTCTACTGCGAGGCGCCCCTCGCCACCACCGAAGCCGACCTGCAGCGCATCCTCGCCGCCGAGAAGAACTCCTTCGCCGCCCTGCACGTCGGCATGCAGGGTCGCACCAACCCGCTGTACGCCCACGCGCGAGACTTCCTGCGCTCGGGCGCGATCCGCGACCTGGTCTCCTTCGACGCGGTGCACCACGACAAGCAGAGCTGGACCGCGCCGGCGCGCGACCCCAAGGACGCCGAGGCGCTCAACTGGCGCCTCGACCCAGCCCTCTCCCTAGGCCTCGCCGGCGAGTGGGGCGTGCACCAGTTCGACGTCTTCCACTGGTTCCTCAGCGAGTACCCCACCGCCGTCCGCGGCCGCGGCTCGATCCAGCTCCACAAGGACGGGCGCGAGGTCTTCGACACGGTCCACCTCGAGCTCGAGTACCCAGGCGAGCGCCTGCTGACCTGGGAGGGCACCCTGTGCAACTCCTTCGGCAAGCGCGCCGAGGTCTTCTGCGGCACCGCGGGCACGATCCGCCTGGCCCAGGATGCTGGCTGGCTGTTCAAGGAGTCCGACGCGCCGACGCTCGGCTTCGAGGTCTACGCCGGCCGTGAGCACTTCCACGACGAGGAGGGCATCACCCTGGTCGTCGACGCGACCAAGCTCGCCGCCCAGGAGCGCCTGAAGGAGGGCGTCGGCCTGCAGCGCAGCCCGCTGACCTTCGCGCTCGAGTCCTTCTACAAGGGGCTCGAGGCGGGCACCGACGTCGAGGTCAGCGGCGAAGAAGGCGCTCGCGCCGTGCGCGTCGCCATGGCTGCCTGCCAGGCGGTCCGCTCGGGCGAGCGGATCGAGATCGACGTCGGCGACTGAGCCCTGAACCCTAGAGGCGCTCCATGCGCCCTTCGGTGATCAGCACGTCGGCCAAGAAGATCTCGGCGCTGGGCTTCTCGAGGCTCAGCACGTCGGCCTGCACCTTGACCTCCTGGATCGGTCCGAGCGAGGCGGGGATGTGCTGCTCCCAGGACAGCCACTGGGCCGATGAGCCGGGGTCGTTCCAGATCGGGAAGTCGCCGAGCAGCTCGCCGTTGACGAAGAGCGTGTAGCGGACCCCCAACACCTTGGGATTGGAGCTCCACGGCATGGCGACCTGGGCCGTGAACAAGCGCCCAGCGACGGGGGCCGGCGCGTCCTCGGGCACCTCCAGCTTCCAGGTCACGGTGCTCGGCACACCGCCGCCTGGGGTGGCCCCGAGGCAGTCGTAGTGGCGCTCGCGAAAGTTGCGCTTGCCCTTGGGCTGGAAGTCCTCGCCGAGGGCCTCGGTGAGGGCGAGGGGCCGCAGCACTCGCGCGTCGCGCAGCCGCTGGGGTTCGACGTCCAGGAGCGTGCGGCGGTCGGCGGGGATGACGTACGAGAGGCGCACGCCCTTGGTCTCCGAGTAGGTCTCGGCGATCGGCTTGAAGCTGCCGTCCTCGCGCTTGAGGCAGATGTAGGCGAAGCCCTGCACCGCCACCTGGGTGGGCTTCGAGACGGCCCCGATGCGCCGGTAGAGGCCGCTGACCTTCTCGTTGTAGAGCTCGTACTGGTCGCCGGCCTTGCCGATCGAGGTCGCGCTGCCCATCAGGAGCACGGTCCCGGGCTCGACCTGGTCGAGGTACTGGCTGAACTTCAGGCCGTCCTCGAGGTCGTAGCGCATGTTGAAGGTCTCGATCTCGGCCACACCGCCGCCGTCAGGCAGGGCCATCACGGACAGGCCGAGGGCGCCCTCGTCGTTGCGGTACTCGCGCGGCCCGACGAAGAACCCGCGGAAGACCTTCCGCATGCCGTAGTCGGGCAGGTCCATCTTCCAGCCGGTCGCCAGGATCGTGACCGGCAGGTCGCGCTGGCTCGGCGCGGCATCGGCCTGGTTCGCGAGCGGCTGGGGGAGCTCGCGCTGGAGCCCGAGGGCGACCAGCAAGAGGCAGACCGCAACTAGGAGGACGTGGCGCATCGGGACCTACTGACCCAGGATCTTCTGGCGGTAGAGTTCCTTCACGTCGAGCGGCACTCCGGCCACGCTCTCGCCGTCGAGGGAGAAGCTGCAGGTCTCTTGGACGATCTCTGTACCGAGCCCCAGCTCGCCCAGGGTCACGTTCTTGGCGACCACGCTGCTGGGACCGAACTCGGCCTTCTTGATGTACACCGCGAAGCCGTAGAACTTGGCGCTCTCGATGACCAGCCCGTCGACGTCGACCTGGGAGAAGTCCTTCGAGGCCACCGCGATCGAGGCGCTCTCCACCGTGCAGTCGCGCACCGAGACCTGGCTGTTCTCGCCGGCCGAGATGCCCTTGTCGCCGATGGCGGTGAACTTGCAGTCGCGCACCATGATCTTGCTACCGCTCACGTCGACGGCGTCCTCGACCGACGAGAGGAAGTGGCTGCGCACCACCAGGCCGGTGACGAAGTCCCCATCGAAGGCGTCCGAGGCGACCGTGTCGATCACGATGCCGTCGAGCAGGAACTCGGCGCCGAAGATGTTCAGCGCGTCCTCGCCGAGGGCGTTCTCGAAGCGGCTGTCGAAGATGTCGACGGGCGCGTGGTAGAAGTTGATGCCGCCGGTCATCATCCAGCCGCCGCGCCGGATGACGTTGGTGTTGCGCACGGTGACCTGGCGCATGATGCTCTTGGTGCCGGGCTCGATCACCGCGAGCCCGCCCCACATGCTGGCGCCCGGCTGGGGCTCGAGCACGATCGGGTCGTCGGCGCTGCCCTCGAAGAAGATC
The DNA here is from genome assembly GCA_029212845.1 of Planctomycetota bacterium. Lineage (GTDB taxonomy): Bacteria > Planctomycetota > UBA1135 > UBA1135 > JARGPD01. Next base: position 12,679 of record JARGPD010000030.1, read on the forward strand.
GGCGAGGAGGTCACCAGCGCGGCGGTCTCGCCGAACCGCAGGTGCACGCCGGGACCGGCGTAGAGCGGGTAGTTGACCGGCACGACCAGGTCCCCGGCGACGTCGTGGACACCGGGCACGATCTCGAGCCGCCTCTGGTCCTGGTCGTAGCGCAGGAAGGAGTGCTCCTCGAGGGCCTCGTCCAGGCTCGGCGTCTCGGGGCGTCCGCCCTCCTCGCGCCAGACCTCGGCGAACTTGCGGATCGGCAGCTCGACCTCGGTCGCCTGGTCGTCGCTGATCAGCCGGTACTCGGCCTTCAGGGTGATCTTCAGGCTGCGGTCGGGCTCGCCCGAGCTCAGCACCGCCTTCTTGAGCTCGTCGAGGTCCTTGAGCACCGCCTCGCGGTCGTTGCCCGAGAAGGTGAAGAACACGTGGCTCCCGTCCTTGGGCAGGGTCACCGCGCCACGGTCCCCGGCGGTCGGGGTCACGTGGCCGCGCACGCGCAGGTCCTGGGCGTTCATGTAGCGCCCGTTCTCGAGCAGGAAGCCCTTCACGACGACCGGGATGCTGGTCGTCGCCCAGGCCTCGATCTCGATGTCGCCCGACGGCGTCGCGCCGGCCGCGTCCTTGGTCAGGAGCGTGCAGTCGAAGCCGACCGGCATGCGCGGATGCACCAGCTCATTGAGGAAGACCTGCTGCTCGCGCAGCTCGGCGACGATCGCCTCGGTGTTCATCAGCGGGTCGTCCAGCCCCTCGAGCCGCAGCAGCTCTTCGAAGTGCTCGAGCTTGGGCCGCAGCTCGGCCAGGCACTCCTCGATGTAGGCCGAGGTCGAGACGCGCCCGATCTCGGCGAAGAGCGAGTTGTAGAAGTAGTCGTTCTTGAGGTAGGCCGGCAGCACGTACTGGAAGATGCTGCGCGGATCGCGGGCGCTGAGCGGGACGCCGGCGCCGGTGTCGAAGATGACCGGCTCGAGCCGGCCCGTCACCGGGTTGTGGTAGTAGCGACGGCTCTTCCAGTTGGCGCCGTGGGAGGTGCGGAAGAGGCTCGCGAGGGCGTACATCGTCGTGTTCGAGTCGATGTCCAGGAGCTCGTGGGTGCGCATCCCGTTGCGATCGAGCTGGATGTCGCGCATCAGGTCGAGCGCCTGCTGGAGCTGGCGCGCGAGGTTCTCGGACTGGTTCAGGCGCTTCTCGCCGTAGGCCGCGACCTGGGCGCGCTCGATGCGACGCGCGGGCAGCACCGACTCGGGCGCGTAGCCCATCATCGCGATGTACTGGGACTCCATGTCGAGGAAGGTGTCCTCGACGAAGCGCACGATCGGCCCCTCACGGCGGCCCTGGGACTCGATCAGCTCCTTGGTGAAGTGCTCCTCGAGGTAGTAGATCCCGGTCGAGTTCCCGTTGACGACGACGTTGACGAAGTCGGTGCGCGGGGCGAGCAGGCCCTCGCGCCGGGCCATCTCCATGTGCAGCCACTCGTACAGGTAGTTGCGCGTCTTCGGGTGCTGGATCGAGAAGCGGCTCATGCCGTAGAGCTTGTCGCTCTCGAGCTCGATGCGGAACGACCACTTGTCCGTGTCGATGTGGTCGTTGAAGTCGCCCTTGATGCGCAGGAACGCGTCGATGACCTTGCCCTCGCTGCGGACCACGGCCGGGACCAGGTCGCCCTCGGTCTGGACGATGCGGTGCAGCAGCATCGAGCGGTCGTAGACCTCCTGCAGGCGCTGGGAGGCGGCCTCGTCGATGTCGATGTAGATCGTCTTGAGGTCGTTGACCGGCGGCTCCTCGGGGACCTCGGCCGGGGCCACGGGGATCTGCAGGGTGACCTGCTTGATCATCTCGCCGAGGTCGGACGTCGGCACCTCGGCGGCGCTGCGCAGGTTCCCCACCAGGAACCCGATGCCCACGCCCAGAGCCAGGACGAGCAGGCCCATCCAGAAGCCGGAGTTCGACGCGTTGTTGCCTTGGATCTTCACGGTGACTGGTGCCTGTTTCGACGTGGGCTGGTAGCGCGGACGGGGCGCCCTAGAGCGGGATGTAGGAGGAGATCGCGCCGTCGTTCGGACTGGACGCGTAGACGAACTTCGAGCAGCGATCGATCTGCATCGGGAAGCGGTCCATCAGCTGCTTGAGCTCGGCATGCTCGGAGTCGGCGCACTTGGCCTCGACGATCATCACGTCGGGGACCGGCGACCGGAAGCGCGAGGAGAGGCTGCGCCGGTTGCGCTGGTCGTAGGTCCGCAAGGCCCGGTCGATGGTGATCCGGATCGGGCCGGTGGCGGCCTCGGTCGCGTAGTACTCGCGGTCGTAGACCACCCACTGGACCGGCAGCATGTCCTTGGCCATGAGGTCGTTCCAGGCCGCGGTCAGGTGCGGGCGCAGGGCGTCGCGGAATGCCCGCCGGGGCACGCCCTCGACGTCGACGGGAGCCGCAATCTTCAGCAGCTCCTTCCAGCCGAGCATGTTCTCGCGCACCTTGCGCTCGAGGGTCGCCTGGACGCCGAGGGTCTCGCTCCCGTACCAGCGCAGGCGCACCTTCTCGCGGTGGCTGATGCCAGCGAGGTTCTCCTCGAGGGCCTGGCCGGTGTGCGTGTCGAAGTAGACGCTCTGGATCCGACGCGGCGGATAGAGCTGACGGATCGCGCTCCGGTCCAGACGCATGTGCATCCGTAGCTTGGGATAGAACGCCGCCTGGGCGACCATCTTCACCTCGTAGCGCAGGTCTTTGGACATGCGGCTGGGCTAGTCGAGCCCGTCGGCCTCGACGACGCTGACCGACGCACCGGGGAAGGCACCCTGCACGCTGTCGAGCAGGCCGCCGAGCTTGGAGGAGTCGCCGAGGTCCACGATCAGGGAGGCCTCGAAGGCCTCTTCCTGGATGTCGATGCGGCGCAGGTCGACGTCGACGGCGTGGGGCTGGACGGCGCCCAACAGGGCCTCGATCGCCCCGGTGCGGTCCCGCTCGCCGAGCTCGCAGCCGACGTGCACGAGCGTGCGCGCGCCGACCGGACTCTGCTTCCCACGGCCCACCAGGGACATGTAGGCCAGGATGCCGAGCACCATGATCGCGGTCGCGATGCGCTGGTCAGCCCCCATGCCGACCCCGATGGCGACCGCCATGAAGAGGTAGGCCAGCTCCTCGGGCTCCTTGATCGGCGTCCGGAAGCGGATGATCGAGAGGGCACCAACGAGGCCCAGGGACAGGGCCAAGGAGGTCTTCACCACCGAGATGACCAGCATCGTCGTTGCCGCGATGTAGACCAGGATCGGCGCGAACTTGCGCTTGTTCGAGAGGACCCGCGCGAAGTTCTGGTAGTGGATCGAGAGGATCTGCCCGAGCACAAGAGCCAGGACCAGGTTCAACAGGGTCGTGCCGACCTGTAGGTCACGCAGGGCCGAGGAGTCGAACAGGGAGCTAAAGTCTTGGACGAGGAGGACTAGGGGGTGGTCCATTGAGATCAAAAGGGGGCGAACGCCAGGTGAAGATTTGAGCGGGAAAGTATATCCCACACTTTCGCCGGTGGCCCGAGTTTGAACCCCTGCAAGGACCCCATTTGGGGCCGAGTTGGTCCGATCAGTATCCCAGGGCGGCTCGAAGGGCCGCGCGCTCCTCGTCGGTCTCGATGTTTCCGTCGCGCTTCCACAGGAGCGCCAGGTCCCTCAAGCGCACCTGCCACTCGATCCGCTCGTCGCCGTGCTCGGCGAAGACGTCCTGCTCCTCGGCCGGATCGGCCTGGATGTCGAACATCTGGAAGCGCCGCGAGTCCGGGGCATAGATCAGCTTCCAGCGCTCGTCGCGCAGGCTGTAGAGGTCGAAGCGCGCCTCGGGAGCATGGGTCTGGCCGAGCACCTCCAGGCTGGTGCCGTCGGCTAGGTCCGGGTCGAGCAGCGAGCGCCCCTCCTGGCCGGCCAGCGGAGGCAGGCCCAAGAGCTCGAGCAGGGTCGGCACCAGGTCCACGTGGCGCACGACCCGCTTGGACATCTGCTCGAGCTGGCTGCGGACCGGCTGCCAGGCCTCACCGGCAGGGAGCTTGACCAGCAAAGGCACGTGCAGCTGCTCCTCAAAGAGCCCACCCACGTGCCCGATGATGCCGTGCTGGGCGAGGCCCTCGCCGTGGTCCGACGTGAAGACCACCAAGCTGTCGTCCCAGCGCCCGGCCGTCTTCAAGTCGGCGATCAGCTCTCCGATGGCGACGTCGACCATGGCGATCTCCTCGGCATAGCGCGCGTAGCGCGCCTCCTTGCGCGGGTAGTCGTTGAGCCACAGGTCGACCTCGACGGTCCCATCGGCGGGCACGTCGAACTCGACGACATGGCGCTCACCGAGCGCCATCAGGGCGCCCTCGAGGAAGCGCGGCTCGAGCTGCGTCCCGTCCTCGAACCGCAGCGCCAAGCTCCGCAGCTGGACCTCGAGCCCGGGGCTCTCGAAGGCTAGCTGGTGCGGGCCCGCCTCCAGCTTGATCCGGCGCTCGACGTAGGGCGCGCGCCCGGGATCGAGCACCATCGACGGCACGCCGTCGACGAGGACGTGCGTCTCGAGGCCGGTCGGCCCCGCGCTGCGGTAGGGCTCGTGGGGATCGGCGAAGTGGGCGAAGAGCAGCATCGGCTCGCTGCCGTCCTCGTCGGCGAGCAGGTCCGCGAGCAGCGGGGCGGTCATCTCGGCATAGGAGTCAAGGTCGCTGGCGGACTCGAAGCGGTCGAAGCCACGGTCGAGGCCGGTGTCCAGGCCCATGACCGGTGCGAGCAGGGTCCCCAGCGAGACGGCCGCCAGGGTGCGGTAGCCGAAGGAGGCCAGGTGCGGCGCGAACAGCGGCAGCTCGGCCGACACGGTCTGGCCGTTGTTGACGATCCCGGTCACGTGGGGATGCCGCGAGGAGAACAGCGCCGTGTGGCTCGGCAGGGTGATCGGCGCGTGGGCGAAGGCGTACTCGAAGACCGTCGACTCCGCCGCTAGGCCGGCGATGTTCGGCGGTGCCGCGAGCACCAAGGCGTCGGCGCGCAGGGTGTCGACCACGATCAGGATCACGTCGGTGTAGTTGGGCTCGCTGCGGATGACGAACTCGGTCAGCTCGTCCTCGCTGCGCAGCCCGGGGGAGTCCCCGGGGTCCACAGGCCAGACCGCCAGCTGGAGGTCCTCGCCGCCGTCCTCGCTGAGCTCGACCAGCCCCCCCGCCCCCACCATGGAGTGGCTGCTCTGGACCACGCCCGTGGCGCCGTCCTGGACGACCAGGCTCCAGGGCCCGGCGCCCTCGGCCAGGGACCAGTGCACCGTCGCCCCCGGCATCGCCTTGAGCGAGCGGTGCAGGACGGGCACGCGCTTGGCATCGGCGGCGTTGACCACGACGGGGCCGAGCCGGAAGCCGAGCTTGCGGCGGTCCCCGCCGAAGCCATGGTCAGCCGGCGAGTCGGGCTCGGGGCTCTGCAGCACGATGCGGTTGAGGCCGGCGAACAAGAGGCCGCTCGGCACGGGCAGGCGCAGGTGGTTCATGCCATCGACGAGCTCGGTGGTGCCGAGCTCCACCCCGTTGACCTCGACGCCGAGCGGGTAGTCGCCCCCGCGGAACTCCGCGCGCTGGACCTCGAGGCTCAGCTCGACATCCACGGTCGGTACCTCGGCGAGGGGCAGGAGCAGGACCGGGCGCGCGACGACGCTCCAGACGGTCTCCTCGCCCGAGGTGTAGGTCTCGCGCAGGTGCCAGCCCGAGACGAACAGCTCTTCCTGGGCCCTGTCCGACGGCCGGACCACCCCGGAGATGGAGCGGCCGAAGCCGTGGCGCCCCGCGAGCTCGAGGGCGCCTTTTCCCGCGGGCACGGCGACGCGCTCGGACTCGACCTGGCCGCAAGCCCCGAGGAACGCCAGGGCGAGGGCGGCCGCTACGGCCCCAGGCAGATGCAGGATCCTGTTCGTCATGCGGGCGATTCTAAGCCCGGCTAGCTGGCAGTACGATGCGGAGACGATGAAGAAGGCGCTCGCGCGGCTGGAATCTTGGCGACTCCGAAGCGGGGCTGGCTCCTCCCGCGCGGCCTCAGGTCCGATCGCGATCCGAGACCAGGGAGCCAGGCTGCACCAGGCGCTTGCCGTACTTCTTGCGCAGGCGGTCGGCCCCGAGCATCGCACGCCGCAGCCGGCGCTCCTTGCCGGGCTTCTCGGGCGAGTCCCCGGACGCGGCCCCCTCGCCACCCAGCGGCGCCGAGCCATCGTCGAACAGCACACCCTGGTGGGCCGTGCGCACGTCCTCGAGCCCCGAGACCTGGACCCCGAGCAGGCGCAGTGGTCCGCCGGGCACGCGGTCGAAGAGCTCGCGCGCGGTGGCGTAGATGCGCGCGCCGAGGTTGGTGTGGCGGTCCAGGGTCCGCGAGCGGGTGATCGTCTTGAAGCTGGGGGTGCGCGCCTTCACCGCGATCGTCTTGCCCTGCAGGCCGCGGTCGCGCAGGTCGAAGGCGACCTCCTCGCAGTACTCGTAGAGCAGGCGCTTGAGCTGGTCGCGGTCCGAGATGTCCTCGGCGAAGGTGCGCTCCATGCCGCGGGACTTCTCCGGCCGGCGCGGGTTCACGCGCCTGGCGTCGATGCCGTGGGCGAGGTCGTGGATCCAAGCCCCGCTCGAGCCGAAGCGGCGCACCACGTCGTCGCGCTCCAGCCCGGCGAGCTCGCCGATCGTGCGGATGCCCAGGCTGTGCAAGCGCTTGGCGGTGCTGCGCCCGACGCCGAAGATCTTCTCGACGGGCAGCGGGTCCAGCACCGATCGGATCTGGTGCTCGAGGATCACGCGGAAGCCGTCGGGCTTGTCGAGGTCCGAGGCCAGCTTGGCCAGGAACTTGGTCGGGGCTACGCCGATCGAGGCGACCAGCCCGGTCTCGCGCAGGATGTCGCGGCGGATCGCACGCCCGATCTCGATCGCGTCCCCGTGCAGCCGCTCGCAGCCGGACGTGTCGAGGAAGGCCTCGTCCAGGGAGAGGGGCTCGACCACCGGCGTGTAGCTGCGGAAGATCGACATGATCTGGCGGCTGACCTGGGTGTACTTCTCGAAGTTCGGCGGCAAGAGCACCAGGTTGGGGCACAGGCGCCGCGCCGTCACGGTGGGCATGGCCGAGTGCACCCCGAAGGCGCGCGCTTCGTAGCTGGCGGCGGCGATCACGCCCCTGCGCTCGGCCTCGCCACCCACCGCCACCGGCTGGCCGGCGAGCTCGGGCAGGTCACGCACCTCCACAGATGCGTAGAACGCATCCATGTCCACGTGCAGGATGGAGGGAGTCCCGCTCATGGAAGCCAGCGTACCCTAGTCCGGCAAGCCTCGTAACTCCGGAAGTGGACCAGACTTGAAGGAAGTCACCAAGCTGTGATCCCCGTGTGAGGATCCTTCCATAGACTTCCGCCGTCCGAACAGTCGATCTAGGGGTCTAGCTTCCATGTTCTCCTAGACGACGCTCCTGCCGCCCCCACCGCTCCCCGCCCTCGCCTCCAGCCCTCCATGCTGCGCACCTTCGTCTCCGCTTCTGTCGCGTCCCTCCTGCTCGCAACCCCTGCCATCGCTCAGGACTACGATGTCATCCCGGCCTACCATCCCGAGGGGCCCGACGCCGGCCAGCTCGAGGTCTACCTCGATGCCGACCTGACCATCCAGGTCAGCCTGCCCGGCCTGACCCATGAGGCCAGCAAGCCCCTGGCGCCGACCCACCTGACCTTCCTGGCCGTCGCCGTCGCCGCCCTCCCGGTCGGCATCCCCCTCGGCCCGAGCGCCTCCCTTTGGCTGGACCCCGCCGCGATCAAGCTGATCCCGATCGGCAGCAGCCTCGAGCTGCAGGTCAACCTGGCAAGCGACCCGGCCCTCGTCGACGGCGTCGTCCCGACCCAGGTCTTCGACGTGGACCTCCTGGACCCCGCTCTGACCCTGTTCGGCTCGGGCCTGATCGAGGCGCGCCTCTTGGCCCCCGTCCCCGACCACGACGTGCGCATGCTGCCCCTCGGTAGCGACGCTGCGGGGACCGAGTCCGTGACCTTCGACGCGGGCTCCCTCGTCTACAAGTTCACCTTCACGGACGCCTCGTCGGTCGTGACCGAGTACCAGATCGACCTCAAGGATCCGGGCGTCCAGCAGGGCACCATCAACGTGTTCGAGGCCTCCAACCAGGTCTACCCCGCGATCTTCGGCGGCTTCCACTACGGCCAGAACGGCGTCGCCTACAACCCGCTGGCCTTCCAGGCCTTCGGCACGCACACCCTGCTCGGCCACAGCCTGAGCGGCAACACCCTGCGCATGGACTTCCAGGACGACGTGCCCGCCATCGGCGGCGGCACGACGACCCACACGCGCTCGATCGAGTACACCCTGGTCGGCAAGTCCCTGAAGGTGCACGCCTACCAGACCAGCGGCGGGCACGAGGGCGACGACGGCTACTGTGGCTTCAGCCTCGGCAACCAGGCCTCGCTCAACCCGAGCTCGACCTTCGAGGGCCGGCGCGTCCCGTACATGGACCAGATCGGCATCTCGCTCCTGGACGACACGCTCTTCATGCAGAGCTTCCTCGACCTGTTCGAGTCCAGCGCCCAGCGCCACGCCGAGGCGGCCCTGTGGACCTTCGCCAACCTGGCCTCGTTCACCGAGGTCGTGCACTACATCCCGGACACGGACCAGAAGTGCCTGCCCCTGGACGAGACGGGCTGGCTGACCGTCAGCCCGGACGTCAGCGACTGCTTCGTGCGCACCAACGCCACCAAGGGCACCCACGGCGACGACTTCGCCAACATGGTCGCGGTCGCCTACTCCAAGGAGCTCACCTCGGACCAGGCGTACAACCAGGACCTCGCCAACGTCCAGGCGATGCAGAGCTGGGGCATGAAGGACGTGCTCATGTGGAAGACCCACTGGATGCACTTCGGCCACAACCGACGCGCCTCGACCCACGTCCCGGCCAACCCGGTCGGCGGCACCGACGCCGAGCTCGCGGCCATGGTCCAGCAGGCCGTCGCCGGCGGCTGGCGCGTCGCGATGTACACCGACTTCTACAGCCTCGACCAGGCCCAGGGGTCGGACGAGAACCCGAACTACTCCGAGGTCGCTCCCGACTACATCCACTGGGATGACTCGGTGAAGGACGGCAAGGGCAAGTACCGCCTCGGCTTCGGCATCGTCGAGGACCTCGCCAACCCCCACTCGAACCTGTACCACACGCGCCTGCTCGCGCCCCGTCGCGTGCTCAAGCACTTCGAGCGCGAGGCCGCGATCATGATGGCCAACTACGGCGTCAACGCGAACTACTTCGACGTGATGACCATCTCCGCGCCGGACCTGATCGTGACCGGCAACGGCCTGAACCAGGGTGTCATCTCGGGCGACCACACCTCTCCCAACGACAACAGCCTGAGCTCGGCGCTCAACAGCTACGCCGACCTGTTCGAGCAGGCCTCGAACTTCATCCACGGGCCGGTCCTGGGCGAGGGCTCGTTCTGGTTGTTCGAGCGCCGCTGGGACACCTTCTACATGGGCTACCTCGACGGTGCCTGGCGGACCCTCTCCACCGGTGGTCCGCCGTCGGTCCCGAGCACGGCCGGCGAGAACCAGGTCATCGTCCCGGACTACGAGATCAACGTCGTGCGTCCGGTCATGCCGGGCCTGTTCGGCATGGGCCAGTACACGCGCTACTTCCAGGGTGGCACCCACCCGGTGCCCTACAGCGACGCCACGGTCTACTCCTACCGGGCCGCCTCGATCAGCTACGGCCACAACGGCTTCATGATGTCGCTGTCGGTGAAGGACAACGGGGACGACTACCTGCACTGGGCCTCGCAGATCAAGGAGTACTACGCGATGCGCTACTTCCCGGAGGAGTGGAACGCCGCGACCGGGGCCACGGTCGAGTACCGCGCCGGCGACCAGCCCCTCGGCTGGATGGACCTGTCGACGGCCTACAAGACCGACCTGGACCTGACCCAGCCGGTCGTGCGCCTGACCTACGACAACGGCCTGGTGGTCGTCGTCAACCACTCGGGCGTCACCGTGACCGAAGGCGGCTACACGATCCCCTTCGAGGGCTGGACGGCGATCAACCCGAGCACCGGCTACCAGAACCTCTCGGTGATCGACGCGACCAGCGGCAGCCGCATCGACCACGTCGTCTGCCCGGACTACGAGATGGCCGACGGCAACGGCGTGGCCCACGACTTCGGTGGCGCGATCGGCACGACGACCGACCTCAAGGTCGTCATCTTCAACCCTGCCAAGACCCTGACCGAGCAGCCCAACGGCAACATCCAGACCCAGTAGGTCCGGGGCTCGGGACCTTGTGGCGGGGGGGGCCGCCGGCACGCGGTCCCCCCCCCCCCCCAAGGGCCCCACCCGATCGCGCCCCCCGGGCCCGCGCCGCCCGGCCCGGGGGGGCGCCCGGGGGTCCGG